>JBEKFK010000163.1:0-4370 GCA_050013375.1 Nitrososphaerales archaeon | reverse complement strand
TTTCCCTCGTCGTCGATGAAGTCCTCCTATGCGTTGGCCGCCCTCGTCGGGTTCGCGCTGGTCAACACGGCGTTCCTCGGCGTCTATCTCGTGTCGTCGACAAGCGTCACAGGTGGTATCGGCGCAGAGTCCTACGCCATCTCCGGTACAATATCGGCAAGTTCAGCTGCGACAATTCAGGCAAGTACTTCGACCGCGACGTCGACTGACACGGCGACGCTGACCTCGACGGTCCAATCAATCACGTCGACTGCGACCTTCTCGACTACGACCATGGCAGAGCCGGCAGGCTCCGAGGCCGCGTCTGCCTCCACAACCTCAGCCACGCCTCAGTCGAACTCGACGGCCACGAACGGGTCAGACTACTCGGTCAGCGGCAGTGTTGAAGGCATCATCGCAGGGCCGGCAGTCGGATCTTCTCCGGCACAGTCGCTCAAGTCGGTGTATCAGTTCTTGGTGCTGCATTCGGTGGCGCTCGCCCCAGGGAGCTGGGTCCTCGTCGGTGGGATGTGGATCTGGCGCGGCAGGATGAGGTCCCGCTGGACCGACTTCGGGTTCGACTCCGACGTCTTCGGACTCTTCGTGAAGATGAAGGGCGGGAAGACGCGTATCCGGCTCCTTGACGCCCTCTCCCTTCCCAAGGACAGGCTCCAGCTGGCGCAGGAATTGGGGCTCGACGGGAAGGGTGTTGACCGACACCTCGTGCTCCTGAAAAAGTACGGGTTCGTCGACGACAAGATCGCCTACGGAAAGGTGAGGATGTACGAGCTGACGCCGCTCGGGGTCTCCCTCCTGAGATTGCTGCAGGAGCTCAGCCGGGAGGAGAGACGCGAGAGCACTGCGGAACCCCCGATGGGGCCGGATCGGAACCCGCAAGCTTAATTATTCGCCTAGAACCGCGTCACTTCAGTGAATTAGATGGGCGGTACCAAGAAGAAGACTCTCGCCTCGATGGAGAAGACTCAGAACGAGGACGGAGAGCAACAGGCAGACGGCTCGAAGATAAAGAAGACAGAGAAGGTCAAGGCGTCTGTCGGCGAGAGGAAGCGGGTAGAGGTTCTCATGCCGAAGCTGGGCGATCAGGAGTTCCTGAAGGCGCTCGGTTCGCAGAAGGCCATCACCGTCTACTCGGCGGCGAGGAGCTTCAACGTCAGCGCTTCGATCGCGAGGGCGATCCTCGTCTCACTCGAGTCGAAGGGGATGCTCTTCAAAGTTGGCGGGTACAGCGGGCACTACGTCTGGGCGCCTTCGCTGACTTCCCGAAGCTGAATTATCTCCATCGTGTCGCCGGCAGAGAGGCCGGACAGCACTCCGAGGTCGGCCTCCAGTTTCCCTATAGGGTTCAGGGGGCTCTGGCTCTTTGCGTTGGCGAGGAAGAAGCACAGGGAGCCGTTGGCCGGAAGGAAGGCGATGTCCCCCTTTGCGAACTCGAACCGCTGCTTCTCGACCCCCGCCTTTATCCCGGTCAGCAGGCAGATCATCGCCTTCGGGTAGATCGTCACGCGGGCGTTGATGGGAAGCTCCCTCAGGATGGCGCTCACGGTCACCGGAGCCAGGTGCTTGAATACGTCGAACTTCACCTCGCCCTTTCCGCGGATGACCGCTTTGCACTCTACTTTCGAGACCGACACATTCAATCATCCCTCGACTGCTGGTTCATGAACGACAAATCGGAGGCGCTCGCGTCCACTATTTCATGATTGTGTATGACCTGAATCCCGTGAAGCGCGGTGGACGTCTGCGGTGCCCCAGATATTCATGCTTGGATCATGGGGAGCCGGGCTTCTTTCGACCTTGGCGACCCTCGGCGTCTTGCGGGAAGGGCAGGTCCGGCGACGGTGAGCCTGCCAGGACGCACAAGCACAAACTTTATAGTGGCGCTTTAAAAGGGCAAGCCTATTCTCGAGGTTATTGATTGTCCCCAGTAGTTGCTTCGCGCGATAAAAAGAAACCTCGACGAGCGGTCGTGGAAGGTTTTGAGATAAGGATCGGGCCTCCCAAGCTGACCCGCTTCGAGAGGGCAAGGATAATCGGAGCTCGCTCGCTGCAGCTGGCTATGGGAGCCCCCTTCTTCGTCCCCATCGACGAAGCCACCAAAGACCCCATCTTCCTCGCCATGTCTGAGCTAGCGAGTGAGGCTCTTCCGCTCTCGATAAGGCGCTCCCTCCCGAACGGGGAATATCAGGACATTCCCGTCCGCTACCTGCTCTAGGCTCCGCGGCCTCGGGTGGATGAATCGTCTAGTCACGCATAAATAGGGATTGGCTGTCGCCCGCGCTTAGCATGTCCAGCAAACCCAACAATCGGGCTCCCGCAGGGGAACACGCAGCCGGCGCAGAACAATCCGAAGAGGAAGTGGCACCGCCGATGGCAATGGCACAGAACCACATCTATGTAGGCAAGAAGCCAGTGATGAGCTACGCAATGTCTGCACTCATTCAGCTTTCGCAGGCAGGCGAAGTCGTCATCAAGGCGAGGGGCCTCGCAATAGGACGGGCGGTCGATGTCGCCGAGATCGTCACCAAGAGGCTCGGTAACGGTGCGTTCGCGGTGAAGAACATCGCCATCAGCACTGAGCAGGTCAAGAGCGTCGACACTGGCGAGATGAGGAACGTCTCGTCGATCGAGATACTCGTCGGCAAGTGACCCGTCGGCCTCGGTATCGTGGGTCCGGCAAGGACTCGCCCAGCGCTGACCATATCTGCTGCGCCCCAAGAATTTTTGGGCGCTCTCTCTCTTTTGATGCTATTCGGACTGGCTCCTTGATTCAAGAAGACAAGCGGATAGTCGCTGAGAATTCTTCCAGGCGGGGATAAATTTTTAAATGAATCTTCAGAGACAAGGAACACAAACAATTGCCTGAACCTCGGGCGCAACCGGTGACGAAGACCCGGAATCAGACTACACCAAAGTTCGATGACCAGGAGCTTTACAATCTGGCCGCGAAGTTTGGCACACCATACTTCCTCATCGACGAGGGAGTTCTCAGGAACAAAGTGAGCGAGATCGAACAGGCCTATCAGGGTTTCAAGGGGCCGTTCAGGGTGGCGTACTCCATCAAGGCGAACTTCAACCCCGCCGTGATCAAGACCTTCGTCTCGGAGGGCATAATGTTCGACCTTACGGCCGCGAACGAGCTGTACTTCCTGCTGAAGTGCGGGGGCTCCCCGGAGAATGTGATCTACACCAGCATCACCGAGACGCGTGATGAGTTCGAGAGCCTCGTCTCACGTGGAGTGAGGAAGATCGTGGTATCGAGCTACAACGGCCTGCTGAATCTCATCGAGGCGACCGGGAAGGTCGGCGGACCGGTGAGCGTGCTCATCCGCGTCAACCCGGAGGTGCACGTCAAGGCGGAGCTCAGGTTCTCGCTCCGGCACGGGAAGTTCGGCGTCCCCCTCGATTCGATGGGCGAGGACAGCGCGATGTTCATGCTCCGCAAGATATTGGAGACCCCCTCGCTGAGCTTCGACGGCTTCCACTTCCATCTGGGGAGCCAGGTCGAGGATCCCTCCTGCTACTCCGAAGCGCTCGAGAAGCTCGAGGCGTTCATCCTCAGCGCGAGGAGGACCATCGGGGAGTTCCCCATCAACACGCTTGACATCGGCGGCGGACTCCCGACTTCATACGGAAAGAGTGTCCCGGCCCCATCCGAGTTCTCTGCGCGCATTATGGAGCAGCTGACCAGCCTGGCAGAGAGCTTCGGGGACAAGTTCACGCTCATCGTCGAGAGTGGGAGGTTCCTCTCCGCAGACTCCACCGTAATGGTCTCCAAAATCGTGAACGTCAAGAGGTTCAACGAGAACAAGTACGTCTACCTCGACGCCGGATATCACGACCTGGCCGACGCAGCGCTCCTAAGGCACGAGTACCCTGTCGAGGTCGTGCCCGGCGGTTCCACAACGCAGCAGAAGACCGTCCTGGTCGGGCGGCTCTGCGATTCACTAGACGTCTTCGCGACCTCGAGCAGGTCGAAGCTCGGTGGTGCCGAGGTGGGGAAGTTGGTCGTCTTCAGGGGCGTCGGGGCTTACTCGATAGTCCTGGGCTCGCCCTTCCACTGCCAGCCCAAGCCCTACGTCCACATGAGGGATGCCAAGGGCAGATACTCCATCGTCAGGAGGGGCCAGACCATTGAGGAGCTCTTCGACGAGGAGGGCGGAGTGCTCCCTGCCTCCGACGAGTCAGCGGCCTAGGCTGCCCTTCATAGTCCCGCTTGTCGCGCCCGGACCAAGACCCTAGACTGACAAGCATAGGCAACGTCGTAGTCATGGTCGAGGATCTTGAGAGGTCTGTTGCCTTCTATCGAGATACTCTCGGCATGACAGTCGTCCGGTCAATCCCCCGGGGACTTTGTCTTCCTCGACGACGGC
>JBEKFK010000162.1:0-4397 GCA_050013375.1 Nitrososphaerales archaeon | reverse complement strand
TCCCTCCAAACGGTGACGAATCAGCTTTGCCTCTAGGGGAGGCTGAGGAGGACGCCGCTCTGAAAGACGGCAAGGTACACGATGTAGACGATGTAGCCCGCCATCAGGAACGTGATGTCTGGTATCCCGTACTGGACATCCACCATGGCACCCTCATCGGTTATCTTCTCCACTTCCTCTCGCGAGACATTGACGTCCTTTGCCACTTCCTTCCTCTCGCCGCCGACGATGACCGCGCGAGGTATCCACCTCGCCTCCCCCTTGAACTGCTGGATGGTGATGATCCTCTCCTTCCCCAGCATTCCCTTGAGGAAGAGATACAGGATCGCAACACCCGAAGCAAGGGCGATGGAGAAGATGAGGGGGAGCAGCTCCGATGGATAAGGCAACGCAAGTATCAGCACAAGGGCAATCCCGTCCGCTTCTCCCAGCAGTCCGAACCAGACGAATCCGAACCCGATCGCACCCATTATCGCCACCCAGACGAGCAGGAAGCCTGCCTGGGAGAAGTCGAAGTAGAACAGTAGCACGACTCCGACGATGGCGGGTATCCAGACCGTGTCAGAGACGAGCCTCTCTCTGAGGTCCTGGTACCCTCCAATCACGAAAGATGCCAGCATCAGTATCTGCAGGAGCAAACTCGCAAGTTCATTCTGGAGCTCCTTATAAGCAGAACCCAGATTCTCGGTAGTGTCTAGTACTACGTTCGAGACGGCGGTGAGGAGGCTGGCTTCCATCTGTCCCCTCGCGGGCGTGGCCGATTCCCTCCAGGCGAGGTTCTCGCCTCTACTGGTCGCCGCGAGGCTGTACCTCTCCCCCCGGGTCTACTCCAGGTTTTCACTCTCGCTCATCCTCTACCCAGCCGTGGGGGAGGTCCTCGCCCTCTTCCTCCCGCAACCACAGGGCATCCTGGTCATCGCGTCCCTAGCCGTCGTCCAGGTCCTACCGATAGTAATGCCGTTGACGCTGGCCTACGCCCGCAGGAGGGCCGTCGAGGCCGAGCTCCCGTTCTTCCTCATCGCCCTCTCGATCTTCTCGCGCGCCTCCTCTCCCACGTTAGACGATGGGCTTGGGAGGGTCGCGGCGCTCGGCGCAGGCGTCTTCCCGGAGCTGAGCAAGGAGCAGGCGATACTGGAGCGCGACTTGACCTTCGTTCCCGGTGCTCCCGACCAGGTCGTGGAGGCCACGCTGGGCTTGAACCCGAGCAGGAGGCTCCGGGAGTTCGCGCACGGCTTCGCGATAACCCTGACCACCGGCAAGAGCATCACGGAGTTCGTGGAGGAGGAGGCCGCGCGTCAGGTGGAGATCCTCGAGGCGAGATGGAAGGGGTTCTCCGAGTCTGTGGGCTCGCTGGCAGAGGTCTCGCTGATGGTCCTGGCGCTCTTCCCGGTGGGCCTCGACATGATAGCCGCCGCAGTCCCGGGGGTGGCGACAACCCAGATCCTCACCCTCTCTCTGGGGCTCCTCGCCGTCTTCTCCATCGCACTGCTGGCCCTCATGGATTCGGCACAACCGGTCCTTCACAACTCGACGCCAGGACCGGCGTCCTTGCTCCTCATACTCGTTTCATGGTCGGTCTCCACCTATCTGTATCTTATTGGGGTCATTCCCATCACCGGTTCCTTGCTCGTAACCCTCCTCGTCTCCGCAGCCGGGTTCCTGCGGACGAGGGGTGTCTGCGTGAAGATAAGGAAGGGAGAAGAGGAGGTGAGCCTGCTTCTGCACGACCTCGCCGAGGAGAGCAAGGCCGGCGTGAGCCTCCCCGAGGCGCTCACAAAGGTCTCAGGAGGGCGCACAGGGTTCGTCTCGATCAACGAGCCCCTCGCCGCGTTCCAGAGATCCATCATGCTCGGAGCCAGCCCGGAAGAGGCGCAGAGAAGGGTCACTCACCCCTCCTGGCTAGTGAGGCTCTCCTTCGGGATGCTCTCGATGGCTTTCGCCACGGGCGCAGGATTCGAGCAGCTGGAGCGCCTCTCTACGTTCTTCAAGCGCCTCTCCGACGCACGGCGGAACGCCTCCCGATCGCTTCTCCCATTCGTCCTGATCGGAGTCATAGTGCCTGCGATATCGGTCTCCTCCATGACATTCCTCAGCAGCTTCAACCAGGGGGGCATACCTTTCCTGCCGAGCTTCACCCAAGTCTCGGAGAGCTACATCCTGGTCTCGATATCCGCGGTCTCGCTCCTGACCGGGCTCCTCCTCTCGAAGCTGTTCACCCAGACCTCCAGGCACGCCATGGCTGTTCCGATGCTGCTGGTCTCGACCCTCGTCTCGCTCCTCGTCTTCGGACTTCTGTGACTTCATTGGCGATTAAATATCCTGACGGGATGTTCGTCCATGAAGATGCGCAAGGGCATAAGCCCCTTTCTGGCGACGATAATCCTGGTCGTAATCACCCTGATGATCGGAGGACTCCTGTACACCCAGTTCAGGAACATAATCGTATCACAGGTGAAGAACCCCTCGATGGACCTGACCGACATCAACGTAGCCCCGAACGGGGAGAGCATCATAATGAGCATCAAGAACGACGGCAACGTGCCCCTCAACATCACAGCCTTCGAGGTGAGCTACGGTCCGGACCATAACACCTTCAAGTTCAGCGCGTCGAACGTGACGGTTGTATCCTCGCCCTCGGGGGGAACCATGCTTCAACCTGGTGACATCCTCACCGCGCAGATGACCACAAACTTCGCCATCCCGACGTTCAGCACCTTCACTGTGACCGTCATCGGAGACCAGCTGGCTCGGGCCTTCAACGTGCAGGCATGAGACACTCGAAGGGGGTCAGCGGGTTCGTCGCCTCCCTGATCCTCGTCTCGATCAGCCTTTCGCTCGCCTTCATCGTCTATGAGGGGGTGAGCCGGTTCACTCCGCCGCGCGAGGATGTGTTCTCGAATCAGCTCACCGTGCTGGGCGGGACGCCTTCGATCGTCGAGGCCCAGGTCAACGCCTCCTCGGAGGGCACCCCCCAGGCCCTCGAGGCCGACGACGCGAGCTCCCATTCGGGGATACTATTCTTCAACGGGACGGGTTACGGCACGACACAGTTGCTCTGCCTCCCAGGGTCGATCACCTTCTTCTCTGTCTACACTCCGTCCTCCGCGCTCCTGACTGCGACCTCAAACGGGATGGCGTGGATCCAGGGTCAGTGGACCAGTTCGCTGACCGTGGGACCGGGGTGGCATGAGGTCATGTTCTCGGATGCGTCATCCTGTCAGGTCTCCGGACCTTCGGGAGAGGAGTTCTCGTCCCCGGGCCCGGATGTGAGCTCCGTCCCGGTCATAGGGTCGGTACCGTCAAGCAGCTTCATTCTCTACTTCCCCACGGACGGGTTGCATCACTCGCTCATCCTGGTCTTCGAGGGAGGCTTCGACACACTTGCATAAGTCGCGCGGCGTCAGCGAGGTCGTCTCCTCGGTCTCGATGCTCGCCGTCACGATCGCCGTCCTCGGAGCGGTCGGAGCAATCTCCCTCGGGTCTCTCCGAAGTGCCAACGGGGTACTCCAGGCGGGGTCGCAGAACGCTGCCTCCGCCGAGGGTATCCTGCTGTC
Source organism: Nitrososphaerales archaeon (assembly GCA_050013375.1). Classification (GTDB taxonomy): domain Archaea; phylum Thermoproteota; class Nitrososphaeria; order Nitrososphaerales; family Gagatemarchaeaceae; genus Gagatemarchaeum. The sequence continues at coordinate 843 of JBEKFK010000162.1, read as the reverse complement.
AGTGGTCTCGACCCAAGACAACACCTCGGGAACCTACATCTGGCTCTTCAACTACGGGTGGACGCCGGCTCACCTGTCGGGGGTGTTCGTAGGCGGCGGGCAGGAGAACGGGTGGTCCTCGACCTGTTCCGTATTGCAGCCGAAAGACATCTGCGACCTAAGGCTTCAGTCGGGGACGCACGGCGCGGTGACCATTGCATTTGGAGCTAGAACAGTCGCTCTCACGGTATAGGGGACTGCTCGGACGGACCATCAGGAAGAGCCCGCCACGGCAGCTCGTGGCTGCGTTGGAGACGATTCCGTTCGAGCCGCCTCGAGGGGGCGTCATGCTTGAGAACTACCTTGTGAGCTACGAGCTCCGAGCCGGCTACGGGGCCACCTACCGGTCGAGCTTCACCGTGTACATCTACGAGACCGAAGGAAGGTCCCTCTACTTGGTCAAGGAGCCCTATCTCGCTCCAGAGATGAGCGCGGCAGTCGCCGGAGCGATCGAGTCGCTGACATCATGGCTCGCCCCATCCCCGGTCATCTCCGTCGACCCCCTCGGGTACCTCTTCGCCGAGCTCAAGCGGGCCGGGTTCCTGGACGCCCGCGCCACCGACGAGGATCTGAGCGCGGCGACCCACTACCTGTTGAGGGACATCCTCGGCTACTCGACCATCGACCCGCTCATCCGCGACGGCGAGATAGAGGACGTCTCCTGCGAGGGTGCAGGCAGGCCGGTGAAAGTCTGGCACCGGAAGTTCAATTCACACGGGTGGCTCGAGACCAACGTGAGGTTCGCGCAGCAGGAGAGGCTAGACGCCGTCGTCTCGAGGCTCGTCCTCCGGTCCAACCGCGCCC
>JBEKFK010000161.1:0-4397 GCA_050013375.1 Nitrososphaerales archaeon | reverse complement strand
CGGTTGCTGAGCCGCCCACGGCCAGGTAGATCACGCGTTCGTACTTCTTCCTCGGCACCTCGACCTGAATCCTCAGGGCGTCCTCGACGTCGGACGGCCAACGATCGTAAAGCTCGTAGACTCTCTTCGGGTCGGCCCTGACAATCTCTTCTGAAGAGAGCTTGTCTTGTCCCACCATCGCACTAATCGCCCTTGGCGACACGGGACATCAAACTCTCCCATTTAAGCTGCTCAGAGAGTACCTCGCCCGTGGCCATCTAGAGCGCCCGGCCGGCGCGTCCCTTCTTCGCGTACAACCGCTCGACGAGCGCTCTCCGCGCCTCGGTCATGGCGACGCCCCTCCTGCTCATCATCCTGCCGAGGGTCTGAGTCACCGAACGCAGCTTGAGTACGTCGGTGTGCTGCCTGTACCCGTCGTATCTCGCGAAGTCCGGGACGTCGAGGTCGACGAGCCCCGAGCACTGGGCGCCGACGCCCACGGTCTTCCCTCCGAATACCATGCACCCGATCGAGATCTTTGCCATGTCGCCGATCATCGGGCCGAGCTTCTGCATCCCGGTGTCGACCCTGGCGGAACCCCGCCGGACCCTGACGGTCCCATAGGTGTTCTTCAAGTCGCTGGTCGCGCACCCAGCCCCGAGGTTCACCCACTCACCGACGATGGAGTGGCCAAGGTACCCGAAGTGTGCCTTGTTGGAGTGAGTATAGACGATGGAGCTGTCGACCTCGCCGCCGATGCGGCAGTCAGCACCAATGCTGGACCCTCCCCTCACGAGGGCCGAGCGGACGACCGTCTTCGGGCCGATGTAGCACGGCCCCGAGATCCGGGAGAAGGACTCTATCCGCGCTTCGTCTCCCACGATTATCGGGCCGGAGGACGGGTCGAAGGCGACGAACTCCTCGACGTCGGCCTGCGGGCTCACTTTGAGCCTCTGACCCCCTCCCCTCCCGCCCGCGATTTCCAGCGCGCGCCCGTTGGCCGCGAGCATCTCCCAGGGGTACCTGAACAGAATAGGTTCCGAAGTCTCGATTCGCTCGAGGGTCCGTGCGGCGGCGACCAGCTTCCTCTGGGGCAAGGTGCCGTCCTCGGCTGAGGCGTCCTCGAACTTCCTCTTGGCGAGCAGGGCGATCGCGACCTCTCCCCGGTCGAGGAGCGCAAAGTTGGACTTCCCGGCCGCCATCCGCTCGAAATCGACGAGCGGGTTGATCCTTGCGTTGATCAGCAGGACGCTCCCGTCGGCGCGCTGGTTGTAGCGCATCTTCGTCTCCTCTTCCACGGCGTCTGACAGGTAGCTCCTGCCCGAGAGCGAGACCGGGTCGTCCACGCGTCCTGCCACGTGCCCGATTATCGTCTGGGTGCCAAGGATCTGCTGGCCCAGGTGACGGGTCGAGCTCAGGGGTGTGAAGTCCGGCCACCGGTCGTCCTCGAAGATTACGACGCTCGTCTCGCTTCGCCTCGTCTAGGGGACCTTCCCGTAGAGGTTGGTGTAGTAGTCGTCGGCCTCCCTGTACGCTGCCCGGTCGCCTATGTCCCTGAACGTCCCCTCGACCTTGAGCCCGAAGAGAGGCTCGCGGTTCTTGAGCGCGGCTTCGAACGCCTCCTTCATCCCGTAGGTCGAACCGCTGGGGATGTAGCCGAGGTAGGTCTTCTGCATGACGTAACACCCTATGTTGATGTCGTTCTCGATCAGCGGCTTCTCCTTCCACTGCTTTATTGCGCCGTCCCCCCCGAGCTCGATCACGCCGTACTTGCCCTGGATCTTCTCGGACATCAGGGCCATGGTGAGCATCGCCCGCTTCTCAGCGTGGAACTCGAGTAGTCTCCTCAGGTCGAAATCGAGTATGGCGTCGCCGTACAGGCACACGAACCGCTCCCCGAGCTTGCTCTCCGCGTTGCGGAGCTGTCCGGCGATGCCGAGGGGCTTCCTCGCCTTCGCGAACTCGATCCTGACGCCGAAGTCCGACCCGTCCCCGAAGTGATCCTCGATCGCCCTCCCAAGGTACCCCGTGGAGATGACGATGTCGGCGATGCCGTTTCCCTTCAACCACTCGACTATGTGCTCGAGTATGGGCCTGTGGCCCACCGGCAGCATCGGCTTGGGGAGGAACAGAGTATAGGGCCTCAGGCGCGTGCCCAGGCCGCCGGCTAGGATAACCGCCTTGGTCTTACCCGCTCGTTTGGACAGAACTCGTCACTCTAGACCTGAAGGTCGTTATAGCATCCCTATATGCTTCAACGCCCGCCTCCAGGGCAGATGGGTCGAGGCTCAGTCCTCTCAGGCCGGCCTCGGCGATGGACCTGAAGTCGCCCGCCTCCAGCCGCTTCTGGGCTCGAAGGATGACCGGCTTGGCCGAGAGCCTCGATATCATGCGGAGCGTAGAGAGGTCGAGCACACTGAACACGTGGGTCTGACCCTGCGGCGTGACGATCGCGGCCTCGAGGGCCTTGACCTGGCCCATCTCCGAGAGGCTCTTGATCTGCTCCACCATGTAGCCTGCCCCGATCGAGACCAGCTTGTCGATCCTCTCGTCCGTGAGGACGAACGGCGGCATGTGGTGGGCGTACATGTTGACGAAGCTGAATGACTTGCCAACGATCCTCTCCCAGCTCTCGGGCGTGAGCGGGCGGGAGTCGCCTATGGAGATCCCTACGGGTATCGAAGACGTCGAGACAATTCCGAGGATCGAGTCCTCCTGCAGGTCGAAGCTGCCGAAGAGCCCCGGGAACATCGACTCGGTCTTGTCGATGCCGAGGACGAGGGCGTCGGCACCGCCTTGCTGCGCGGCCTCGGCGTACTCGAGGGTGTTGTGGGGGAGTATCGCGAGCAGCGGAGCCTGCGCTTGGGCGAGCAGTCTAGAAAGTCCTCTGACCTCGGTTTGCAGGCTCTCCATCGCGTCTTGGGCGATATTCTCTGAGTCCCGCTTAGAAGGGGGCTGCTCAATTACCGTTCTTGTCTCTGTAAATTCGATTTGACCACTGCGGGTGGCCGCTTTGGTACAGAAGCCGGCACGAGCAGGAGGCTAGGAGGAGGCCCGTAAGTCCACCCTAGCCTCGCCGATAGCCCGAATGAAAAAGGAGTGGAGAGACCCCGGGTCGGCTCGAGTCCCAGCTGTCGAGCCTCAGGCTACTGTGACCGATGTTATCTGAGAGCTGATGGTGAAAGTCACGTTCCCGGTTGTGCCTCCAGTTGACGAGCCGACGACGTTCACTTGGAACGGGAACGGATAGTTCGCTCCGTTCGGTGTCCCTATGGCCATGGTTGCGGCGGTCAGGGTAACGCTCGCGCCGGAGCAGGTCGGAAGGGTCTCCGGAAGTGAGTTAGCGGCGTAGTTGGTCAGAGTGAACGTGTTCGTCCCGAGGGTAACGGGCGAGGTCCCGGTGGAGTGGAAGTATGCGGTGGCATAGATGTAGACGGACGTCAGCTGCTGCCCGAACACGGTCTGTGTCCCCCACGCGGTGAAGAGGCGGGACGCCTGGTAGTAGGAGATGGCTGCCGCACCCGTGTAGTTAGACCCTGCGTAGTTTATCCCAACGAGGCTCCCGTTCTTCATGAGCCACATCGTGAACGCACTCGGATAGTCCGACGACACGATGCTCACCTTGAACGTCGTCGCGCTCGCATAGAGCGTTGTGTAGCTGGAGGTGAAGGTGTACGATGCACCGTTCAGCGTGATCTGGAAGTTCCCGCCTATGGATGAGTAGGCGCCGAGCATTGGTAAGAAGACGCTAGCAGGCTCGGACGAGAAGCTGAGGTTCGGCAGGCAGGAGGTGGTCGAGGTGGTGGAAGACGTGCTCGAGTGTGAAGAGGTCGTCGTGGTCGAGGTCGTGCTGCTGGTCGTCGAGACGGTCGAGCTCGTTGTCGTACTCCTTGTCGTCGTGGTGCTAGTCGTGGTCGTACTCGTGGTCGTACTCGCGGGCGAGCTGGTCGTAGTCGAGCTTGTTGTAGTCGGGGTGCTGGTCGTCGTCTGAGTCGAGCTGGACGTCGTGGGAGAGGACGTGCTGGTGCTCGAAGCGATCGAGCTAGTGCTCGTCGTCGGCGTCGAAGTCGATACGATCGCGGAGGTTGTTGTGACCGCCGGAGTGCTGCTCGTGGTGATGGGCTGCGTGGTGCTAGATGTCGTGAGGGGTGTGGTTATCGCGCTGGTGGACGAGGTGCTAGGCGTAGTCGAGGAGGACGAGCCAGACTTCGAAAACGCCAGATATGCTCCTGCTGCAATTACTGCTATGACTATGATGACGATAACCGCTATCGCCGCAGGCGCGAGCGCTCGCTTCGTTTGCATGGCTCCGGCGCATTCTGACTGGTCTATTTAAGTAACGTTGGAATAATGTGTTCTGGAGAATCAATCAGGGCGCCGCGTTGACGGCCCGGGAGGGGAGTCAAGGCTCCTGGCTG
>JBEKFK010000160.1:0-4421 GCA_050013375.1 Nitrososphaerales archaeon | reverse complement strand
GGAAGGTGGTCTGGGATGAACTCGGGCGACAGAGCGCTCCTGTCCTGGAAGAGGACTCTGCCCTGCTTCGCTTTGGTGAAGATGGCGTCTATCCCGTCGTCCATGTCGACAACACCGGAAACACTGGTTAGATAAGCCCTCTCTCGGCTTGCCCCGCTCTCACTTTGTAAGTTGTCGTTGAATGAACCGCCATACCTCGAGTTCGGGAGGACGGTGCGGGAACGTGCCCTTGCGTGATTCCCAGTCGTATAGCGCCTCGATGCAGTCGAGCGTCTCCTCGTCCGTCGAAAGCACTTTGGAGGAAGTCTGCTCGCCGTACTCTGAGCGGATGAAGGCCTTACCGTCGAAGGAGATCGTGGTTCCACCCTCATGGTGTGCCGTGCGGAAGGACGCGCCGTTCCGAAGATCCTCTAGAATCTGGTGTTTGAGGGCCGTGACTGGTAAAGGGTCCTCCTTCTCGCTCGCACGTCTCGCATCTTCCTCCACGGCATCGTGGATTCGTTGGGCATACAGCTCTTGGGATGCGCCGCCCAGGAGGCCCAGGGTCGGAGCAGTCTGCAGGTTGGAAGTCCAATGCTCGAACGCCTTGTCTGCGTAGCTCTGGAACTCAGTCACTGTGTACCAGCTTTTGGGCACCCACGCGGTGACCTGTAGCGAGTACCAGTTCCCCTTCGGGAGAGCCGCCTCGAAACAGAGCCGGACGTCCCGGCCGATGGAGGGTGGGTTGTCAGAACCGGAGTAGACGAGCCTCTCTGTCTGAGCCTCGTCGCGCGCCAGAAGCAGCCCCAAGGTCTTCTCCGTCTCGAACCTCATCTCGAAAGGATCGCGGGAGGACCAGAAGTACGTCGAGTATTCTCGCGTCCAGTTCTCTGAGTCGTTCCTGGTGGGTTTCGCTTCCATGCGGTGCACTTTCTGGCCCATCTTGTTTCGGAGGAGATTTCAAGGTTCTTGTCTGCCCCTGTCTTCCGCCTGAGTAGCGAAGATGTTGAAAGAACGCCCTCAACCTTGGGCTATTACGCGTCCAGACAGAATCGCAACCGAGGACAGACAAACCTATTAGCGGTTATTGGTCCTTCGTGATTCATGGGTCTGAGCGCAACGCGGACGATACGCTTCGATAAGGGACTTGATGAGGCCCTTCAGACTATCGGGCGCAACCAGAAGATGTCGGTCAACGCCATCGTCAACAAGTTGGTCAGGGAGTATGTGGAGTGGGACAGGTACAACGAGAAAATCCACATCATGGAGGTATCGCCGACTCTGCTGACTGAGCTCATGGAACGATGTTCGTTGGATGATGCGAGAGAGCTTGGGAGAAGGATGTCTCAAGACCTCGTGCGGCCGTCAATCGAGCAGATGTTCGTTGACTTCACATTTGACAACGCGGTCGAATTCCTCCGCAGGTTCTCGCTGTACACCAAGCGTTTCGATTTCGAGGACAGTGTAGAGGGTCGCAGGCACCTGATCATGCTCAGGCACTCCTTGGGACCGAAGTGGTCGGCCTATTATGGCGGAATGCTCTCAGATATCCTTGAGAAGGGATTGAGAATCAAGATCGAACAGACCATCGGCCCCGAAACCAGCTCAGCAAGATTTGAACTCTGAGCGGCGCCAGAGGGATTCACCATCGCGTTAGGAGAGCTGCGGCCGGACGCAGGTCATACCTGTCGTTCCAAGGTGTCCAGTCGGCGGCGTGAGTGTATTGTGAACGCGATTATCCTTCTAGACTGATTCGCGCGATGTATGCGTACTCGTGGGCGGTAGGAGGATGATGCTCTTCCTGGTGGGCTGGCTTCGGGCTCTGTTCCCTCGCGTCGGATTTCAGGTGGACTTGAAACTCTGGGTCAGTCAGCTGGTACGTCAGGATGATCTTGTTGCTGGAAGTGTCGACTATCTCGACGCTGGAGATTGGTTGGTAGCCTTTCTCTTCGAGACCCTGCATCCTCTTCCACATGTCACGGGCGGCGTCCCTTACAGTATCGCCTCTCCCATCGATTGTTATTGCCGGCAACGCACACCTCGTGCATCTGCGTGATACTAAACCTTAGTCCTCGGCGTATGGAATTGGCCGATCGAGGTCAGATGGATTGTCAGGTGGGCGAGCGCCTGGAGAAACTGGGTGGACAGGTTTAAGGCGCATCATGGAAACAGTGAACCATTCTTGACCGAGGAGAAGGGAAGCCGGGCTTCTAGGATCGGGACCCTGGTGAGGACGTGGGGTCCGGCCTGGCTGGTGATGATAGCGGACGTCGACGCTGCCAGTGTCATCACGGCGGCCGAGAACGGGGCGCTCTATGGTACGGGCCTCGTCTGGCTGCTCGTGGTGCTAACCGTCCCGCTGTTCGTCATCCAGGAGGTCGCGGGTAGGGTAGGAGCCGTGACCGGCAAGGGGCTCGGGGAGCTCATCAGGGAGAACTTCTCTCCGAAGATCGCAGCCGCGGCTGCCCTTCCAATGATAGGGGCGGATGTGATGATCTACATCTTGGAATACGCCGGGATCGCAATAGGTCTGCAGATATTCGGTGTCCCGCCGTACATCTCTGTCCCGTGCGCCTTCGGTCTGAACATCCTTCTGGTGTACCGGCGCAGATACGCCCAGATTGAGAAGCCGCTGTTGGCGATCTCTTTCGTGCTCGCGCTCTCGTACGGCGTCTCCGCCTACTACGCTGCGCGTTCGGGCATCAGGTTCGATTCGTTTCTCTACTCGACCTCGCCGACCTTCCTCTTTCTCATCGCGGCCAATGTCGGATCCACGATAGTGCCGTTCATGCTGTTCTACCAAGCCTCGGCGAGTGCCGAGAAGGGGATCACCTCCAAGAACCTGTGGGCGATGCGACTCGAGACCGCTATTGGCGCGGTCATCTCGGAGTCGATATTGGTTGCGGTCGAGGTGGCGGCTGTGGGTGTAGGTGGTGGACCCGGAAAGCTGGCGCCCCCTCAGGTCCTGTCAGGGGCTCTGACGGTGGTCTCGGGGGGCCTCTCTCCCTATCTGTTCGCGGTCGGACTGATCTCCGCAGGCTTCGTGGCTCTCATTGTCGTCTCGTTGGGCACCGCTTGGGGAGTGACAAGTGCCATGGGATGGGGGAAGAAGAGCCTCTTCAGAGTGTACCTGCTCGAATCCATTCCTGCTCTCGTCATCAGCCTCCTACCCTTCAACCTAGTCAATCTTTCACTCAGTCTGCTGGCACTCCAGGTTGTGGTCTTGATTGCCCCCGCTGTCCTGCTCGGCCTGATAGCCTCGAAGAAGGGTCTGATGGGTACCCACTCACTCAGGGGACCGAACAGGTTCCTGTACTGGATACTCCTGTCAGCGGTCGTGCTCACTGGTATTGTGAGTCTGGTGTCGCAGATAATCTAGGGTCACCTTCGGCTGAACTGTGTCGGTACCTCGGACGGCTCGTCGCAGTAAACCTTCATGCAGCTTTGAGGATAGAACTATGCTGTTAGACGGGCGAGTGCGTCGTTCTTCTTCATCCGGGCTTTGACCAGCTTCTTGATGAGAGAGACGGGAATCGGTACGTCGAGAGGCAGATGGACAGCCGATCTGGTAGTCGTGTACTTTGACAGTTCTTTCTTGTGCTCCTCTATAACTGGAGGTCGCAAGTATAATCCGATGTGCGCCGTATGTAGGCCGAACCAAGCCAGGCGGCCCTTGTAGTTGTAGTAGGGCATCCTGTAGCTAATGCTCTCGGTGGCGGTCGGAGCGGCGCCTTTGATCGCTGCCCGGACTTCTCTGAGCTTCCCGCGGACCTCCTCCGGAGCCGCCGATATGTAGGCATCCACGCTCCCAGGTTCGTCTTTCATAGCGGCTCACGAGGGTGGGAGTCTCTTGGCTCTTGCTGCAGGAGCGGTCTTCCGACGTCAGGCCCTGGAGCCGGCGCCGGATATTGGGGAGGGTTGGGCACCGAGCCTGACGGCACCGGTGCGTTTCCCACGGCGCGACTTGTGGAGCAGAGCGAGCAGTCTCCACACAGGCAGTCTGCCGGGCAGCACCTGTCGTTACAGGGTTGGGTGGGGATGTGCTGGAAGTGCGACGCGGCTTCCCTCGCCAACAGGAATGTCGCAATCGTCAGAACGGACCAGTTGCTGACCAGAGGGATGTAGTTCCATCCGCGCAGGTTCAAGTCCCACTGGACGAGGTTGCTGATCGAGCTCGTCATCTGCAGGTAATTGTCGGCCAGAAGAAGCACCATCGAGAACACTATAGCCGGAAGACCGAATATCTTGATGGCATTTAGTACCCCAGTTCTGAACGAGACAATCATGATGGTCAGGAGCCAGACGACAGAAGCCGCAATCCCTGACTGGTAGGAGGATGCAAAACTGTAGAAGGTCGCATCCACAACCGCGAACAGAACGTAGACGAAAACCCCCGAGAGCGCAAGGGTCATCACAAGCCATCTTGGGAAATGTGGTGCGAC
>JBEKFK010000159.1:0-4447 GCA_050013375.1 Nitrososphaerales archaeon | reverse complement strand
AGAGCCCCCTGAGACCGGACTCCCACTGGTCGACGATCTTCTTCGGGCTCACCCGGGAGGGCTTGATCCCTGAGAGGGACGACATATCGAAGAGCACCTTCGTGGCGAAGCAGTCGGCGACGCCTTCCCAGTTCCTCTCGTCGGTGTTGATGAACAGCCTTGTCACAGTGTCCGCGACCTCGGCCCTGTCGGCCAGCGAATCGGGCTCGCGCTCCATGAGACGTGCTCCCCCTCGACGCTCAATAAACCTTGGGCACCTGACGCTAGCGCCCTACTTTTCCGCGACGCGCAATTCCGGCGGCAATTTCCCGCAATTGTTGCATCTATCCTGCTTGGATGCAAATTTGGGCGGGATTTGGGTGTAATCTCGGCCTAACTATAAAGACGGTTATACTCGGTTTTTGGTCCATGTCTATTTCTCTGTCAAGAAGAGATGCCATCAAAGGTGCGATGGCTGCCACGGCGGCTCTCGCCGCGGCTCCGTACATCGGGAACCTCCCAGGAGGGGCCCAGGCCAGTCCGGTACAGAACGTCCCGGCCAGCCCAACTTCGGCCACGGCCGCAGCCGCGGGTGCGGCGGCCTCCAACGCCGCAGGGACGACCGTCCTCGTCATCAAAGGGGACGTCGTGAGCAGCTACAGCGGCCTCCAGTCGATCAAGGTACAGGACGCGGCCCTAGCCTCGAAGCTGAAGAGCGCGGTCCTAGCGAGGTTCGACTGAGATGACCTCCCACCGAGAAGCTCCCGGCATTGCTTCCGACCCCGCCGCTGACAACACCGACGTCTACGCCTTCGTCAGCCCAGACAAGCCCTCGACCGTAACCCTGATCTCGAACTTCATCCCGCTGCAGGGTGCGGCCGCGGGACCCAACTTCTACCGGTTCGACCCGAGCGTCCTCTACGAGATAATGATCGACAACAACGGGGACGGCATCGAGGAGGTGACCTACCAGTTCCGGTTCCAGACACACGTCGGAAGCGGCGCGACCTTCCTCTATAACACAGGACCAGTCTCCTACAACTCGAGCACGAACAGCTTCACCAACCTGAACGTCCAGCAGACCTACAGCGTCATCAAGGTGACCGGGCCGAGGCGCAACCCGTCCGAGACCGCCAACACGGTGCTCGCCACCGGGCTGCTCGTTCCTCCTCCTGACATCGGCCCTCGCTCAACACCGAACTACGACACCGCGATCTTCCCCAACACCGTCTACACACTAAAGTCCGGTGAGACCGTCTTTGCCGGACCCAGGGCCGACGGGTTCTACGTCGACCTCGGCTCCATCTTCGACCTAGGAACCCTCAGACCGGTCGAGAGTCTTCACCTCATCCCGACTCCTCCGAACGCCCCCGGCGTCGACGGCACGAGCGGGTTCAACGTCCATTCTATCGCGATCCAGGTTCCGATCACAGCGCTGACCAGCACGGGCAAGCTCCCGACCGGAGTCGCGGACCCCACTGCCACGATCGGCGTCTGGAGCACGGCCTCCCGACAACAGGTGAGGGTCCTCGAGACGGACCAGTACAACCAGCCCATCGCCGAGTTGGCGGGTGCTTGGTACCAGGTCTCTCGCCTCGGCAACCCCCTGATCAACGAGGTCGTGATACCTCTGAGCCAGAAGGACTACTGGAACCAGCAGTCCCCGGCCGGTGACTCCCAGTTCCTGGCCTCCTACAACGTCCCCCAGCTCCAGGGCCTCATCCCGTATCTCTACCCGGGGGTCTTCCCGAACCTCGCGGCCTACGCCGCGGCAAACTCGACAAGGCCTGACCTTGTCGCTATCCTGCTGACGGGCATCCCCACAGGACTCGTCCCTGGGTTCCAGAACTTCACGGGTGCGACCCAGGCGGACGAGCTTCGGCTGAACGTCGCCATACCCCCAGCGATCACGACGACCAACCCGGCGGCCAACGCCACGAACAGGCTGGGGCTCCTCGGAGGAGACGCCTCCGGCTTCCCGAACGGCCGCAGAGTCTTCGACAACGTGACGGCGATAGAGCTGCAGGCGATCGGAGGCGCGGTGCTGAGCCTCGTTGCCCCCAAGTTCGTGCCCGACGCCGCGGTCTCGGCGCTGAACGACGGGACGACCAACGCGGTCGCCTACCTCAGCAGCTTCCCGTACCTAGGGCACCCGTACCAGGGCTACCTGGCGAACACAGCGGAGGCACTGCAGAACTAGACTTGGGAGGGGAGCAGAGATGCTCCCTCCCCTTTTTACGTCGAAACGTTCTGGGCTCGAGTGGGGACCATGACAGAGGTTTCCGGGTTTGACGTCGGACTGTCCGCGGGCGAGAAGGTCAGAGTCGTCCTGCTGTACGCGGTCATACTCTCGGTGACCGCTTTCGGGTTTCTTGCCTCCTTCGCCATAGGCAGGGAGGCGATCGTCCTCGCCGGCCTAGGACTCGTAGCCTACGTCTTCGGCCTACGTCACGGTGTCGATGCCGACCACATAGCCGCAATCGACAACACCACACGTAAGCTTCTCCAGGAGAAGAAACGCCCGCTGGCCGTTGGCACCTGGTTCTCGCTCGGCCACTCGACGGTGGTCGTGGCGCTGATCCTGGCCCTCGTCGTAGCGACGCGCTCGATCAGTTCGAGCCTTCCAGCGCTCGCCGCCGCGGGCAACGTGGCGGGCACCCTGATATCCGGAGGGTTCCTATGGGTCATCGGCCTCGTCAACGTCGTCATAGTCCTCGGCGTGTACAGGCTCTTCCGGACCATGCGCGAAGGGAAGATGGACCAGTCCGAGCTTGAGAACATGATGGAGAAGCGCGGGTTTCTCAATCGTTATTTCCACCCCCTGTTCAGAGTCGTAAAGAAGCCATGGCAGATCTACCCTATCGGGGTCCTGTTCGGTCTCGGATTCGATACCGCTACAGAGGTCGCCCTCATAGCCGTGAGCGTGGGCGTTGGCGTTTCGACGAACATTCCTCTCTACTACATCCTGGTGCTTCCCTTGATGTTCACCTGCGGGATGGTGCTCATAGACACGACGGACGGCGTACTGATGAGGGTCGCTTATGGCTGGGCGTTCCTGAATCCGCTGAGGAAAGTCTACTACAACCTGACGGTGACTATCATCTCGGTCATGGTCGCGTGGGTCGTGGGTTCCATAGAGGTCTTCCAGGTCCTCTCCACAGAGCTCAACCTCTCCGGAGGTTTCTGGCTGTGGCTCAACAGCCTCGACTTTGAGACGATCGGTTACGGAATCGTCGGCATCTTCGTCGTCTCATGGCTCGTCTCGATGGCCTACTGGAGATTCAACAGGTTCGAGCAGAAGTACTCCGCGACCCTCGCGGGCTCGGCCCCGACAGTTACCTCTATGAACGCTGCAGGGTAAGGGTGCTGTCCATGGGGAAGAACGGAGTGACGGGGATGATAGTTCCGCTCGAAGGCGAGACAATAAACAGGGTGCTTCACCACAGGCCGATAATAGCGATCTTCGTGGACGAGTTCCCGTCCGACCTCGAGCCGGGAGACAGGGCGTTCCTCTACGTGACCGGAGGTGCGAGGATACTGGACGCCGAGGGCGGGGTCGCGAGCGTCTCGCGTGAGCCGGTCCGGGACGTCAGGAAGTACGGCACCGAGCTGTCTATCTCCGCTCAGGAGCTCGACGAGTACGTCGGCAGGTTGGGCAAGTCGGAGGACGACGAGATGCTCGTCCTGAAGATCGACGCGCCCACGAAGTACATCAAGCCCATGAAGTGCACCAAGTCCATCCCAAGGGACGGGACCTACATGACCGCCGAGACATTCTTCAGCATCCTGCGCGAGAATCATTAGTGACGGTCCCCGAGACCTCCATCGCCTTCGGGGGGTGGATCGGCGGACCGTCCTGCATCTATGCTGACTTGTGGAGTTTCGCTATGTCGTCCTTGAGCTTCTCGAAGTAGGAGTACCCTTCGCCGCCGTACCTCTTTGCTATGCCTTCCAAGAACGGCCTCATCGATTCCCAGGCGACCCCGGGGAGGAACATGTCTTCGACGGTCGAGAGGGAGACGATCTCCTTCTTCGCGAGCACCCCGAGCGACTCGAATAGCGAGGCGACCTGAAAGAACGCGACCTGCTCCTCCTTCGTCAGTTTCTCGAACTCCTCGTACGAGCCGAGGTTCGAGTTCAGGACGGTCAGCCAGGACGTCTGGAACTCCCTGGTGTTGGCGAACTCATAGAGCCTCATTATCATGTCCATGTCCGCGATCTCGTTCGTCTGCCTCATCTGATCAGTGCTCGCCTTGGCCTGCTGAGTGGCCGCCTTGGCCTGCTCGGTCGCCGCGGCGACCATCCTCTTGTTGTCCCTCAGCTCGATGACCACGAAGACGGCTCCCAGGATGATGGCCACGGAGCTGATGAAAGTGACCGCGGTATCCGCCTCGCCGAAGTTGAAGACGCCGAGCGGGGGGATCACGGTCGCCTGGATTCCCCACTCCTTGCTTAAGAGCGTGGCGCC
>JBEKFK010000158.1:0-4511 GCA_050013375.1 Nitrososphaerales archaeon | reverse complement strand
CCTCTCGGCGCACCGCAACCCGGAAGGGCTGAAGGTGTACGTCTCCGCCTCGGACGCGAGGGTCTTCATAGCCGTCGCCGGGCTGGCGGCCCATTTGCCCGGGGTGATCGCCTCGATGACCCTGAGACCAGTCATAGGAGTCCCTGTCAACGTCAAGCTCAACGGACTGGACTCGCTGCTCTCCATCGTCCAGATGCCCCCGGGAGTCCCAGTCGCCTGTGTCGGGGTCGACAACGCCCGGAACGCCGGGATACTCGCGGCCGAGATCCTCGCGCTCACCGACAGCGGCGTCGCCGAGAGACTCGAGAGGATGAGGGCGGCATGGCGATGAAGCCCCGGGGGACGTTCCTCCGCTCCGGGAAGGTAAAGGACATCTACAAACTCGATGACGACCACCTTCTCTTCTACTTCACGGACCGGGTCTCGGCATTCGACGTAGTCCTCCCGTCGACGATCCCCCGGAAGGGCGAGGTGCTATGCAAGCTCTCCGCATTCTGGTTCGAGACCCTGGGCGTGCCTCACCACATGGTCTCGACCGAGGGGCCGAACATGATGGTCGTCGACACCATGACCATGATACCGGTCGAGTGCGTGGTCCGGGGATATCTCTACGGGAGCCTCTACGACCGGCTCCTCAGGGGCGAGGTCTCGCTCCCTGTGGACAGGGTCCTCGCGGCGAAGCTCCCCGAGCCATACTTCGACCCGACCACCAAGTCTGAGGTTAAGGACGAGCCGATCACCGAGGCCGAGATAGTCCGCGAGGGGAGGATGAGCCGGTTCGAGCTGGATTTTGTGAAGGGTACCACCAAGTCGATCTTCGCGAAGATGAGCCAGAGGGCGCTCGGCTCCGGGTTCATCCTCGCCGACCTCAAGCTGGAGTTCGGCAGGAGGGAGGGAAGTGTGCTCCTCGGCGACTCCATCGGCCCCGACGAGTTCAGGATGTGGCCCGCGGAGAGGTACGCCCCCGGGAAGTCCCAGGACAGCTATGACAAGCAGCCCGTCCGGGACTGGCTCACGGGAGCGGGCTACAAGGAGAAGCTCGACCGGGCGCGGAAGAGCGGGGAGCCGACACCGCCGCCGCCCGTCCTCCCGCCTGAGCTGATCTCTCTGGTGAGTGACCGCTACGTTCACATCTACGAGGTGCTGACCGGCAGGAAGCTCTGACAGGGGCAAGCCGCCACATGAAGAGAGACGCGTACGCCAGAGCGGGCGTTGACGTTGGTCGCGTGAGGAAGATACAGGACTCGGTCGCCGCATCCCTCGCAGTCACTTTCTCCAACAGGAGGCGCAGGTTCGGGGCGCCGCTGATGGGGATAGGCCACTACGCGGGGCTGATCGACATAGGGGGCGGCCGCGCCCTCGCGATGCACACCGACGGCGTGGGGACCAAGGTCCAGCTGGCCGTCCAGATGGACCGGTATGAGACGATCGGGATAGACTGCGTAGCCATGACCGTCAACGACCTGATCTGCGTCGGCGCCGAGCCGGTCGCCCTCCTCGACTACATAGCCCTAGAGAGGGAGGACGAGTCCCTCGTCTCTCGCATCATGGTGGGGCTCATCGAGGGCGCGCGCAGGGCGTCGGCCGCGATCGTCGGCGGGGAGACCGCCATCATGGGGAGCTCCGTGAAGGGTTTCGACCTCGTCTCCATGGGCGTCGGGGTGGTCGAACGGACGAAGGTCCTCGACGGCTCCGCCATCTCCGAAGGAGACTTCGTGGTCGGCGTGGCAAGCTCGGGGCTTCACTCGAACGGATACACGCTCGCCAGGTCGGTCCTTCAGGCCCGGCACCCCCTCCAGGAGCGCCTCGACGGCCTCGGGACGACCCTGGGGGACGCGATGCTGGCGCCGACGAGCATCTACGTCAAACCAGCCCTTGAGGCGATAAGGAAGCGCGAGGTCCACGCGCTTGGTCACATCACCGGCGGCTCATTCCGGAAGCTGACGAGGCTCGTCGGGGGCCGCGACCTCGGGTTCTCGCTCGAACTCCCCCCGCCTCCCCCGATCTTCCGAATGATCCAGACCGAAGGGGGGCTCTCCGACTCGGACATGCTGCGGACGTTCAACATGGGCGTCGGGCTGTGCGTGGTCGTCCCTCCCAGCGAGGCCGAACCGGTAGCAAGGGTCTTCCGGAGGAGCGGTTTCCCGGCCACGCGGGTAGGCGTGGTCACCAAGAGGCGGGGAGTCCGGGTCGCCGGGCTGCGCCTGGCGGGCTAGTACTCGACCTCGCCCGATATCCCGACCTTCTTCCTGTAGGTCTTCAGGACCGGGTCGATCGAGTCTCTCACCAGCCGGCGGCACTTGCTCTGAGCATCGCCGGTGTGGTGACTTGGGTCCAGGAGCCTTCGTACCTCGGCTGGACCGAGCTTCGAGCTGATCCTGTCGTCTCCGTCGAGCAGCCCGGCGAGCGGGTTCGGCCGGTCCTTCATCACCTCGTCCCAGGCCTTGAACGAGTGCACCCTTATCATCTCGTGGACCTCCTGGCGGTCGTCCCCCTTCTCAACGAGCTTCATCATCACCGCCTCGGTCCCGGCGAAGGGGCCGAACTTCTCGAGGTTCTTCCTGATCATGGCGGGATAGACCCTCAGTCCTTTCATCAGCCTCTCATAGATGAGCAGGCATTCGTCGAGCGCGAGGAAGGCCTCCGGGATGGCGACCCTCCTGTTCGCCGAGTCGTCGAGGGTCCGCTCGAGGACGCTGTTGGCGGCGTTCGCAAAGGCGAGCGACGGGTACCCGGAGACCAGCCGGGCCAGGGAGCACATCCTCTCGGCGCTCACCGGGTTCCGCTTGAACGGCATCGCGCTCGAGCCCACCTGGAACTCACCGATTGGCTCGGAGAGCTCCCCGAAGGTCGGCGACTGGAGGACCCGTAGGTCGAGCCCGAACTTGTGACAAGAAGAGGCGACCGACGCCAGACACGAGAGCATGACAAAGTCCAGCTTCCTGGGGTAGGTCTGGGTCGTGACGGCGAACGAGTCCAGCCCCAGGGCCGACATGACCCTCTTCTCGAGCTCCTCCGCGTCTCTGCCGCTGCCCAGGAGCTTCTCGAAGCTGGCCGACGTCCCCACCGCCCCCTTCATTCCCTTCCCTTTGACGAAGCGGTCGAGGACGAACTCGAGGAGCTGAATGTCCATGAGCAGGTCCTGGGCGTAGTTCGCGAACCTGTAGCCGAGCGTCGTCGGCTCTGCAGGCTGAAGGTGCGTCCAGGCCATGCAGACCGTCCCTCTGTGCTCTATTGTCCTCGCCTTCGCGGCGGCGAGGCAATTGACGAGCCTGGTCAGAATGAGGTCGAGCGCCCTCCGGAATATCAGGACGTCCCCGTTGTCCTCGATGTCCATCGAGGTCGCCCCTAGGTGGAGCTTCCCTCCGCCCGGGCTCGCCTGGTCGGCGAAGGTGCGCAGTTCCGCCATGAGGTCGTGCCTGATCTTCCTCTCCAGCTCGTGCGCCCTGGCGATGTCGACGTCCTTCGCGCCCGACTTGGACCTGATCCCCTTGAGCTCCTCAGGCGATATGAGGCCGAACCCGGCCTCCGCAGCAGCGAGCTCGAGCCAGACCCTCCTCCACGTCGACCTCCTCGTGCGCTCGGAGAAGAGCTCCCGCATCTCCTTGCTCCCATAACGCCAGGTGAACGGTGAGAGGAAAGTGTCGTAGCCGAAGGCGTCTTCCTTCAATACGGGCTATACCCGCCCCCGACCGGAATAAAGCTTCGTGGTCCGGCGGCCTATATCCGGTACTCGGCCATCAGCTTCTCCGAGCTCCCCCTGGCGAAGCGATAGGCGAGGACGCTCACGACGCCAGCGAAGACCCACGCCGCCGGGAAGAGGTACCAAGGAAACGAGAGCGCGCCTGGCACGGCGGTCAGGATGTCGCGGAAGATTATGGGGAGGGCTGTCACCAGAGCCACGGCGAGGCCCGCCACTGTCATCACGAGCAGCCAGACCGGGTCGATGAACCTGGGCCTTGGCCTCTCCTGGAAGTCGGGGAACCGCGCTCCGAAGGCAAGGCCCACGCAGACCTCCTCAACTGTTATCGAGACCGCGATCGTGATGTTCTCGACCACGACCAGGGGAGACGACCCTCCAATCAGACTGAAGATCGCGAGGGTCGCGAAGGTCGCCCCCAGGGAGAATGCGAGGGCGAGGAAGGCCTTCGCCCGCAGCAGCTCCCCCGGCGCTATCGGGAGAGAGTACAGGACCATCACCGACTTGCTCTCCTGGCCGAAGCTGATCGACGATATGAGCAAGGCGAAGAAGCTGGCGGCGAATAGCGTCGGGAAGTCGGCGAAGAAGCCTCCTTCGGAAGCGATGCCCCCGGGGGTCGAGGTGATGCTCTCGACGAGGAAGAGCGCGACGAACACGATCGGGATGGCCATGAACGAGAGGAGCTCGCGCCTCCTAGTGATCCCCTTGATGTCCTTCCGGACGATCGCCGCCTCTCCCTGCGAGAGCCCCATCCTGAGGAGGGAGCTGGAGCGGGGGGCGTACTCGGAGGACGTGATGCTGACAGAGAATG
>JBEKFK010000157.1:0-4556 GCA_050013375.1 Nitrososphaerales archaeon | reverse complement strand
CGGCAGGGTCGTTGGCCTGTCCCTTGTCGACCGTGATGTCGCCGAGCATGCCCTGATGGAGCATGTCGCCCAAGTAGCTCTTGCCCGGCTCCGCGGACGGCGGGTGGAGGTTCTTCGGGTCCGAGGGGTCGAGCTTCTTCAGTTTGGGCAGGAGTTCGTTCTTGTAGGCGAGATCCAAGCCGTCGACCTCGGCGGACAGGGCCTCGAACTCGGAATGACTCGGGTCTTTGTTGGGATCGTAGCGGTTGGCCCACTCGCGCACGCGCCCGGCCTCCTGCTTGGCGATCTTGGCGTATTCCTTCGCGCCCTCCTCTGTCTGGCGCTTGATGACGTTGCGAAGAGTCGCCGCCCCGCGGGCGCTTATCGTCCCGTCCTTCTCCAGCTTGTCGATGTCGACCTTCTGGCCGTTGTCGAGATCCTGCCGGGCGTCGTTCAGGTTCTCGGTCCACGCGGAGTTCTGGGCGGCGTGGGCCTCCTTCATCTTCTTGGAGAACTCCTCCGGTGTCACGTCCTTGGCGAAGGGCTGGATCATATCCGGGGCGTGGGTCGGGTTGCCGATGATGATCGAGGTCATCCTGAAGTCGGCGTTGATGGAGGGCCACTCGGAGAGCTTCTGCCTGACGGTGGCGGGCCCGTAGATGCCGCGCTGGCCCAAGGCCCTGACGGCGGCGAAGTACTTGTCCTCGTCGCCCCTCTGGGCCGCCAGCATCATCGTCCGCTCCCCGGACTGCTGGATGTCGCCGGTTTCCCTCTTCAGGGCCTCGAACTGGACGGTCGTCGTGCTCGTGAGCGCCCAGTTCTTCGTCATCATGTTTAGCTGGCGCTTCGCTGCGGGCCCGAGCTTCGGGTCGGACATGATCTGGTCGACGGTGCCCTTGACGCGGCGGTTGTACTCCGGGACCCACGTGTCCGGGTCCGACGCCAATGCCGGGTCCTTCTGGATGTCGGTCACGAACTGGTCGTGGGTCTGCTGCATCAACTGGTCGGCGTCGAAGACCTTCTTCGCGTTCCTAGCGTCCTGAATCTTCGTCGCAAGGGTCTGGAAGAGGTCGCCGACGTTGGAACCGAGGGCCTCGCCCACGCGCCCGCGGGCCAGCGCGGCGTTGCGGAACGCCGTCGGGTCCATGCGCGTGCCGCTGGCCGGCGTCTGGACCTCGCTTCCGGGTACGATGGGAAGGATCGCCATGTCAGTCCGAGGTGGGGCTTCCGCCGACCAGATCGGCCGAGGGGACCCCGTAGGGGTTGGTGCCCCCGCTCCCTATTCCGCTGAACATCCCACTCTCGTAGTCGCCGCCCACCATGCCGGCGATCTTTCCGACCCCGTTGATTAGGGCGATGTCGCCACTCATCCTGTCGGCCGACGCCTGAGCCTGACCGGCCAAGATGCCGACGGCCCCCTGCGCGTAGTAGGACTCCTGCTGCTGCTGGGAGTCGACCCATTGCTGCTGTATCTGCTGCTCGAACCTCCCGGCGGTCGTTATCATGCTGTGGAGCGCCGACCCGCTGGTCGCCAAGACCCCGGCCGAGGCGTAGCCGGTCGCCTCCTTGGAGAGGTACACGGCGTCGTTCTCGCGCGCCGTGCGGATGTTCTCCTGAGTGTCGTAGTCAAGCTGCTCCGCCAGCGAGGCGTCGTACTTCGAGTTGTACTGGGCGGTCTGGTTGTCGACGCTGGCGGCGTTGTCCGCGGCCTCCTTCGATGAGATCGCCCCGTAGGCCGTGGCACCGACCGCCACGACCGCCGCGCCTATTGCGAACATGGACATGGTATTTCGTGGGGCTCGACCAGACTGGCCTCGATCTCGGCCAGATCGGTCAGGGTTGTGGGATGGAAGGTGGTCCAGATCGTGTCCTCAAGGATGTGGAGCGCGCGGCGGGCCCCCGGCTTCGTGACGCCGATGTAGGGGGCGCGGATCTTCACCCACCCGGTCTCCTTGCTCCAGACCCGCAGCACGCCCTTGGAGACGACGAACTGGTGCTCGGTCTTGTGGATCTTGGACGTGCAGACCATGCCCTTCGGCATGAAGATGGTGCGCGAGTAGAGCCCCGGCGTGAAGCGGTGCTGGAGGGGCGGGGAGATCCGGGTCGCCCCGGGAAGGGTCGCTATGAACTTCTCAAGCTCGTTCAGCTCCGCGACATCCTTGGCGAGCTCGGCCGGCGAGGGGACTGTGAGCGTGTCGTTCACGGAACACTGTCTATCCCGTACTTGGAGACGAGCGCAAGGACGGTGATGGGGAGGGCGTCATTGCCCTGTATGATTATCACCGGGTCCATGCCGGGGGACGGCATGCCCTTCGGCTCGACCCTGATGTCGGTCGGGGTCGTGATGAACATGGGCGACGGGTAGGGCACGTTCGGGTTCTGCGGGTAGAGGAGAGGCACCGGGCTCTGGTAGGTGGGGGCGATGGCCTGATACCAGTGGCCCGCGGGCATGAGGTCCAGCGACGGGTCGACGGAGGAAGCCGGGTCCAGAACCGCGCAGTAGTAGCTCGCGTTGTTGGCCGGGCTCCTCACCAACGCCCCCGGGGAATACGTCTGGCCGCTGATCCAGTAGGGATAGAGGCTGGTGCCGTTGGAGACGCTGCCGCCCGCGGAATTATAGACCCGCACGTACAGGTCCGAGATCGACTTGTTGACGCCCTGCGTGTTGCCGGCCCGGGGGTCGGCGTCCATCCTCATCGGCTGGCAGGCGTAGCCGACGGCGGTCCCGAACTGGAGGAGCCCGACACCGGAAGGCGGATACAGGTTGGCGGGGATGACGACCTGACCGGCGGAGACCAAGACGGGCCCGAAGGGGTTGCCGTCGGCAAGCCCCACGATGTAGCGGCCGTTCAGGTAGGCGTAGCCAGAGTTGATCCGGGCGGGGTTGACGATGGTCGAGCCCAAGTCGACGTAGAACGCCTGAGCGGGGACGGGGGCCGGCGGATTCGGGGGCCCGCTGAAGACCTCCTCCCAGTTGACGGGGTTGAACCTCTCGATGAATCGCGTGGGGACGCCGTTGGCCAGCCAGCGGTTGGTCACGACCCACACCTCGTCGTCGTTCTGGCCCGTGCCGCTGACGCAGGAGACGCACTCGAAGCCGAGGTCGTTCACGACCGTCGGGTTCCCGTTCGCGTCAAGCTGGTTGTAGCCCGTCAGGTGCCGGTGCCACCCGTAGACCTGCTGGTCCTGCTCGTAGGTCATCCCGAGGAGCGCCCCCTGCTGGGTCGTCGCCCACACGATGGCCTGCCGCCTCCATCGGGTCACGTAGGCCAGCCGCGTCACCCCCGAAGGGAAGAGGTGGTCGGAGAGGGTCGTCACGTCCTGAGACATGAACTTCGCCGTGTAGAAGCTGAACTGCATCTGCCTGATCGTCGAAGCCTGCCTCTGGGCGAAGAGCGCGGCGTCGCCGGTGTTCACGGGGTCCACGTTCTGGGCGGAGCCCCACGTGGAGTTCTCGACCGCGTTGATGGACGACGCGGTGATGGCCCCGCTGGAGACCTCGGTTGAGGTGGTCGCCTGACCCGAGTTGACGACCCACTCGGCCCCCGCGAACCCCACCAGCATGTTGTTGCTCTGGGAAAGTATCCAGAGGATCGGCCCGCGGGACGGGGCGTTGAGATCGAAGGCGAAGCTGTCGGTCGCCTGCGTCTGGTCTCCGAGCGCGAAGTTCTGGAGGTCGTTCGTCACGGTGCCCCAGATCCGCTGCGGCTCGTAGCCGCTGCCCCCGTAGATCAAGCGCTGCTGGAAGCTCGTAACGGCCTCGGGGAAGCCGCGGTAGTTGCTCCACGCGGCCTCGCTCCAGTACTCGGTCGCCCCGGGGTTGGGGGTAGGCACCTGAGTCAGTATGGTGGCCGACGCGAGATAGGGGGTCTCGTAGGCCGTCATCTGGAACTGGGAGTAGATGAACGAGTCGACGCACTCAAGGACGACGCGGGGGTTGGTGGCCCCGGGGTTCACGAGGGCGGCGGAGTTCGTGACGACGATCTGGTAGAGTCCGAGCTGGAGCGCGGTGCCCGAGATGTCGACGTTCCGGTCGCTCCTGCCCGTCACCAAGCGAACCGTGTCCCACGTGTTGCCGTTGTCGAGCGAACGCTGGAGGGCGATGTTGTTGGACCAGACCCCGTAGGTGTGGAGCTCATAGGGCCCGAGGATCTGGATCTGGCCGCTGTTGGACAGGCCGTTCGTGACGACCGAGTTCGGGATGCCCCCCGAGGCCGTGCCGTCCACCTCAAGGTAGGAGGAGTTCTGGAGGTAGGCCAACTGCCACGTCGACCCCACCTGTAGCGGATTGAACACCAAGTACTGCTCCCAGTAGCCCGCGTTCACGTCGGAGAGGAACGAGGCCGAGGCGACGTTCTGGAGGACGCAGATGTATATCGCGTAGACCTGACCGCCCGCCCCGGTGGCAGCCGCGCCGTTGTAGACAAAGGTGACGCCCAAGGCACCCGACGACGCACCAAGACTTGTCCAATTAACCGATCCCACTGTCGTGATGACGTAGGTCGACCCGGCGAGCATCGGGTTGTTCGCGCTTCCCGCCCCCCCAGCGGAGATGTTCCAAGTGTACTGGACTGTGT
>JBEKFK010000156.1:0-4578 GCA_050013375.1 Nitrososphaerales archaeon | reverse complement strand
CTTCACGCTGAGCGGCTCGACGACGTCCTCCTTCCTCATGTCCTTCACCTTCCCGTCCGAGGAGATCCCGAACCACTTCCCTCCGGCCGCGTGCCTCGCCCTCAGCTCAGCGGCGGCGTTGATCTTGTCCATCCCCGCGTTCTCGGCGAGCGTCACCGGGAGGACCTCGAGTGCCTCCGCGAACTTCTCCGCCGCTAGCTGGTCCCTCCCAGAGAGGCCCTCGGACCACTTCTGGACCTGGTAGGCGGCCTCGGCCTCGGCGGCCCCGCCCCCGGCGACCAGCGCCGGCTCCTGCAGGACGTCCTTGGCGACCATGAGCGCGTCGTGGACCGACCTCTCCGCCTCCTCGATCACGCGCTTCGAGCCGCCCCTGATGAGTATCGTCACGGCCTTGGGGTCCCTGCACCCCTCGAAGAAGAGCAGCCTGTCGTTGTCCAGGGTCCTCTCCTCGACAACGTCGGCGTAGCCGAGGTCCTCGGCCCTGAGGTCGTCGATGCTGTCGACTATCCTGGCGCCGACGGCCTTGGCGGTCCTGGGCATCTCGTACTCGTAGGCCTTCTGGACGGCGGCGATGCCTGCCCTCTCGAGCATCGTCTTGGCGATGTCGTCCATCTCCTTCTGGCAGATGAGCACGTTCGCCCCGGTCGCCTTGACCTTCTCGACCATCTCCCTGAACATCCTGGTCTCCTCGTCGATGAACTTGGCGAGCTTGGAGGCGTCCCTTATGGTGATCATGTTGTTGAAGGTCGTCGCCTCGATGGTGAACGGGGCGTTGACTATGGCGATCTTCGCCTTCTCGACCCTTCTCGACATGTTGGGATGGACGAGCTTCTGGTCGAGCGTCACCCCCCGGATGAACTCGGTGTCGGTCACAGCGCCGCCCACCTTCTTCTCGACCTTGATCGACTTCATGTCCACGAGGTAGCGGCCGTCCTTCTCCGTCGCGACGTGCAGGACCGCGTCGGCGACTATGCCCGCGAGGACGGGCGACGCGCTCGCCACCACCTTCGTCTGCATGCTGGTTCTCGCGACCCTGATCAGGGCCTCCCTGCCCCTCGACGGGACCGGGAACGAGGACTCCTCCATGACCTCCGCGGCCTTCTTGGCCGCCTTGGAGAAGCCGCTGACTATCACGACCGGGTGGATCCCCTTCTTGAGCAGGGCGTCGGCCCCCTCGAGGAGCGCGCCGGCGAGGACGACCGCCGATGTGGTCCCGTCCCCGACCGTCGTGTCCGTCGCCTTGGAGAGCTCGATGAGGATCTTCGCGGCCGGGTGCTGGATCTGCATCTCCTTCAGCATGGTCGCGCCGTCGTTGGTTATCGTTATCACGCCCTCGTAGGAGACGAGGAGCTTGTCCATGCCGTGGGGGCCCAGGGAGCTCCGCACCACGGAGGCGATCATCCTCGCCGCCTGGATGTTGTTCATGCGGGCCTTGTCCCCCTTGGACTGCGACGCGTCGTCGCCCAGTATCTGGACCGGCTGGTCGTTCGAGCTTACCGCAGGGACTGATCCGAGTGACACCTGGCAGTGCCTCTTTCGCAGCGCAGGTGGTTGGATATTTAGGACTTTCCGCGGGTCGCGGCCTCGGGCACACTCAACCTTTTAAGCCACCCTGCGGGGCGGTCAACTTATGACCAAGAAGAGGAGGAGTCGAGGACGCGCCAAGGGCGGCAAGGGCAGCTCGTCCGTCGTCTCGTGCAGCAACTGCGGTTCACACGTCCCGAGAGACAAGGCGAAGAAGGTGACGACAAGACTATCCTTGGTCGAGCCACAGCTCGCGCGAGAGCTGAGGGCGGCGGGGGCATACATCGCTTCGCCCACGACTGTTAAGTACTATTGTGTCTCTTGCGCGGTGCACTACGGCATCGTCAATGTGAGAGCCAAGGCAGAACGCAGGTTCAGCTAGACACATACGAATGAGAACTGAGGAGAGTCTGATCTCTCCTCTTCCTTCCTTCACTTTTCATTGGTGCTTAAACGGGTAGAGTAACTCATCCTACAGAAAAGGATGGAAAGAACTGAAGAACACCATCGCACAGCCCGACAAGTCAGAGCCGCGCAAGCTAGACAAGTGGCCATTCCCACCGCCGAAGAGATCCTCAACGCGTTTCATAATCTGGGGACCCAAACGTCTGTTGCTACTTTCTTCGGAGTTTCCAGACGTACCCTCAGGCGATGGACCAAGAGTCTTGAACTGCATCCTGAGATAAGGCCGGAAATCCCAATAGGTCAGGTCCTCTCTGGCTTGCTCTCGGACCCTTCAATCAGAGCTAGAATTGCTCAATGGATAGTCGATGAGGCATCGATAACTGTCGCTCACAGTCGCCGGTATGGGACTACCTCCCTTTTGGTAGTGGGTGCGATGAACGATTACCGCGCGATGGAAGTAATCGCTGGCGCGTTGGGGGCCACAATCATGTCCGGACCGAGTCCGAAGAAGGCAAGGCTTCCTACCCATGTCATCAAAATCCAAGGTGTGAGGGCCTACAGTCTTCTCGGTCTGTTATCGAGGGAGCTGACTGGATTGAAGGCGCTTGAGGCGAAAGCCGCGCTGTCCTACTTTACTCCGTCAGGAATCGTCAAGGGGAAACTGACCACCGAAGTCTTCATGGGTGAAGTGTGGAGAGAATTTGCAACGCAGTCAGCAGAGACGTGGAACAAGAAGAGGAGAATGAAGCTAACGTCGCAGCAGATTGAAGAAATGATCCAAGCCTGGATTCAAAACAGAATAGACCGAGCGCGCCGGGGTCTGGAAAGACGCAAGCCCCTGAATACTCAAGACGTTTTCACTTCAGCGATGCCGTGACCCTTCCCACACGTTCGACGAACGTGACCAGCGCGAGTGCCGCGACGACGACGACCCCCCACGGCAGCAAACCGAGAAGCCCCGCGGCCGCTATCACGATGAGGCGCTCGGACCTCTCCCCGATGCCCACCCCGGCGAGGCTGACCGAGAGCGCGTCCGCCTTGGCCCTGGCGTAGCTCACAAGCAGGCTCGCGGCGAGCGCCAGGAAGACGAGCCAGGGCGCGGTCGTGTTCCCCAGCAGGATGCCGAAGTAGATCGCTGACTCCCCGACCCGGTCCATGGTCGAGTCGAGGAAGGCGCCCCTCTTGCTGATCCGGTTCGTGGCCCTGGCCACCGCCCCGTCGACGATGTCGAAGAGCCCGGAGACGAGGACCGCGAGGCCGCCGAGGACGCCGTAGAGGGGGTGCCCGGTGGCGAAGAGCGCGGCGGCGAGGAGCGAGAAGAAGAGGCCCGTGGCGGTCCACGCCGTGGGCGACGGCATGACCCGCGAAGCGGACCGCCCCACGCGGAGCGACGCGCCGCTCACCCTGCCCCGCAGCTTGTCGAGCACGCTCATCCTCCGCCCCCTGACCGTATTAGAGCTCTTCCAGCGCCCCCGGAGGGGCCGGGGAGACCGCAAGATTCTAAACGGGGCCCGGGGGTGACCGGAACGCTCCAAATGGGCAAGATAGACAAGGGCGTCAGCTGCTCGGTAAGCGGCTGCGGGAACACCGGGGAGAGGTCGATCAGCCGGAGCCAGCTCGCCGGCAGCGGGCTCACTGCGGGCGGCGAGGGCAGGAGGGTCTACCTCTGCCACGAGCACTACAAGGCCTGGAAGAAGTCGACCAAGAAGGACCGCGAAGCCGAGAGAGCCCGATGGGGCTAGGGACGGCGGCGAGACGATGAGGATACTCCAGCAGCACCTCGACTTCATCGAGTACGAGCCCAGGGAGAAGGAGATAGCCTCGGCCGAGGAGGCCGAGAAGAAGCTCTACCGCTACGACGAGATAGTCGTGCTCTTCACCTCGGTGGAACAGGGCGACGACGACGAGACAGCGAAGAAGGCCATCGAGGGCACGAAGCAGTTCCTGGGGAAGCTGAAGGTCAACAGGGTGATAATCTACCCGTACGCGCACCTCTCCCAGAACCTGGCGCGGCCCAAGGACGCGCTCGAGGTCCTGAAGGCCATGGAGAGGTACTCGAACGAGGCGGGGGTAGAGACATACAGAGCCCCGTTCGGGTGGAACAAGGCCTTCCAGATCAAGGTCAAGGGCCATCCGCTCGCGGAGCAGTCGAGGGTCTACTCCGCCGCGGCGGCGACGGTGCAGGCGGCCGCCCCGCCGGTGAAGGTCTCGACCGACAGGAAGGCCGAGCTGACCGAGGAGCAGATGCTCGCCCGGGTGAAGAAGTCCGACTTCGCCACCCTCCCCGAGACCGACCACAGGGTGATAGGGGAGAGACTCGACCTGTTCAGCTTCCAGGAGATGTCGCCGGGGATGGTCTACTGGCACGACAAGGGCGTCACGCTGAGGAACCTGCTCATCGAGTTCATCAGGGGCGAGCTGAAGAAGCACGGGTACCTCGAGGTCTCGACCCCCGCTCTGGCGAACACGATCCTGTGGAGGGTCTCCGGCCACTGGGACCACTACAAGGACAACATGTTCCTCACCTACCTCGGCGACGACGAGTTCGGGCTCAAGCCCATGAACTGCCCGTCGACCTTCCTCTTCTACAAGACCAGGAGGTGGTCGTTCAGGGACCTGCCGCTCAGGGTCGCCGACTTCGACCAGCTC
>JBEKFK010000155.1:0-4659 GCA_050013375.1 Nitrososphaerales archaeon | reverse complement strand
CCAGGAGGCGGAACAGGAGATCATCTCAGTTCTCAAGCAGAAGGGCGACGTTAGGATAGTCGCCGAGGAACAGGGCGAGACCGGTCCGAAGGACGCGAGGTGGACGGTGATCGTTGACCCGATCGACGGCTCCTCCAACTTCGAGAGGGGGATCCCGTTCTACTGCACCTCAATAGCGGTGCTGGAAGGAAGGACCCTTGACGACACCAAGCACGGGCTCGTCAGGAACCTGGTCAACGGAGACACCTATTATGCCCAGGCGGGGGGCTACGCGACCAAGAACGGGACCGAGATCAAGACCAGCACGCTCCAGAACCTCCGGGAGGCGACGGTCGGGATCGACATCTCGAGGACGACGCTCCCGGTCGTGAAGAGCCTGAACGTCCTCATCGCCTCCATCAAGAGGCAGATGCACTTCGGCGCGAACGCACTGGAGACCTGCTTCCTCGCCGAGGGAAGGCTGGACGGGTTTCTGGACGTCAGGGGGAGGATAAGGATCATGGACATGGCCGCTGGTCAGCTGATCGCGAAGCAGGCGGGGGCGGTCTTCAGCGACGAGCACGGCGGACCGCTTCGCCCGGCGATAAGTGTGAAGGAGAGGTTCAGCGTGGTCGGAGGAGGGAACGCGACACTGCACACGCTCATCCTCGCTAAGCTGAAGGGCTAGGGAAACGAGGCCGCGAACTCGGTCACCGAGTGATAGACGGGGACGTCGTCCTCTGGGTCCTCCCCGTGGGTCCGGATCATCGTGAACGGGACACCGACCCTCTTCGCCGCCTCCAGGTCGTTCAGCCTGTCGCCCACGAACATGCTCGACGCCTTCTGGACCCTCATGGATGCGAGGGCGAATCCTATCTGCTCCGACCTGTCGAGCGAGTCCTCCCGCGTGAAGTACTTCAGCACGTACTGCTTCAACCCGAACCGCTCCATCATCTGGGAGCACGTGCGCGGGCCCTGGAAAGTGACGATGGAGACCTTGGCGGTAGAGGAGAGGCGCGAGAGCAGTCCCACGGTCCCTTCGTAAAGCCGGGCCGACGGGGCGGCCGCCTCCTCGAACTCGTCCAGCACCCTGAAGGTCGGCCTGGCGAGCTTCGGGTCTTTGGCGATTATCTCCCCCAGCCTGGCGAAAATCTGCTTGAACTCGTCCTCCCCGGTGACGTTCCTCAACCCCTCCTTCACCCCCTCCCAGTCCACCGGGATGGTCCCCAGAGTCCCGTCAAAATCGAAGATGTACGCCTTGGTCTCGCCCACGCTCACAGCACCCTCTCCTTCCAGCCGTCCTCCTTCCAGAGGAAGGCCCCGACGTCCATGTCCCTCAGCAGGTAGTACCCCTCAGGGATGAGGTCCGTGCGAGGTATCGAGCCAGCGACCAGCTCGCCCAACCCGAGGCGGACGTAGAGATCGGCCAGGTTCGCATACCACGGCATCTTCAGGTGCTTGAACGCGATGTACCCCCAGAGCGGCATCGTCGAATGGAACTTACCCGAGTCCACCTCGGTGACGCACATCTCCCCGCTCGAAGACTCCTTGGCGTCGATCGAATATGCCCCGTGGGGCCTCGGGTCGATCGCCTTGACGGCTGCCTGAGCCACGTCGTTCAAGCGCTCGCCCGCGACCGTCCTCGCCACCGAAGGCGTCCCGGTTATCCCGGACGGGGAGATGTGCTTGAAGGGATACTCCAGCCTCTCCCTCGCGTAGGAAGTGACGAGCCTGCCCTGGTACCAGAGGCTGTCCCAGGCGATGTTCCTTCCGGGGAGGTACTCCTGGATGATGAACTCGTCGACAGGCGAGCCACGCAGGGCCCAGAGCGAGATCCAGTGCTGGGCTTCCCGGTAGGTGTTGCAGAGGAGGCTCAGCCTACCGCCGGCCCCATGCCTCGCCCTGACCCAGAGAGGGGAGCCCGGGTCCGAGCTCAGGTCCAGGGCCAGCTCCGAGAAGGCCTCCTTGACGTCCTTCATCGATGAGACCGCCCTCGTCTTCGCGACCGGGACCTTCTTCTTCGATAGGACCTGCTGGGACTTGAGCTTGTCCTGGCCCAGCTCCATCACCCGGGCCCCGGGAAGGAAGATCTGACACCCGAGCTTCTTCCGGTTTGCGGTGATAACAAGAGCCTCGCTGGACGGCTGGGGGTGAAGGAAGTCAATCCTCTCCTCCCTCACGAGCTGGGCTACTCGGGGGATGAAGGACGCGTCCGTGTGCCTCGGGGTGCGGTAGCGGGCGTCGACGTCAGGGTAGACGAGGTGGTACATGTTGAAGTCGGCCCCGACGACGTAGTAGTTCCGCTCGGAGGCCTTCAGCGCCCTCACGAAGTTCACTCCGGCGAGGCCTCCCGACCCGGTCACCAGGATCCTCTCTCCGGAGGTCGTCTACTCCACCTCCAGAGAGAAGTCAGGTCCCTGCGGCGCGACGAGGAAGTCCCCGCCGTCCCTCTCGAGCGTGCCGGAGGAGACGCGGGGAGTGCGGCCTTCGGCCAGAGAAAGTCTCAGGACCAAGCCACGCGGCGCCTGCCCCTCCACCCTAATCAGCTTACCCTTTTTCAGGAGCGGGAGAGAGCGTGCCCGCCACCAGGAGGATATCTCTGCGCCGCTTCCCACGAAACACCCTCTCCGCCCGATCTCGTCCAGGAGACTCCAGTAGACCCTTCCTCCCCGCATCCTCACTGCCTCCTGGTGCCAGAGCAGGGTGAACAACCCCTCCACATCCTCGACCGCCTTCATCATGCCGAGGGCGTCGTGGAAGCCCTCCTCCTCCGCCCGCTTGAGGTACCCCCAGAGCGTCGTGTCCATCAGGATCAAGGGGATCTCGAGAAGCTTCATCGGGGACCATGACGCGTCGGGCGGATGGAAGGGGGTGGCCAGGCCCAGCTTGAACCCTAGGCGGTCGTTGGTGCCCAGCGTAGTGTCGTAGTCGAATCCCGACCTCTCGAAGACCTCCCACGAGCGAGCGAAGTCGAACTTCAGATAGTGCTCCCGCAACCCGGCCGGCCTGAACCCGAGCGCGCCGGAGAAACGGGCGACCGCCTCGTCCATCTTCTCCTCCGAGTCGTGGGTGCCGAAGTCGCCGTGGAGCCCGACCTCGCTCCCCGAGGCGCGGACCCTGTCGCTGGCCGGCTTCACCCGCGCCAGCGGGTAGTTCGATGTGAGGTAGTAGAAGCTCGAGTGGAAACCATGGGACCGTTCCCTCGAGGCGATGAGGTCGACGTTGTCGTAGGGCGACGTCAGGCCGAGCAAGCCCCCGATGAGGTCGCCGAGACCGAACCTGGACCGTGTCTTCCAGAGGTGACCTCTGGTACGTGAGATGTTGTCCACGTCGTGGGTCAGGCAGACGGCGAAGGGCGCCGCCCCGGGCCAACGAGCCTTTCGCACGAAGAAACCGTCCTCGGAGAGCGAGGACTCACGGACCGAGGCGAGGAGAGAGAGCATCTGCTGCTCGAGGACGGGTGCAGCGTCACCCCGCACAGGTTGGCCTCTGACCGCGGCCGCGACCGCGGCCACTAGCTCCTCAGGGAGAGCGTGCGGCCCGAGGGAGCCCTCCGCCAGGCCAAGGCTGTTCTCCGCCAAGGCCGTCGCGTACGTGCGCGGGTCGCTCAACCCGCCTTCGACCCCTTGACCGGCGGGAAAAGGTGCGCGAGCCGGCCCTCGATCCTCGACTGGACGTCGTCGAAGGGACCGGTCGCGTCGATTACGGGATAGCCGTTCTTCCTGGCTATCTGCAGGTACCTCTCCCTCTCGTGCTCCAGGACCGTACGAGGATAGTGGATGTGGGAGACCCTCTCGTCTATCACTCGGAGCGACTTGTCCACGGGGACGTCGAGGACGACCGCGAAGAGCGGCCTGGGGAGGAGATAGAGCGGCTCGAGGGGCTTCACAGGATAGCCGAGCGCCTCGTACTTGATGAAGGTGCTCCAGATGAATCGGTCGTAGATCACGACGGTGCCCTCGAGTCGGCATCCGATGGAGGACGAGATCTGGAGCAGGAGGTTGTCGACGAGCGAGACCACGGGCCGGAGGGGGTTCCCCCTCCTTCGGACGGTCCTGCCTCTGGCGACCCCCGAGGAGATCGAGGAGAGCTTCTCGACGAAGATGTACCGGTGGAAGGGCATCAGCTCCACCCGGTATCCCCTCTCCTGGAGCCATCTGCTCGTGACCGCAGAGTGGGAGGACTTGCCCGAGCCGTCGATCCCGAGCAGGGCCACCGACCCGCCCCTGCGGCCGACCCTCAGGGAGAAGAGTGCACGCCTCTGGTACTCGTCGTTGAGGTAGACCCCCCCGAGGAGGAGGAGCACGCCCAACGAAGGGAAGATGAAGACCCGGTCGAGAGTCATGAGGTAACCACCCGCGGACCCCAGGAAGACGCGAAGTGCGTTGGGCGCATCGTTCAGGGTCTTGAGGTGCCGGGACGCGCTCCTCCCGATGCCGTAGGCTCCGAACGCAACCGCGAATGCGAAGGGGATTGCGAGCGCGAACCTCGGGAGAAGGGCCGAGAGGACGAGCGAGGCGAGGAAGAAGATCGCGACGACGGCTTTCATCTTCACCTGCTCATCACGGCCTTGGCACGATAGCCCATACTTGATAAAAGAATCTTCGGCCGGCGGACGAGTCCCGAAGCTTAAGAGGAGAGGATGCGGAGCCCGGGTACTGGTATGGTCACCAAGGCAGC
>JBEKFK010000154.1:0-4667 GCA_050013375.1 Nitrososphaerales archaeon | reverse complement strand
CCGCGACCCACCCCTTCGGCGACAAGGAGATCCTTAAGGGCGTTAAGAACATCGTCGCAGTTGCGAGCGGCAAGGGAGGGGTCGGCAAGTCTACCGTGGCGGTGAATCTCGCGCTGGCCCTGGCGGGTTCGGGGGCAAAGGTGGGCGTCCTCGACGCTGACGTATACGGCCCGAGCATACCGCTGATGATGGGGGTCCGGGAACGCCCGGAGGTTAGGGGCGAGACGATCATTCCCCCGGTTGCGCACGGCCTCAAGGTTGCCTCGCTCGGCTTCTTCTACAAGGACGAGACACCTCTGGTCTGGAGGGGGCCGATGGTCGCCGGGGCCGTCAGGCAGCTCCTCACCCAGGTCGACTGGGGCGACCTCGATTACCTGGTAGTCGATCTCCCGCCTGGAACCGGCGACAGCGGGCTGACGCTCGCACAGACCGTCCCTCTTGGCGGCGTCGTGATAGTTACCACCCCGCAGGAGGCGGCCCTGAACATCGCCACCAAGGCGGTCGGGATGTTCCGAAAGCTGAACGTCCCGATCCTCGGTATGGTGGAGAACATGAGCTACTTCGTCTGCCCCCACTGCGGAGAAAGATCGTTCATCTTCTCCTCAGGGGGCGGCAGGAAGGCCGCGGCCGTGCTCGACGTGCAGTTCCTGGGCGACATCCCGCTCCACCCGCGCATCCGCGAACAGTCTGACCTGGGCGTGCCAATCGTGGTGGCCGCTCCGGACTCTCCAGAGAGCATCGCGTTCAAGGAAGTAGCCTTCCGGGTAGCCGGAATGATCAGCATGGTCGCCTACAATCAGGCGCAGTAGGCCCAGCCTTGCGTCGGCGCCAGCCCGTGAGGGGCGGGGCCCTCGAACGACGCCCTGGACCTGCGCGAGGATGGCCCGCTAGGGGCTCTTCCTAGCGATGTAGACCACGTGGGGGATGTCGCCCATGAAGATGCTCAGCGCGGTCTCGACCGCGTCGGGCGAACCGGGCAGGCAGAAGATGAGCTTCCCACCTACGAGCCCTGCGGTGGCCCTCGTAAGCACACCCGGCGCGCCTATCTTCGCGTAGCTGATCGAACGGAGGAGCTCCCCGAACCCATCGAGCTCCTTCTCGAAGTGGGGACGGATGGCCTCGACAGTCACGTCGCGCGGCGAGACACCCGTCCCCCCGGTGAAGATCACCACGTCGACCCCGCAGTTTGCGAGGGCCTTCTCGAGGGAGGCCTCTAGCATCGCCTTGTCGTCCGATATGAGCTCCCTCCCCGCGAGCCTGTGCCCTGCCTTCTCGACGAGCTTCTCGGCGATGTCGCCGGACTCGTCCCGGAACCTGCTGCCGCGCTCCTTCTTCGCGTACCTGCTCGAGCTTACCGTGACCACGCAGAATCCGAGCTGCTTCGGTGCCGCGTCCCTGTGGGAGTCCTGTGCCTTCATTCGTGCTTCGCCTTCCTCAGGACGCGAATCTCCTCAATCCGCGTCGAAGGATACTGCCCCTTGTCGTCCTTCTCATAGGCCTTCACAACGTCCCAGATGTTCAGGAGCGCGATGGCCACGCCCGTCAGTGCCTCCATCTCAACCCCGGTCTTCTCGTGGGCGCTCACCTCGACCGTGACCTCGATCGAGTCCCGGTTCAGCTTGGCCTCGACCCTCGTGCCCTCGATCCTCAGGGGATGGCAGAGCGCGAGCATGTCAGGCGTGGACTTGGCCGCGACGACCGCCATCGTCTTGGAGACCGCGAGAGCGTCTCCCTTCTCCAGCCTGCCCTCCTTGACCCGCTTCACCGTCTCCGGCTTGAGCATTATCCTGCCCCAGGCCTTGGCCTCTCTGAACAAGACGGGCTTCGCCGAGATGTCCGCCTGTCTGATGTCCATGCCGCACATCCTGACGGCAGCGGATTTAGGCTTTGTCGCGGCCGGAGTCAACCGGGGCCGATGATTGGGCTAATGACCTTGAGCGAGGCGGTGTCGACGAGTCCCCGGTCGATCAATGCCAGCTCAGGGGTGGCAGTGATCGAGAGGAAGATCATGGACATGAAGGGGGACGGCAGCTCGCAACCGAGACCCCTAGCGGCTGCGTCGAGCTCAGCCTCCATCCGCGCCATCTCCTCCGGCTCCGCGTCCGAGACTATGCCGCCCAGGGGAAGGGGTATCGAGGCCAAGACCTTCCCTCGTCTGACGGCGGTCTGCCCCCCGCCCATCTCTACAACGTGCTTGACGGCGTGCTCGACCTCTTCGGAGGAGGACCCAATCGAGAGGATGTTGTTGTCGTCCGGCGAGACCGATGACGCCAGCGCGCCCTCGGAGATGCCGAAACCGCTGATGAACGCCACCGCGATGTTCCCGGTCCTCCTGTGCCTCTCGACCGCGGCGACGTAGGACACGTCCTGCGACGGGTCGGGCTGGACCACCCCGCCCCGCAGGCGGAGGGAGACGAGCTGCCTTCTCCTGACGAAGGGCGCCCCCTTCTCGATCCGCATAGCGATGGCCCTCACCCGCCCGGAGGGCAGCGAGCTCTTGACCGCAAGGTCAGCCCTAGCGAACGGCTTGACCTTCATGCTTCTTGTTAGACGGGACCTC
The DNA here is from genome assembly GCA_050013375.1 of Nitrososphaerales archaeon. Taxonomy (GTDB): domain Archaea; phylum Thermoproteota; class Nitrososphaeria; order Nitrososphaerales; family Gagatemarchaeaceae; genus Gagatemarchaeum. Next base: position 2,107 of record JBEKFK010000154.1, on the reverse strand, counting down.
CTTGGCAGCCTCCGCGGCCGGGCCGTCATGCTCCCGTCCGAGGCGACGAGCTCCCCGCTCGCCACCACTCTAGAGACCTTGAACCTCTTGAGGTCGTCAACCAGAAGTATGTCCGCGAGTCTCCCCGGGGTGATGCTTCCCACCTTGTGGTCGATGCGGTAGATCTCCGCGCAGTTCAGCGTGGCCATCTGGACCGCCGAGACCGGTTCGACCCCGCACGCGATGGCCTTCCTGACCACCTCGTCGAGGTGGCCGTGCGAGATGACGTCCGAGGCCGTGACGTCGTCGGTGCAGAAGGCTATCCTGCGCGTCTCCACCCCCACCTCGGTCACGACCCTGATGTTCTCGGTGAGGAACTTCACGATCGACGATTCCCGTATCATCAGGTATAGGCCGTCCCTCAACTTCTCCAGGCTCTCCTCGGCGGTGTAGCTCTCGTGGTCCGACCGTATCCCCGCGCCGACGAAGCCCGAGAGCCTGTCCCCCCTCAGGATGGGCGCGCTACCGAAAGTCTGGAGCCTTCTTTCCTCCGCCAACCGCATCGTCCTGGCGACCTCCTTGTCTGGACCGGTCCCCCCGTCGGGCGACCCCAAGACTGTCTCCGGACCGGTCTCCCAGACTCCGACCGTGGCCTCCCACCCGGCCGCGATTGCTGCCTCCCTCGGGCCGAAGGTGTGCGCCAGGGTCGAAGAGGGGATCGTGTAGGGCAGCTTCGAGGGCATCCCATAGTGGACCTTGAGCGGCGTCATGGCCGCCTCGCCGAGGAAGTCCCTCACCCCGCGGAGCCCGTCTATCCCTGCGATCTGGTCGAGCGCCGTTACGATGGAGGTCGTCCCCCGCGGCAGGACTAGCCGCGCGAACATCGTCATCGAGAGCTTCGTGACCTCGCAGTGGATGTGACCGTCGATCAGTCCGGGGACGAGGAAGTAGCCTCCCGCATCGATGGTCTCCGTCTCCGGGCCGATGTGGCTCTCTACGTCTCCCACGGCGGCCACACGGGTACCGTAGATTGCGACGTCCGCATCGTAGATCTCGCCCGTGACGACGTTGACCAGCCTGCCGCCGACCACAACCTTCTCGGCGTGGCGCTCTCCGAGCCCTGCCTCTATGAGTGCCCTATCCAACAACCGCATCTCGTCCCCTTCCGGAGGGCGCCCGGGCGCCTGCGCGATATATAGTTTCGATGCGCCCGAAGAAATTTATCACATACAGCTCAAAAGCCGGACAAAAGTATATTATTATTCATGCGAGGGCGCCAATTCGCTTCATGAAGAGACCGGGGGTCTTTCTTAGGGAGAGCACGGGCCTTGTAAAGAACGTCACGCTCGTCGACGCAATCTCGCTCAATCTCAGCAGCATGTCGGTCGGGACAACCCTAGCCATCCTCGGGTTCACGACCATCCTGCTTCCGTCCGTCTCCGGACTGAACCTGGTCTACGCCTCGATAATCGGTTTCGCGCTCTCCATACCGCAGATAGTCGTCTACACGATGATGAGCAGCAGGATATCGCGGACGGGAGGCGACTATGTCTGGGTGTCCAGGACGTTCGGCGGCCTGTTCGGGGGTCCCATATCGTTCATGGGGTTCGCGCTCGAGGCCATCGCCTACATTGCGCTCGTGACGCTCTCCACGGTCTCGGCCCTCGGCTCGGTGGGGCTGACTATGGGCTACTCCAGCCTGCTCAACCTTGCCATACCAGGGGCGGATCCCTCGGCACAGTTCGTGATAGGCGCGGCCATCTTCACGGCGATCATCCTGCTGAACATCCTGAGGCCCAAGGCCGGGTTCAAGTTCCTGACCGTCCTCATGGTCGTCGGCATCTTCACGATCTTGCTCGCCTTCGCCGAGCTCCTGATAGCGGGGCGCGCGGGGGTCGTGAACTACGTCGACTCGCTTGGGAGCGGCATCTCCTACAACGCGATCGCCAGCTCGTACACCGGCGGCACGTTCGACCTTGGCAACACCATGCTGATAGTCCCGCTCTTCGCGTTCTTCGTCTACCCCTGGTTCATCGCCGCTCCAGCCGTAGGCTCGGAGATCAAGTCGAAGCGGTCGACGAAGTGGAACGTCACCCTCTCGGCGCTGATCGCCCTCGTGCTGATGACG
>JBEKFK010000153.1:0-4711 GCA_050013375.1 Nitrososphaerales archaeon | reverse complement strand
GCCCCGGCTTGAGCTTCACGGAGGGGACCTTCATGCCCGGCTCGGGCGAGAAGGGAGGCTCGTAGACGTTCATCCCCACACCGTGCAGTATCGGCTGGATCCGGCTGAATGAGTAGGCGCCGAACCCCCTCTCGGCGATCACCTTCTCCGCCGCCTCATGGATTTCCAGCGTGGTCGCTCCGGGCTTAGTGGCCTTCAGCGCAGCCCTGAACGAGTCGTAGGTCGCCGAGTAGATGGCCCTCTGGCCCTCGCTCGGCTTCCCGACGACCGTCGTGGTGGTGATGTCGGTGTTGTATCCCTTGAAGATAGTCGCGTACCCCAGGATCAGCAGCTCTCCGGACCTGACAATCTTGTCCGAGTCGTGCCTCAGCATCAGGCCGGTGTTGAGTCCCGAGAAGGTCGCGAGCCCCCAGGACATCCCCTCCGCACCCAATTTCCTGGCGGCGTACTCGCCCTCGGCCGCTATCTCGTACTCCCTCACGCCGGGCCTCGCCGCGGCGAGCGCTGCCCTGATCGAAGCCTCGGTGACCTTCGAGGCCTCGCGCATGAGCGCCACTTCTTCGTCGAACTTGACCGCCCTCGCATCCGCGACCTTCCCGCCCAGATTCACCAGTTCGATCCCTTTGGACGCCGTCTCGAGCCCCAGACGGTCCTCGTAGCCGAGCTGGTCGTAGCCTATCCTCCATACCTTGTAGTCGCGGAAGACCGCGGCGACCTCCTCCGCCCTTCCCAACCCGTGCATTATCCTCATGTCCTTGATCCACGGCATGTAGTGCTTCGAGTGCATGTAGTCGCCTGCGACCGTGAGGAGGACGACGTCCCCTGATGCCGTCAGGACCGAGGAGTAGCTGTTCTGGAACCACATGCTCACGACCGGCCTGAGGTCCGTGGTGTACCGCACGTTCTCGATCCGGTTCAGATAGAGGGCATCGAGGCCCTCCTTCTTCATCAGCTGGGTGAGCTTCTTCACTTTCTTCTTCCTGAACGAGTCCCAGTCAATCTTTCTGGAGGCGGCGCTGCTTTGCACAACAAAACGGCGGCCTGTTCCACGTATAAACCATTCACGACCCTCCGCCGCGCCCTCGTGGTCGACTCCGGGGCCCGATTTCAATCAGATTACACCAACTTGACCAGAACAATTCTCCACAATGCATTAGAACACAAGAAAAGACCTGCCTGTAGCTAGGTACGATTACAGGTGATCTCATGAAACTGAAGATTCTTGTGGCTACACTCTTCGCGGTCGCCCTTGCGCTGTGGTTTCCTATGGCCGCCACATCCTCGGGGCCGGTTACTTTCATCAGCCCGGCCGCAGGCGCGTCACTCAGCGGGACCCAGGCTTACGTGATAAGCGGGACGATTACTCCGATACCCCAGCTCCCTGACAACGTCATCATCGAAGTGAGCCCTCAGGGGTCGCATCTCGTGCTCGACGTCCAGGAGGTCTCGCTGGCGAGCAACGGGACGTTCTCATACTCGACGAACGTCGGGGGAAATTCCGGATGGACTCCGGGAACCTACATCATAACTGCCTTCGACTCTTACGCCAACGCTGGTACGACTACGTTCCTGTACGACATGACAACCAGCACCACTTCTTCCTCAACCTCGATGACCTCCTCAAATTCAACCACCATGACGAACTCTTCGACTTCCTCCTCCTCGTCTTCTACGACTTCCAGCGCCACCAGCACGATTTCATCGATCTCAACCAGTTCGACCGTGTCCACGACATCGTCCACGACATCGTCCACGACATCGTCAACTACGTCCTCGACGATTTCCTCTAACTCCACTACCTCTTCCTCATCAACATCTTCTTCCTCGTCCACAACTTCTTCTATCTCCACTACCAGTTCGAGTTCTACCACTACCAGTTCGACTACGACACCGTCGACCACATCCTCCACAACGTCCACGCTTAGCACGACCTCTTCGAGTACTACCCCCTCGACCACATCCTCCACAACCACTACCATGAGCACGACATCTTCAACCACATCGACGGTTCCGACCACGAGTACGACGACGTCGACCACCACCTCCTCCTCGACCCCCACCACCTCAACGACCAGCTCCACCTCTTCCTCCTCCGGCAGCTCCGTCGTCTCGCCCGCGTTAGCGATAGGAGTCGTCGTCATACTCGCACTGATCGGCCTGACGCTCACGTCGGGGAGGCTCAAGACCCGAGCTGAGGGGCCAGCCGGACCCTCGCAGAGGGAGTCGTAATCGTTCTTAAGCCGCCCAGACCAAACTCGGCCGGGCAAACGATTGAGAGAGAGCTCAGGCGACGCCCCGGCGAGGCTCAGGAAGCTGATCCTTCATGATGGCTGCACGGCCGTCCCTGGCGTGTTCAGTCCCTCGGTGGCGCTTCTGGCGGCCGAGGCCGGATTCAAGGGGCTGTACTTCTCGGGCGCTGCCTTCTCAGGCCTCCTCGGCCTGCCGGACCTGGGCGTCACGACGCTCACGGAGGTGGCCGACGCCGTCTCGAGGATCACCTCACAGGTCGACCTGCCGATGATCGTCGACGTGGACACCGGGTTCGGGGAAGCGGTGAACATGGCCAGGACCGTCGCCGTGATGGAGAGGGCCAACGCGGCCGCTATCCAGGTGGAGGACCAGGTCATGCCGAAGAGGTGCGGCCACTTGGATGGAAAGCAACTCGTCAGCGAGGAAGAGATGTCGAAGAAGCTCATCGCGGCCCGGGACGCAATGGATCGGGGGCTGGTGATCGTCGCCAGGACCGATGCGGCCTCAGTAGAGGGAATCGATGCCGCGGTCGAAAGGGCCAGGCTCTACGTCCGTGCGGGCGCCGACGTCATCTTCCCGGAGGCTCTGCGCAACCGCGCGGAGTTCAGGGAGTTTGCCAAGAAGGTGGATTCGCCTCTCCTTGCCAACATGACCGAGTTCGGGAAGACCGAGTACATCCCGGTCCGTGAATTTGGGAAGCTAGGCTACAAGTTCGTGATATTCCCTGTGACGATGTTCAGGGTGATGATGAAATCGGTCCAGGAGGCGCTGGGGGAGTTAGCCCTGAAGGGGACACAGGAGGGTCTCTTGGAGAGGATGATGGACAGGAGTGAGTTCTACGATCTCATCGGGTACAGCGAGTACGAGTCCGCGGACCGGAGGACAGTCGGAAAGGCAAAGAAACTGCTCGATACCAATTAATAGTGGAGCGCGGGGACAAAACATCGAAAAACTAGAGTTGTCAGATGTGATTCGCGCGCCAGACGGCCTGTACGGCGTCGCGGTCGCCGAGACGAGCATCTCCAAGAGCAGTCCCGACGGCTCGCTCACATACAGAGGTTATCCGATAAAGGAGCTCTTCGACAAGGCGTCGTTCGAGGAGACGGCGTTCCTGATTCTGGAAGGGAGGCTCCCGCGCAGGTCCGAGCTAGACGAGTACACCGAGAACCTGCGCAGACACGCCAAGGTCCCAGAGGGCATCTATGACATAGTGCGGAAGCTCCCGAGCGGCGCGCACCCAATGGACGTGCTCCGGACGGCCGTCTCTGCCCTGGGCGCGATGGAGGGTTCCTTGGATCCCCGGGAGCAGCAGTACTCGCTGGTAGCGAAGATGCCGGCCCTCGCGGCGAACTGCTACAGGATAGTGAACGGCATGCCGGTCGTCGAGCCCGATCCAGCGCTGGGCCACGCCTCGAACATGCTCTACATGCTCAGCGGGAAGCGTCCTGATGATTTCGACGCCTGGGCGTTCGAGCGCGAGCTCATCCTCTACCTCGAGCACGACATGAACGCCTCGACGTTCACGGTGAGGGTGGTCGCCTCGACCTTGGCCGACATCTACGCGGCCTCCACGGCGGGGTTGGCCGCGCTCAAGGGCCCCCTCCATGGCGGAGCCAACGAGGCGGCGATGACGATGCTGCTCGAGATAGGCTCTGCAGACCGAGTGGATAGCTACCTGCAGGATGCTCTCGCCCACAAGAAGAAGGTGATGGGCTTCGGACACCGCATCTACAAGAAGGTGGATCCCAGGGCGGAGCTCAGCAAGGATATGCTCGAGAGGCTCGTCGACGAGAAGGGCAAGGGCGACGACCTCTACAGGCTCTGCGACAGCCTGGCCAGCGCCATGTGGAAGGCGAAGCAGATTCCCGCGAACCTGGACTTCTACGCCGCGCCCATCTTCTATACGCTCTCGATCCCCATACCCGTCTACACCCCCATCTTCGCGTCGAGCAGGATTGCGGGGTGGGCCGCCCACTACAACGAGCAGATGGCGCACAACAAGCTGTTCAGGCCGGACGCCGAATACGTCGGCTCCAGCGACCTGACCTACATCCCAATCGAGAACCGCTGATCAGCGGACGACGCAGAGCTCGGGGAGCGCTGCCACCCGCCTCTGGCGCTCGATGTTCCAGACGAACTCCGTTATGCTCCGAGCCTCCGACTCCTTGAGGAACCTCTTGGTCAGCCGCGCGAACTTCATCTCGACCTCCTCCCGGGTCATGGGGTTGTTGGGATGCCCCTTGGGGTCGTCGACCTGCTCGGTGACCGTCCTCCCGTCCTTCAGCCTGAGCGTCACGCGGTTCGAGATGTGAGCCGGGTACATCTCGGTGAGGGCCTTGTCCTCCTTCACAGTGATCTTCTTCAGGAACGAGCGCACCCCCCGGTCGCTCAGGTTCCGCGGCGAGTACGTCGAGTTGTCGACCTTCCCCTGGAGCAGGGCCATCCCCACCATGTAGGGCAT
>JBEKFK010000152.1:0-4742 GCA_050013375.1 Nitrososphaerales archaeon | reverse complement strand
AGCCACCGTGATCGACTGTTTCGGCGCGAGCCCGTTGAGCGAGACCCCCTGGTACTGGAAGCTGAGATGGGAAGGCGTCGTGTCCAGGGTGAGACCCGTCGATGCCTCGAGTGTGACCGCGACTGTCTGGTTCGAATCTGCCCCCAGAGAGGGCAGCGAGACCGTCACGGTTCGACCGGAGATCTGGGCCCCCGAGACGACCGTCACCCCGGACGGGATCGTGAAGGTGTATGTGACCCCGGTGACGGGAACGCTTGCGGTGTTGGTCAGTGTCACGGACAGTGAGAAGTCGTGGTTCTCCTCGGGACTCGACGGAATCGTCGAAAGGGTGGCCGTGACGGGCTTGAACACGTCGACGTACGTAGAAGCGGAGGAGAAGCTGGCGGAGAGCCCTCCGTACACGAGGTTGACCGTGGCCGGCGAGGCAGAGATGTTCCCGGACGCCGCGCTGCTGAGGGCGACGGTGTAGTTGAAGCTCTGGGACTGGCCCGGCGCGAGTGTGGCGTAGGTATCCGAGACGGCACCGCTCTGGACCGTGTCGAATGAGTCCTGGGTCGAGCCGAGGGTCGCGTTGAAGACCTGGCCCGTGCCCTCATCGGTTATCCCCAGAGTCACGGATGTGGTCATGCCGGGGAACCCCAGGCTCAGCCCCAGCGTCTTCGTGATCACTATCCCGGCAGGGATGATGTACGCCCCGCCGAAGCTGTGCAGCGTCGCGCCCTCGAAGGTGATTGCGACCACGGCCGGCTGGATGACGTAGTTGTCCGTCGCGATGCTGAGCTGCAGCGTGTTGAGCTGGGTGTTCTGCGGAGTGAGGTCGGTGACGTGCATTGTGTACGTGCCGCCAGAGCAGGACCCCGAGGAGTTGCCTTTGATGACCGTGCAGGTGACACCAGACGGGAGCGCCTCGGTGCCCGCCAGCGCGCCCGATGTCGCGGTGCCCTTGTTGGCGTAGGAGTATGTGACGTCGACCTGCTTTGAGGCGAGCGAGGCTGCCGTCAGCGTATCGTTCGTGGAGACCTCGATGAACGGGAGGATCATCGACGAGTGGGACATCAGTAGGGAGACCGAGTTCGAGGTAACGTTCTGGGTCTGCTGTGCGGAGTTGGTGAACTCGACGGGGAAGGTCTTGGTGAAGTTCGTCCGCGCGAGGTTCGTGAGGGAGATCGGGATGCTCACCGTCTGCGATGAACCCTGAGACAGGCTCTGAATCACCGTCCCGCCGACCTTGACGTTGAGCGCGGGCGAGTTCCCGCTGTTGGTCAGCGTGAGAGAGTAGTTCCCCGCCGTGCCGAGTGGGACGCCCGAGGCGAGCGTAGATCGCGCTGTCACGGTCACCGCGGGGCCGACGTTGTTTATCTGCAGTACAGCCTGGTTGAGCGAGGCCTCGCTGGTGTGGCTCGTCGAGGAGAGCAGATAGGCGTAGGTCGCCTTGGCCGAGGGGACCGTCACAGTCTGGCTCGATGTGCTGAGTACCTTGAGGACGTAGGTCTCGTTCATGTTCTGACCCGCGGCGATGACGGGAATCGTGAAACTGGAGGTCCCGCTCGCGAGTGCGAAGACGCTGGGGTAGGCCTGCCACCAGTTGTCGTCGACGGTGACGTTCTGGATAGAGCCGGTCGAGGCGGTGTCCTTGACGTAGATGGTCACGGCCAGGGACTGGTTGATCGCGAGCGTGCCGCGGTCGAAAGAGCGGTAGGCTATCGCGGTCGGCGCCTGGGAGGTTATGGTCGCGTTGACGTGCGCCACCTTGCCGGGGCTCACGTTGAGCGTGTAGGTCCCGCTCAGGCTGGAGAGCACGTTGACGACTGTCGCCTGGTCGGTCGACTGGATGACACCGTCGAGCGAGTGGATGACGACCTGGCTGGAGGACGCGGACGGGGACGCCGTTAGATTGCCGGTGGCGTCCGAGAGGATCGTCGGGATGCTGATCGCGCTCGAGGAGACAGCGCCAGATGCAGCACCGCCGAAGGTTATCGTGTGAGTGAAACCCGACCCGCTGTTCGTGCCGGTGAGCGCGATCGAGGCCATGGGGAGCCCGATGAAGGTAGTCTCCGTCACGAATGATGCGAAGCCCTTCATCGTCGTGGGCACCAGACGGAAGAGCACCGGCGCTGCCACGCTAGTGAAATCGACCGGCGCGAAATAGACGTAGGTCCCGGAGGTCGAAGAGACGAGCGTGAAGACAGTCGCGAACCTGCTAGCGAAGAGCGAGACGAGCGGAGAGGCCGAGGATGAACTAGACGCGTTCACCGTGAGGAAGAGACCTTGGGCGGGCATCGAGGGAACCTTTAGGAGGTTGTAGCCGTCGACGCCGAAGACCTGGAAGTCCGAGGTCGAGGACTGCGTGGTCATCGCGAGGAGGCGGTACGAGCTCAGGCCCGCCGTCCCCTCGGCGGAGCTCAGGTTGGGGATCGTAGAGTTCAGTTGGTTCAAGGTCATCGTCCAGTAGGCGTTCGAGCCTGCAGTGTAGACGTCCACCCTTTCGGTGTACTGACTCTGGGCGCTGACAGGGGCCAACATGAGGACCGGAGCCAGAGCGAGAGAGAGGACTAGCGCGAGAACGATTGTCTCTCTTGCTTTCATGAAGGTTCTCGCCGTCCAAGGGACGATATTAAACCGTTACCCGTGGAGTTCTACTTCCTCTTGGAAGTCTCTTCTGCCGGGTCGTCGATGCCCCTCTCGTTGAGCATGAAGACCGCGTCCCGCTCCGGGTGGTACGGGCTGTCGATCATCCTCGCTATGCGGTTCTTGCCCGCCTTCCTGAGGTAGATCCTATAGGTGCTGGTGTGGGCGACGACGTGCCCTCCGGTCGCCCTGGTCGGGTCGCCGAAGAAGCTGTCAGGAGCAGACTGGACCTGGTTCGTCATGACGACCGCGATGTTGTAGACCTCCGCCGTTCGGAGTAGGTTGTGCATGAACCGGTTGAGCCGCTGCTGCCTCTCTGCGAGCGTCCCCCTCCCGAGGAACTCTGCGCGGTAGTGGGCCACAGCGCTGTCGACTATCACGAGCTTCACCTTGTGCTTCTCAATCATCTTCCCGAGGTCCTTCACGATGAGCTCCTGGTGCGCGCTGTTGTAGGCCCTCGCGACCATTATCCGCGAGAGGATGTCCTCGGGGTTGAACCCGCGGTTCTGGGCGATCTCCATGATCCTCTCTGGCCGGAACGTCCCCTCGGTGTCGATGTAGACGACTCCGCCGTCGAGGCCGCCTTCCGGTATGGGCTGCTGGACGGTGCAACAGAGGGTGTGGCAGATCTGCGTCTTTCCTGCGCCGAACTCGCCGTAGAACTCAGTGATCGCCCAAGTCTCGATCCCGCCGCCGAGCAGGTCGTCGATGTTCTTCGACCCGGTGCTTATCCTCGTGATGTTCCTCCTGCGCGTCAGCAGGTCAGAGGCGCTGACGAAGTCCGGCTCGAGGCGGCCGAGCTCTACCAGCCGCTTCCTGGCCTTGTTGTTGACCTCCACCGATTTCGTGATGTCCCAGTCCGTCGCGTCTGCGATCTCCGCCGGACCCGAGGTCGCGAGATCGAGTATCGTGAATATCCCGGCATCGTTCAGCTTCTGCTTCGTGACGGCGCCCACTCCGGCGATCGTGGTCACGTCGAGCTCTTCGTCTACAGCGTCCTCTTCCTTCGCTTCCTTCTCTTCCTCGACCATTTCGTTTTTTCTGCCCGGGTGAACGTAATTAAGCGTGGCGGTGGAAACGGACCTAGGGGGAGACACGGGTCGTCGTACGTGGAAACAGGCTGGCCCCCCGGATATGCTTGAGCCCCGCAAGCCATCGGGTCACCCTCTCGACCCCCATCCCGAATCCTGCGTGGTCCGGCATCCCGTACTTCCTCAGGTCGAGGTACCAGCCGAACGCCTCCGTCGGCAGGTCCTGGCTCTTTATCCTCTCCATGAGGACCTCGTAGCTCGCTATCCGCTGGCCGCCCGTCGCGAGCTCCCCATACCCTTCGGGGGCGATCAGGTCGGCGGACTTTGTGACCTTGGGCCTGTCGGGGTAAGTCATGTGGTAGAAGCTCCTCGCGGAGAGCGGGTAGTCGGTTATGAAGAACGGCCTCTGCCGCGAGAGCGAGATCAGCCTCTCGACCTCGGTCGGCACGTCCTCGCCCCACTCGAACGGGAGCCCCTGCTTCGCTGCGAAGTCGCGCACATCGTCGTAGGGGACCCTCTCGAACGGGAGGACGGGCTCTGCCACAACCCGGCCCAGGACCTTAAGCTCGTCCGCGCGGTTCTGGATCACCCTCCGCGTTATTGCCGAGAGCAGGCCCTCCTGAAGCGACATGTTGTCCGACTGTTCCGCGAAGGCCTGCTCAGCCTCGATCATCCAGAACTCGGTGAGGTGCTTGGGGGTCCTCGACTTCTCAGCCCTGAATGCCGGCTGGTAGATCCAGACCTTCTCGAGCGCCGCGAGCGCAGCTTCCTCGTAGAACTGGGCGCTCTGGCTCAGGAAGACCTTCTTTCCGAAGTAGTCGACGCCGAAGAGGGTCGAACCGCCCTCGACGGCGGCCTGGACGAAGCTCGGGGCGCTGATGAGCGTGAACCCGTTCGCCCTGAAGTAGTCGAAGGTCGCGCCCACCACCTCGTTCCGGATCTTCATGGTGGCGGCGACCTTCCTGCTCCTGATGCTTAGGTGCCTGATGTCGTAGAGGAATGAGGCGGACTTGGCGGCGGTCTTGGTGATCGGCCACGTCTCCGCCCGGGAGAGCACCTTGAAGCTGCGAACGGAGATCTCCT
>JBEKFK010000151.1:0-4755 GCA_050013375.1 Nitrososphaerales archaeon | reverse complement strand
GTCACCTTGTCGTGGCCGTAGATCGTGATTGATCCTGTCAGGTACACGTTCCCTGAGTAGGTCCCCGTCAGCCCCACCCCGCCGCTCGCCTGGTAGTAGCCGTGGGAGGGGAAGAGAGGGACCCCACAGCCGAAGGGGCTGACAGCGTTCAGGTTGATGCTCGGGGAGAGGTTCAGGGACCCGGGCCCGCTGGCAAGTACCGAGGGGATTGCGAAAGAGGCGAGGAGGATGATGAAGACTGCGAGGCGTGCGCTCTTCCTGTAGTAGGATGCGAGCTGCCTGACGGTCTTCCTGATGGTCATCTCTCAAGAACCGTTCTGGTGGATAAAAGAATGGGAAGGGAGGGGCGCGCTCCTCCCGCTGTCCCGCCTAGTCCTCCCTTGTCACGAGCAGGCTTCCGACCAGCCGGATCGCCTCGATCACGGTCACTATCGCGACTATGAAGAGGAGCGCCGTGTTCAGCACCGTCAGCAGCACCGTCGGGAGCGTCGGCCCTCCAGGCAGCCAGAGGGCGCTCACGCCGTTGGCTGAACATGCGGCGGCCGAGCACGCCGCTATGCCGTATCCCACGACCGGCAGGGATGCGGCTCCCGCTGCGTTCGCCAGTATGTAGACGAAGAACTGGACGATCAGCGGGACCGAGAGTGCCACGAGGAGGATGATTATCCTCTCACGGGTCTGTCCGAGGGTGTTTGCGCTTCTATTGCTCATGCACCACTGGTGAAATCGTGCTTAAAACGCCACAATCCTCGAAAGAGGCCTTATCAGGCCTATTGAGATGAGCTGTGTGCTTTGGCTCTGGAGCGGAGGAGTGTAGTTTGCGTCATCCCTGCCACAAGAACAGATATGCTCGACGAAGTTGTTGAGAGCGTAGTAAGCCAAACTGTTCCACCAAGAGACGTAATCGTTGTACTCGATGACCCTAAATTGGAATGGCTTCCGAAGCGAGCTGGTATCAGGGTTCTCCACTCCAAGAGAAATGAGGGCAAAGTTAGCGCTACTGTTGCAGGATGTCAGGCCGCTGATGGTGATTTAATTCTAAGCGTTGACGATGACACAATTCTCGCTCCAAGCTGCGTTGAGCACCTAAAGTTGCACCTCCAGGACGAGATTCTAGCTGTCTGTGCTCGAATCGAGCCGATTGATACCTCAACATGGATCGGAAGGGCGCGGGAGGACATGTACAGAAAATCACACACTCGACCCGGGCTCATTAACGGCGCGTGTTTTCTTATGCGAAAGAGCTCATTCGAGGAGTTCTACGCTTCGCTGACAACAATGGTCGAAGACCAGGAGCTCACAAGGATTCTGAACAAACCCTATAGACGTTGGATGGTGTGTTAAGAAGCCAGGGTGAAGACAAGCGAGCCTAATTCGCTTGCACGTCTGTTTCATCAGCTTGTCAGATGGGGATACGGGACACGGGAGCTGGATGCTAAAGAGAAAGGTGGCGGATACCGAACTGTCATCACTGCTGGACTTCTCATTCCAGTTGTTTCAGTGGTCGAGTCATCAGCTCGAGGTCTAGAAGAAGTCGTCGCGGCGGTCATCTTCTGGTCGTTCCTTCTTCTCGTTCCTATCACGATACTACAATTTAGGCGCTATAACTCCAAAGGAGCTAGCACCTGGAGGCTCGCTGCGTACTCGTTCATCGAAGTGGTTTCGCTCGTGGTTGCAGCGATTAGGTACGCTCTGCATTGGAAACCCAAATGGTGACAATTCAACAGAAAGACTCAGATTCTCGAAGGTGCTGCGACTTCGTTTTAACTTGGACCAGCAATGATTAGTGTTGTCCGAATCAATCTGGTGGCCCGATGAAGCATGGTATGAGAGAAAGTCCCTTCCTTTGGGATTCATCACGCTCTCCTTCCGGCAGCTCGGCACGATACTGCTCTCGTTGGGCGCGGCCTTCCTCGTCTCGCTCCCCTTCAGCTTCCCGATAGCTGGCGCAAGTTTCGGAGGGAGAGCAGCCGTCTTCTGCGTCGTCTTCGGCGTCGGGTATTTCATCTCGAGCAGGCCAGTCAGACTCGTGCCCACCGAACTCCAAGCTGCCTATGTCATCAGAACTAAGGGGTTGGTGAAGCTCAGGTCGATCCTGCGAGGTCGAAATGCAAAGGAGAGCAAGCACGAGACCAAGAACCGGGAGCCTGCGGTCCAAGAGATGCTCGTTGAGGACTTCAAGACCCCTATTCCCCTTGTCGTATCGGAAACAGTCAGCCAGGTGGGGCACGAGGCGAGAGCTCAGCTCCTCCTCGACGAGCAACTGAGAGGCGAGGATCTCGTATCGCCACAGAAGCCGAGATTCAGGTTCGTCTTCAGACCTCTCCCCGAAGACATCGGTACGCATGACCTGACTGTGAGGCTCGAAGGGTCGGCAGTACCGCTCCTCTGGATGCGCCTCTCGATCAAGGGCAGGAGCGCCGAGGCCAACGAGGCAATCGTGAAGATTGGGTGATCATCGAGATGACGAAAGAAAAGAGTGCGCGGGCCGTTCATCCCTCAGTGGTCTACGAGCTCAGGTCGGTCAACCTCGCCAGCCTTCCCGAGAAGGAGCAGGGCTCGGTGCTCGACAGGTTCGCGTCCTTCCTCGACTCCCTGACCGAGCCGATTTCCTTCCACATCGTGCAGGACGAGAGGGAGGTCGAATCAATCGGCGCCGTCTACAGGATCCCGTACAGGAGGTTCTTCCTCAGGACTGAATCTCAGGTGGATTCTCTGGTTGCGACGCTCGGGACAAGGATGACGCGGGTCCACGGGCTCCCTGTGATCACCCCTCGTGCGGTTTATCCAAAGTTCATAGAAGACTCGATGGGAGAGTTCGTCCAGACGTATGCGATTACGAGGCTTGGAGGCAACATAGCCCCAGGCTTTCTGGCGCAGCTCTACCAGATTGCTCACTCGATAATCGTGGATGTCGACCCGGTGGGGATCTACGACGCCAAGAAGACAGTCAGATCATACGCCCGCTCGCTCGGCTCGAGGCTGATTCTAAGGCAGAATGAAGGCAGGTCGCTGGATCCGGAGGAACAAGCAGAATTCGAGAGGGCAAGCAGAGCCGCCCAGCTCATCGGCGCGGGGAAGGAGAGGCTATTCAGGACGCGCATACGAGTTGTCCTGCGCGAAAGGACCTTGGGCGACCTTGTCGAGAGCAGGAAGAAGTTCAGGCAACTCGTCGGCGGGATGGTTGGACGGGTCGACTCCCCATCATACTTCCAGGAACCCCTCCTCACGGGTGTAGGTCCGAAGTACGCGACCGGGAGGTGGTTCTTCGTCACCACATCCGGCGCTCTGAACCTCTTCCCCTTCTGCGGCCTTGATATCGTCGACCCTTCGGGAGCATTCTTCGGGCAGAACTTGCAAACTGGGAATGCCATTCTCTACGACGTCTACGAGAAGGAGAACTACAACATAGCCGTGATGGGCATGACCGGCCTGGGCAAGTCCACGCTGGTGAAGACGCTGATGTCGAGGATGGCCCTCCTCAACGAGGACCTGATGCTCTACGCGTTCGACAGCATAGTCTCCCCCGAGTACGCGGTCGGCCCGGACGGGACCTACGAGAGCTCGTTCGCGGGAATCACAAAGTGCCACGTCCACAGGTTCGACCCCAAGGTCGGGGCGGGCCTGGACCCTTTCCGCGTCTTCGGCGACGGCGACCTAGCGGCAAGGTTCATCGGCGACATCCTCGACCTTCCCAAAGGGGAGGACCTCGACGAGCTCCACCTGGCCTCGAGGAAAGTCTCGAACGTCCAGGAGCTGTATTCCGTCGTGCCCCAGAGCCTGAGGAAGAAGCTCGAGGCCCGCCTGCCTCCCTACGAGTTCCTCTTCAGGGGAGAGACCACCTTCTATGACAAGATGGTCTTCGTGCTGAACGACATCGAGAACCCGGAGCTGAGGGATGCGGCGCTGTTTCTGTCCTTGTCGGCCGTCTGGAGCCTGATCACCAGGACGGAGAATGACGGCAGGAGGAAGGCGGTGGTCATCGACGAGGGATGGGCGCTCGTGGAGAAGAGACCGGGCACGGGCAAGCCCTACTTCCCCATGGCCGTGGACTACGTCCCCAAGATCGCAAGGACAGGGCGGCACTACAGGACGTGCTTCCTTATCGCTACGCAGCTCGTCTCGGACTTCATGGGGAGGGGGAACGAGGTCGGCCCTGGTAGGGAGATGGTCGAGAGCTGCGCGACCAAGATAGTCCTGAGGCAAGATGAAGCCGCCAGCGCGACCCTGAAGGAGGCGTTCAGGCTGAGCGAGGTGGAGGAGAAGTTCATCGTGAATGCCAAGATTGGACAGGGGATTCTGGTCACGCCCGAAGGACGACTGCCTTTCTATAACATGTTGAGTGAGGAAGAGAAGAGATTGTTTACCACGAAGCCGAAAGAAGTTACCAGCTAGGGTCCGTTGCGCCTTGGCCGGGGCACCTCGTCCATAAGTCACGAGGATTCATAGATTTCAGTATTGAGTTCTCAGAAGCCTCGGGTCCCCCTTGGGCAGCCTAGAATCCCCGCCTGCCCCTTTGGACCACTTGGTCTCGGGACGCGTCACGTTCCAATTCTCCACATACACATTCCTGAGCAGAACCATCTTGTTGCACGACTTGCAGGTGACAGAGATATCGAAATGCTTGGCACGTTTCAAGACAACCTCTAGGTGTTCACATGCTTCATTGATTTCTCCAATTGCCTCCTTGGCTGGCAAGCCCAAAATCGAGATAGACTTCGCCTTTCGTATCCTACGTCGGCAATTCCTGTCGCG
>JBEKFK010000150.1:0-4770 GCA_050013375.1 Nitrososphaerales archaeon | reverse complement strand
CTCCGCCAAGAGGGAGTTTGACCTCGTATCTTGGAGCGCCATTCTCGTCGATGGTGAAGAGCTGCTCTCCCTTGCAGTACAGCGTGCAGAGCTGCAGCTGCCTGTTGCGTCCTCTGACTACGATCGCAAACTCGCTGAGAGGATAGGGCGAGACGACGGGCTCCCTGATGACCTCAAGTGTGATGTCGAGATAGAGCTTCATGTCTGTAAGGACCATTACTTGGTCGCCCGTCTTCACGGCACCGGAGTCGTCTTCATTCGGGTAGACGACAAAGTGGCCTCCCTCTTTGTCCTGGTGAAGACCTGGATCGCGTCGACCCTTCCTGACGCGGCCGAGGTGAGATTGACGCCCTCTGGCAGAGCGCCCAGGGCCTTCACATAGCCCTCCGGCGCAGCCAGAAGAAGGAAGGTCTGGCCCGGCTTCAGCATCAGTTTCTGTCCGATCGTCTTCCCAGGCATCGAAGCCGATTCGCCCGCGTTCTTTTTGTGTCTTTCAAGCGAGTGCTCTGGGTCATCTCCACCTTGTGAGTATCTCTTCCCTCCTGAAGGTGGCTATGCTCAGGTAGAAGAGAAGCAGGTCGACCGCCAGGAAAACGCCGGACATGATGAGCAGGTTGACTGTGGTCAATTGAATCACCCCGATTTCGGTCATCACGTAGATGATGAGGAAAGGGAAGAACATCACCCCGGTGAACTGCTGAACGCCTCGAACGTCATTGGCGCGTGCGGATAGGATGATAGTCAGCTCGATGGATAGTATGCTAGCGAGCGGTGCGAGGACGAGGAGGATCACTCCGAAGCTCCAGTTGGGATAGTAGAGATACCCCAGCCCGCCGTGGGTGATTAGGTCCATCAGGACCATGAAGACTATCGAGCTGCCCCAGATCGCTGCAATCGGTGGGACGAATGAAGCGATGCTCTTTCCGAGCAGAATCTCGCTATCGGTCATTGGCGTTGCAAGTAGCGGTTCGAGGCTCTTCTGGACCTTCTCGCCGACTATACTGTAGGAGGCAATTCCGGTTGGGAGGGACGCCGCTCCAATCACAAACCAGAAGGAAAACGCGTTCAGAAACGGGACTATGGATGCAGATATGATTCCGGAGCCGGCAACGCTCTCAATCGCGACAAGAACCCCGGGAAACCCCAGGGCAATCCCGAGTGGGAACAATATGGTGGCGTAGATGATACTCTTCCTCTTCCTGAAAGTCGCAAAGTCCTTCGACGCGACCGACCACGCGTTCTTCAAGTCCAATTCTATCACTGGCTCCTTACCAGCTTCAGATACACATCTTCCAGAGTCGAGCTCGCCTCCGTGACGAACTGGATGCGGCCCCCAGCGCTGCCGATAGCATTCACGATATCCGGATTCTCCTTCTCTGGGTTACCGACTCCGATGATGAGCTTGTTGCCCTCCGATTCAACAGCGCCGGTTGTGATCCTCTTCACCGCCGATATGATCTCCCGGCTCACACCCTCGAGCTGGACCACGGTCTTCCTTCCGCTAATCGACCGTTCAAGTTCGGCAGGTGAGCCCAGCGCCATCAGCTTGGTGTTCAGTATCGCAATCCTATCACAGATCTTCTGCGCCTCGTCCAGGTTGTGCGTGTTGAGGAAGATGGTCTTCTTCTCCTTCTTCAGGTCGAGGATGAAGTCCCTGACCGTCTTCGACGATTCAGGGTCCAGGTTGGCGGTAGGCTCGTCCATGAAGAGCAGCTGAGGGTCGTGGATCAACGCGCGAGCTATGGCAAGTTTCTGCTTCATGCCTTTGGAGAAGGTCCCTGCCGCCAGGTCTCTCTTCTCCCACAAGCCTAGCAACTTGAGAAAATACTCTATTCTCTCCTTTCTCTTCGACTCGTCGACCTTGTAGTACCTGCCGTAGAAATCCAGGTTCTTGTAGGCGCTGAGTTCCTCGTAGAGACCCACATTGTCCGGGACCAATCCGATGATGCTCCGGATCTTTGGTTGGTCCAGTTTGTTTCCGACGTCGTATTCCCCTATCCTAGCGGTGCCACTCGTCTTTGATATCAGACACGCCAGCATCCTAATTGTGGTCGTCTTTCCGGCGCCGTTGGGTCCGAGAAATCCAAAGACCTCGCCTTCACCCACGTGCAGTGTGAGGTTGTCAACCGCCGTCAGGTCACCGAACCGTTTTGTAAGGTTCTCCGCAGCTATCAGGCTAGGTCAAACTCCGTTTCATTCCTCATTTCCTCTATCCCGAGTCTCCCCATGTCATCGGTTCACTCAAGATGTTACCCTCTCTGGTCAGAGTTCCTCGGATAGACAATTTAGAGTGTTCGCTGTTGCAGAGGATTCGGAGCTAGATGTTTAGACCTTGCGATAGGCCGAGAGTTGAGACTGTTTTCCGACCCATCCCGAGGTTCGGGGCTCGGCCGCTCTTCAACACGCTGCGATGCCGTATCCCACAACCGGAAGGGAAGTCGCTCCAGTCGCTTTCGCCAGTATGTACAGGAAGAACTGGACGATCAGCGGGACCGAGAGCGCCAGAAGGAGGATGACTATCTCTCGCGGATCTGTCCAGCGCGATTGCGCTTCTAGAGCTCATGCACCCTTGGTTCGCCTGAGCTTAAAACGGGAGAGATGACGCTCGGGAGAGTAGGTGCGCCGTCGCGCGACTAGCGTGATTCCGACTACGGCAGCCCATATGATCAGCGGGTAGCCGCCTATCCTCTCGAGCAGGCCGGCGATTCCCGAGTGGCTACCGACCAGAAAGCCGAGGGAGCCCATCAGGCCGATGACGCCGAGCGCCTCGGTGAACCGAGCCACGCGTTTGGCTTCGACGCCAAGAGCTATTCCCACCATTATCATGCCGATGTTTCCGAGGACGATTCCCGGGATGTCGAGGAGGTGGATGGTCAAGTCGACGTTGGCAGGGCTGAGTCCCGCCGCGACCTTGCCTAGACCTGCGAGCGCAAGAAGAACCAGCCCCGCGTTGCTCGATTTGCTTCTTGGCCAAATATCACGAGTTAGGCAGACGCCAAGGAAGATCGCCACACCAGTTATCACGAACCCGGCGTTCTCTGCAAGATAGAGGGGCGAGCAGTAATACCCCGAAACGCCGCCAATGTTGACCGTTCCACAAACGGTTACCCCGAGGTCGCTGACCGCGTTGATAATCATGCTGTAGGAAGGGGGACCTTTCCACTCGAGCTGGGCGATGGCTTGGCCGACGAAGTACGAGAGCGAGACAATCCAGCTTATCCCACCGAGGAGAGTGGACCTTGTGGGTGGTGTGGGAACGAGACCTGCGCCTGTCAGCCCTTAACACCTTAGTGGTTCTTGTAGTACTCCGCCACGGCTCTGAACGACTCCTTGGGCTCCCATGGCATGTCGGGGTAGGTCGTCCCGTGCCTGCCGTGCTCGTAGTACTTCACCAGGCTCTGATTCGTCGTGTCCAGGTCGTACTTCGGGTCCTCGTCGAAGGGGTTGGTCTGGGACTCGAACTGCGACACGAAGGCTCCGTCCACGCCCGCAGCGTCGAGGATCTCCAGGGTCTCGACGAGCTCGCGCGCCTGCCAGGCCTCGTCCCGCGGGTGGATGACCCTCACCTTGGGACGGACGAACCTTCCGACGGCCGGGAAGCTGTGGAAGAACTGCGAAAAGAAGTCGGTGTCCCCTCCTCCCAGCATGACCTTCATGAGCTTCCCGTCGCTCTGGTATGTGTTGTTCCCGAACTCGGTGACTACGGGTTTTTTCCCGCTGTCGAAGAACGGCTTCAGCATCTCGACGTACCTGTCCTCGATGTCCTTCGCCCGGTAGTGGTCCACGCCGACATAGTCGAAGAGGCTCCAGTCGACCTTCTCCCAGCTGAGGGCGTGGTAGGTCAGCTTGCCCCTGAACTCCTTCCTGACGGTGGCTACGGCCCTGGCCAGGAACGCGTTGAGCGGCGCGTTGTGCTCGCCGGACATGATGCTCGCCCTGAAATTCGGGCTTTTGACCCGCTGCATGAGGTTCTTCCCCGGGAGTATCCCCTGCATGAAGAGGGTGGACTCGCCGCCGACGCTCAGCACGACCTTGTCGGGCCACTGCTTGTGGAGGGCCTCCAGGCACCCGGCCGCCTTGGCCATGTACGCGATGGTCTCGTCCTCGCTCTTGTCCCACAGGCAAGGCGAGAGCCAGACCTCGAGCCCCTCCTCGAGCGCGGCCGTCGCGGCGGTCTCGATCCGACCGACGTCCCGGGCGACGATGCTTACCGCGTTGCAGTGCAGGTCGCTCTTGATTATCTCCAGCTCCCGGCGCACGATCTTCGGGTCGAAGACCGGACGCCAGTTGAAGCCCATGACCGCTCCGGCATCGTAGCAGACGCCCTTCAGTCTCAACCCAGGCTCATCTCGGCTCGGGTCCTAACAGGCGAAGTATCATGCCCGCATCCGGCATCTGCTTCTCCACGTCCGCTGGAGAAAGCTGCGCCACCCTTGATAGGCCGTCGACGCACGTCAGAAGCGCGCTCGCTAGTTTGTCGGGGTCGCCATTCGCGATCTCGCCCGTCGCCTGCCCATCGATGATTAGCCCTCGGACGATTTCCCGCATGGACAGACCCTGCTGCTTGATCTGCTTGCGAAGGTCCGCTGGAAGACCGTCAATGGTCATCGCTTGATAGAAGAACTGGAAGAACCAGGGGTCCTTCCGTCTTCGCTCAATCATCGCAGTCACGATTCGCTTCAAGCGGTCCCTTGGTGTGCCCGGCATTCGCTGGACGATTGCAAGCAGCTCGTCTGCGGGTCGAATCAACTGCCTTACCAAGGCCAAGAA
>JBEKFK010000149.1:0-4786 GCA_050013375.1 Nitrososphaerales archaeon | reverse complement strand
GCGAACCTTCTGGCAGTACTCCTCGTAACCCGCGAGGTTCTTCCTAAGGAACTTCTCCTCCTCGAGGAGCCTCATCACAATCGCCACGAACATGGGTAGGAAGAAGACCAGCCCGATCAGGGAGCCAAGGGCTAGAGGAGTGAAGAAGAGCATGAGCAGCGCTCCCGCGTACATCGGGTGTCGGACCAGCCCGTACGGCCCCGTGGAGACGACCTCCTGTCCAGCGTTCACTCTGACGGCTGTCGAGGTGTGGCTGTTCTCCCTGAAGACGAGGAAGATCACATAGAGGCCCAGTACCACGAATCCGTCCCCGGCCAGGGTGAGAGACGCCGGCACACTGGTCCAGTGGAGTCGGCGGTCCAGAGACGGGACCACTATCAGTAGGATGAAAGAGAGACCTATCAGAACCTGGGCGACCTTCTGAATCATCTCACCCTCGGCCGAGGGTCCAGCCTCCAACCGGTTCTCGATCAGAGTGACGTCGTGTCTCAGGAAGTGCAAGCTTATGGCCGACACGCTGACGACGAAGACCAGCCAGTAGGCCCACGCTTGCCAGTATCCAAGCGTCCCCGCCGGCAGGAACAGGGCAACCAAGAGTATCACCGCGAGGGAGGCCAGTCCGACGAGCGCCTGACGCCCCACTTTGGAAGGGGGCTCAATAGTCCCCGGCTTGTCTCTCTCGGAGCCCCCAGAAGACACTGAGGTCCCTGGTGGTCCTCTCGGGTTCAAGCTGGGCGTCGGATTGTGGATGCCAATCTAAGGTTTGTGGGGACGAGCCCCGCGCCGAAGCACCACGACCTACGCCTTGCGGGCAAGCTTCACGGGCCACCTGAGTATCGTTCGCAGCTTGGAAGGAGCTGCTCGTCTTGGATCCCCGAGGTAAATCTCGTGGTGTCTCCCGTTTTGGGAGTAACCGTTCCGCTCCATGAACCCCCGAATCGTCCTAATCGTGGCTGCTTCTGCGGAGTATGGACCGACGTGCATAATCTGGGCCGATAGGCCCTCGCGAAGTTCCTCTAACCTGAAGGGAGTCAGGGGTTTTCCCTTGCGCTTGATCTCCTCCACGGCGGTCTTGACGGTTTCTCGGGTCACGACCTCGGGCTGCATGATCATCAGGGTCCACTCCCACTTGTCCCTCGCATTGGGGTCGAACTCATCCATCGAAGTCCCCATAGACCACAACCCTTCGAGCGCCATTACTGGAAAGTCGATCCTCCTCTGTTTCTTGAGACCGAACTTTATGGTGTAGGCGAGGTTGTAGAGGGACTGAATCCCGGTGTGAAACGTCTCAGAGTTTGGGTCGCCAACCCCGTCGACCATAAGGAATTTCATCTTGGGGACGTCGACGATGCTAACCTCCCTGGCAGAAGGATTGTAGAGGAACTTGAACTGCTTCTTCAGGTCGATCTTGGCCGATACTGCCGAAGTCATCGCCTGACCTTCGGGGAACCACCGGCCACATTTAACCTCCGATTACGATTCTCATGACTGGAAACGCCTGCTCCTCCAACGAGGAGGTTGGGCTCCTGCGGACCCCCCTTCCTGGACGGGTAGACCGGTGGCTCCTGGAGGTGCTCGACGGAATGCTTAAGACGAGTTGTCGGGGCTTCGCGCAGCGTCGGGTTCTTGAAAGTTAACAGCAATCGCCAAATCGCGGCCACGCTCGCCTTGCTGACGCTTCTGATCTTTGCGTTCACCTCCCACCCGTTCGCAAACGGCCAGGCTGTGGTGGCGACTCAGAACACCGGAGGCACGTCGTACGGCATCGCCTATGATTCGGGCAAGGGCCAGGTCTTCGTGACCCACTTCTTCAACGACACGATAACCGTTCTCTCGGACTCGAACAACGCCGTCGTATCCACAATCGACTTTGGGACCAACTACGAGCCGGTGGGTCTAGCCTACGACTCTGGGAAGGGCGAGATCTGGGTGGCGAACTATGGGGCCAACACGGTCTCGGTGATATCCGACTCCACGGACAAGGTCATCGCGAACGTCTCGGTGGGCGCCTACCCGCAGGCGGTCGTATACGACTCCGGCAAGGGCGAAGTCTTCGTATCGGGCGGGACCTCCAGGACCGCCGCGACGGTCACTGTCATCTCCGACGTCAACAACGCGGTCGTGACCACAATCTCGGTGGGGAATCAACCTAGGGCGCTCGCCTACGATCCGAGCGCGGGTGAGGTCTTCGTCGCCGACTACGGGACAAACGCCGTATCGGTCATCTCGGATTCCAGCAACACGGTCGTCGCGACCGTGAACGTCGGGTCAGGTCCCTCCGGAGTCGTCTACGACGCTACCAAGGGAGAGGTGTTCGTCACCAACTACGGAGACAGCACAGTCTCTGTGATCAGCGACGCGACCAATTCGGTCGCTGCCACAATCACCCCCAACGCCCATCTTGGACCCCTGGGCCCCGATGGGATAGCGTTCGACCCGGCGACCGGTGAGGTCTTCGTTGCCGATGAGGGCAACGCCAGCACGAGCACAACGTCTGTGACGGTCATCAACGACGCGACCAACGCTGTCACCGCCGCCGTCAACACTGGTTTCACCAACACCGTCATAGCCTACGACTCCGCCAAGGGGGAGATCTTCGTCGGGAGTGACAGTGACTTCCGCATCGCTGTAATCGCAGCAAGTGCGGCCCTGGTGACCACTTCAACAACCAGCGGATCCCCATCTGGGTCATCTGGCACCGCTACGACCTCCACGTCATCTTGTTTCAGCTCTGGGTCAATCGGGGCTCAGCTCTCGGTGACATGCACCAGCTTCTCGTACAACACGGGTACGGCTTCGGGCGGACCCGGCAGCGTCGGGGTCGGGCTGGACCCGATCGGCCTGGCCTACGACTCGGGCACGGGGCAGGTCTGGGTGGCGGACTTCAGCAGCCCGGCGGTCGCAGCGATATCTGACACGACCAACATCGTGTCCGCTACGGTCGAGGTCCCCGGGCTCAACAATCCAGGATTCCACGAGAGCCCCAGTCCGCAGTACGTCGCCTACGACTCTGCCAAGGGCGAGCTCTTCGTCTCCAATCTCTATGGGAACTGCATAACCGTAATCTCCGACGCGACGAACGCGGTTGTCACGACGATCGACCTTGGCAACGACAACCTGAACAACGGGATTGGCGGATATCCCGTACAGCTCGCGTACGACTCCGCCAAGGGGGAGGTATTCGTGGTCAACCAGGGTGCTTCGACCATCGTAGGACAATACGACGCGAGCGCGGGTTTCGTCTCGGTAATCTCCGACGCGACGAACTCGGTGGTCGCGACCATACCCCTCGGGGATTTTCCGGGCGCAATCGCCTATGACCCTGCCAGGGGCGAGGTATTCGTCGCCGAGGATGGCGCGACCCCATCCAGCGTGAGCGCCTCAAACACTGCGCACGGGCAAGTCTCTGTTATCTCCGACGCGACGAACTCGGTGGTCGCGAACGTGACAGTGGGACCCTTCCCGGGGGGCATCGCCTACGACTCTGCAAGGGGCGAGGTATACGTAGGGAGTTCAGGCAGCACAACGATTGCAGGCAGTGTGTCGGTCATCTCGGATTCGACGAACGCGGTCGTTGCGACGGTTCCGCTGGACGGCGCGGGCGCAGTCGCCTACGACTCTGCAAAAGGCGAGCTCTTTGTCCTGACTCCGAGCTCCAACAGCACCGCGATAATCTCCGACACGACCAACTCCGTCGTTGGGACGAAGGCCGCCGGACCCGCTCCGTTCTGGATCGCCTACGACTCTGCCAAAGGCGAGTTGTTCGTATCCAACCCCGCCGCCGATACGGTCACCGTGATATCCGATGCGAGCGCGGCTTCGACGACCACCACAACCACTTCCAGCAGTTCAACCATCCAGCCCGCATACTTGGCCACGGTGGCGGCAATCTCAGTCTTGGGTGTCCTCGCCACTCTGAGGGGACGACAGAGGCGCAACGACGCTGGAGTCGGCCTCGCAGCACGGCCCTCCTAGAGCCGGGCGGGTCGATGGAAGACAGAGAGCAAGGAACTTAAGTCCGCCCAGAGAAGGAAGCTCCAACGAATTGAGCAAGCGCTGGATACGGGTCCTGAGCATCGTAGTCATGCTCCTCTTGATCTTGTCCGCTGTCGTGAGCATCCTTATCGCGCTGTGAAGTTCTTTCCAGAGCAGCCCTCGGCCAACGCTTTGAGAGCTGGCGAACCGTGCCGACGGCGCGTTAGTGGACCACCGATAGTATGAAAAGGTGCCCGCTCAAGGCCCCGGACAGCATGACTCTGATTGGGGACGTTAGGGAATCGTTCAGGGCCAAGGACTTGGAGTTCGTGTCTCTCACAGACGCGGGGAACAACCGGTCTCGTCTGACATACAAGGACGGGAGCAAGTTGATGACCAAGGAGTTCGAGATGCCCCTCTCCGAGCTGGAGGAGACGGTAGAGGAGCTCGACATCATGGACCCCGACGACCTGGCCGAGTACCTTCTGAAGCCCCAATAGAAGACAGAGAACCGCCGCCCCGGTCACCCCGAGGGCCGATTCCTTCGCTCGTTTCTCAGGTCAGAACCTCGCGGCGAGCCCCCGGATGGTGCCGCCGACCGGCGGAAGCGGAAGCTTATCTAGTACGTCCGCTTTCTGAGAACATTTGAACTACACAGAGCCCCATATCCCCACTCCCGAAGACATCAGTCCTCAGATGCTCAGGATGGCGTCCGTGAAGCCGGATGAACTCGTCTACGACCTCGGCTCGGGCGACGGCAGGCTCGTGATAGCCGCCGCGAGGGACTTCGGCGCGAGAGCCGTGGGGGTGG
>JBEKFK010000148.1:0-4803 GCA_050013375.1 Nitrososphaerales archaeon | reverse complement strand
TCGCTTTCGCGGCTTCTAATATCAGTTTCAGTCCAAGTCTCGCATTACCGGAAGTCAGGTTTCCGTGGCGACCCATACTCCGAGGCCAATCAGGACTACCCCGGTGACAGCGTCCAACGCCCGCCTGACCCGCGGGAGCCCAAGCAAGCTGCCGGTTGCACCGATCAGCATCGAGAAGAGCGCAAGCCAGCAGAGCGCCATCCCCGAGAACACACCTCCCAGTTCTGCCAACTCGACTGCAACCGAGGGCCCGGGCGTCACGAATTGCACAGTAAGACTCGTGAAGACGATCGCGGTCTTCGGGTTGAGGATGTCGCTGAAGAGGCCCTGGAGGAACGGTGAATCGATCCGCCCTGGAAGCGCGAGGCCGTTCGCGGGGATTCCTGCGCTCTCTGCGACAGAGCGCTTCGCCTTCCTGAGGGCGACAAGTCCCCTGACGCCGAGATAGGTGAGATATGCTGCGCCAGCGAGCCTCAGCGTTGTGTATGCGAACGCACTCGCTTCCAGGACGAATGCCACCCCGACAGCCGACAGGCCGGTCCATACGAGCAATCCACCCCCTATGCCCAAGGATGTCAGGAGAGCGGACTTCCTGCCTCCCCTCAGGCCGTTCCTGACGACCAGGACATTGTCGGGGCCAGGAGTCACGATAATCAAGATTGCAGGTGCCAAGAAAGAAAGCAGCAGGATCAATCCTTCGGGGCCTCGTCACGAACCCAAACGTCTGTCCAGCATCGCTTCGTGAAGGACGGGAGGACGCCCGCTCAGCTCTGTCTCGAGGAGGGACACATGTGGAAGAACGGGTCGACGTGCTTGATGCAGAAGAACTTCATGCAGAGCTGGCATTGGTAGACCTCGGCCTTGGGCCCCTTCACGGGCCCACAGAAGTCGCAGGTTACCACTGGTTCCCCAGGTTTGACTGCATCAGGGGGGGTGTCCCTCAGCTCGTCCGACACCGCGCCGGGAGCCTCTGCCGTCACTCCGGGGCTGGCTGCAGAGGGGCTGGAGACATCCATCACTTCACTCGACTCGCCCTCGGACAGAGGGTCAACGTCGGTTTCGCTGTCCTGCATGATCGAAGTCGGCGGCGCGCGTCCTTTTAAAACGGTTTCCGTCTCTTGCGAATAACTCGGGCCCTCTCTCCAGGTCCACATCCCCGAGTTCCCCATCGGCCGGATGGCGCCCCAAGACACGTCTAGGAGCTACTCCGCCGGTTCCCGTCCTTGGATAACCGGGCGAACTGCCACACTGCGCTCCCGAGGACGACCGCGGCGGTGAGAACGAGCGCGATTCCTGAGATTGTCACCGGAACACTCCTCCCCGCACCGAGGACGTGCACGAGGATCAGGGAAGCCCCGATAAGCGAGAGGATGCCGTGGTAGAAGAGGGACGACCGCAGTCCTTCGATGAACAGGAGTCCCGACACCCAGATGACGAAGGCAGCGTAGGTCGCGACGTAGCCGAAGAGGACCGGGAGCGTCACCGGGAAGAGCAGGAAGAAGACCACGTGGATTATCAAGAAGACACCCGCGGCGGCCGCGACCCAAACGTGAATCCCCCTGAGAAGGTCAGGGTTCCGGAACCTCCGGAGGAGACTGCGCCGGAAGACCATCATGCCTCCGCTCGCAGCGATGAGAAAGAACGCCAGGAACCCTGAGACGTTCGCCAGGAGGGTGCCTTGGTAGAGCATGTCGTACGGGACTGGGTTGGTGAATGCGATTGCTACGGAGACGATCACCAATGCAGTCAGCGCCAAGGTCGAGTAGAGGGCAAGCCTGCTGGTCAGCCTATCCCGTCACCCTCCTGACCGACTCTCTACTCGCGGCTCAACGCCTCCCCCAGTCAGCTACTTCTTCAGGTACGAGCGGCCCGTTCGGAGATAGAGGTCGGTGCCGGTGAGCCAGTCCTTCCTGAGGGGCGAGAAGCAGTCGAAGTCGTCCGTGTCCTCGAGCGCTACGGCCTCGTGAACCACATTCGAGGGGATTATCAGTACCTCCCCTGCTCGGACCGTGTACTCCTCTCCGAGGATCTTGAACTTCAGGGCGCCCTTCAGGATGAAGGTGATCTGTTCGCTGAGGTGCTTGTGGGCCGGCACGACCGCGCCCTTCTTCAGCCAGATCCAGCCGAGCATCTGCCTCTCCCCCACGGCGAGCCGCCTGGAAATCCTCGGGTTCAGCCATTCCTCTTTCATGTCCGCCCACCGCAGGTGTTGGAGTCTCTCCCCTTTCGTCGCCGGCGCTCGCTTCTTCATCGCTGCATCAACAGACCAGGCACCCCTCCAATATAGCTTGGTGCCCTCTCCGTGCAAGCTCCCCCTCACGTGGTCGCCGAGGACGAGTATCGTCGGATGTATGCCCAGAAGTCGTCCCACGGGATGGGCTTCCACTTGTCGATCCCCTCGGCGGTCTTGTACCACTCGATCAGGATCTTGCGCTTGCCCAGATGCTTGCTTATGAGGGGAATCTTGTCCTGAGCCTCGACGTCGATCTCGAACCATCGGGATCCGATCTTGCAGGAGGTGCCGGCAGCGAGTCTGGGGTTGAAGAACTTGCGAACCTCGCTCTCGTAGACCCGCGGCGAGACGTTGTGGACGATCTCCCTGTCGGCAAAGACGGTGAAGGGAAGTTTCCCTCCGGGCTGCTCGACGGGCACATCTTTCATTTCGATGGCCCGCGGCCGCACCTGGTAGCCCTGAGAGATCATGATCGTGCTGTAGGCCTCGGTGATTGCATTGAACTTGGCCTCGGCCTCTGCGCCCTTGTTCCTGTCCGGGTGATACTGCAGGGCCAGACGGCGGAAGGCGGACTTCACCTCCGAGAAGTCAGCGTCTGAACGGATGCCTAGGACGCGGTAGCAGTTTTCAAGTTCCATGGGCATCTTCGCACTTGCACAACCGAAGATGGAGTAACGCGCCCCCCAATTTCTTAAGCCTTTCGAGAAGCCCGCCTAAGAGATATACTCGCTCGCTTTGCTGCGAGGGCGTTGCTCGAGAGCTGGCAGGTCTTCCTGACCGGGGCGGTCCTGGGCGTCTCCATCGCCGCCCCTCCCGGACCGGTCAACGCCGCGGCCACTTATCAGGTGACAAGGTCGTGGCTGGCGGGCGAGCTGACCCTCCTAGGAGCGACCACGGCCGATGCCGTCTTCTTCGTGCTGACATACTTCGGGCTGACCTCCCTGATAGCCAGCGGGGAGGCGCGGGACCTCCTCTTCGTGGTTGGCGGGGTCTTCATGCTCTACATCGCGTATTCCACACTCAGGCGGGCGAGGTCGAAGCCGACATCGGCCCCCGTGGGAGGAGGGAGGTTCCCATTCATCCTCGGCCTGACCATAGGCCTCACAAACCCGTTCCAGCTCGCGTGGTGGATCGCCGTCGGCGTAGGGATGGTCTCCACCTTCGGGCTGAGCATCGTCGCGGGGTTCTTCGCAGGCATAGTAGCCTGGACGCTATTCCTTTCGTCGATTCTCAGGGTCGGGCTCTCGAGGTATCAGAGGATCTTCCCGTTCCTTGTGTACGTGTCCGGGGGGATCCTGGTCCTGTTCGGTGTGTGGTTCCTGTATTCTGCTATCTCTTCGCTCGTCTGACCCTCTGCTCGTAGTCACGGACGGCGGACTCTTGGGTACCCTCGACGGAGCCGGGACGGATCGCCCTAAGCCTGGCGATGGCCTCATCGGCAGACTTGCCCTCGTACTCTATCATGTAGGCCGCCAGGACACTCCCCGTCCTCCCGACGCCCGCCAGGCAGTGGACGAGCACGGACTTGCCATCCTTGAGCTGTGAGGAGATGAAAGACGTTGCCTCCTCGAGTGCCTCCGGGGGCGGTGGCGCGTGGTCGAACATCTTGACGTGCTTTGCCGCGAGCTTGGTCGACCCGAGCCACTCAGCGGGGAGAGGCGTCTCCCTGAGCGTCAGAATCGAGTCCACTCCGTGGGCCTCGAGCCACTTCAACTGCCCTTCGGAGGACGGGAGCCCTGAGGCAGCGAGACGCCCCTCGATGACCCAGCCGAAGAAGGTGGGCTTGTCCGTGATCACCGAGCGGATTCTCCTATAAGCGGTTCCGGTTCTTCCCAAGGGGAAAATACTCCACCGTAGGGCATGCGAAATGAAGATACGCTTTTCGGTCTGGGGGAACTAACTGGGCCGTAGCTCAGCTCTCGAGGATGTCGAGCTTGCCGTATCGACCGATGTTGAGCTGGCGCTCGCCCCTGAAGGTGTTGATGTACCCGTTGGAGACCTTGACCTTCGCCCCCTTCGCGACAGCGTCGATCTGAGCGTCCCAGAGAGACAGCTTGATCGTCCCGCTCTCGTCCCGCAGCGTGGCGTCCGCCACCCTCGCCTGTCCTCCGGTCCTCAGGCTGACTTCGCGAGGCGACGAAATGTCCACAATCTCTCCCTCCACCTCGACCGTTCGCATTCCGTCACGTAGATCCTTGATGTTCAACTGTAGCTAACTCGCTACCACCCATTCCATGGATATATTTAATCGTTGATAAGGCGCCGTAGGGGCATCTGGCGGAGGTCCCCATTCGATTGACTAGACGACCCGAGTTCATCCCCCCAAGCCCCCGGTGCCCACGGAGCCTCGGATGAAGGTGGGCATCAAGCGATACCTCCCGGAGCTCTCAAAGTCCGGCCTGAGCTTGGTGATCGCGGCGTTTCTGACGCTAATCGCTGTCAACCTCATCACCTTCGCTCTCGGGCGGTCGGCGATCCTGGTCATCCTGAACTCGAACACTGTCGGCGCCCTCTTCGCCCCATTCGTTTACGACTCCTGGGGCACCATCGGCGGTCTCGGCGGCGTGGTG
>JBEKFK010000147.1:0-4901 GCA_050013375.1 Nitrososphaerales archaeon | reverse complement strand
CGCCGAGGGGATGCCCGCGAGCGAGTTGAAGCACGGGACGCTTGCGCTCATAGAGAAAGGCACCCCGGTCGTCGTCCTGGCTCCCGGCGGGGAGGGTTTCGAGAGCACGATCTCGAACGCCCTCGAGCTTGAGGCGAGGGGCGCGGAGGTCATCGGGATATCTGACAAGCAGCATCCCGTCTTCAGGCACAGGGTGGGCATCCCTCGATCCAACGAGAGCATCTCGCCGATACTCGAGGTCATCCCCCTCCAGTTCCTGGCCTACTTCATGGCGACCGAGAGGAAGAACGACCCGGACTATCCCAGGAACCTCGCCAAGTCAGTCACGGTGAGGTAGTCCGGCGCGCGGCACGAAGGGGCGCGGCAAACAAAAATTAATATCGATGCGCGAGACGGTAAGTCGTGCAAGACCGGAAAAAGTACCTTACCGCGCCTGAGAAGTCCATCGAGGTAGGAAAGAAGAGCATCTCGAAACTCCTCGAGGAGATGGCCCAGACGGGTTTCCAGGGGAAGCGGCTGGGCGAAGCAGCTAGGATCTGGGCCGAGATGACCCAGCAGAAGGGTCTCACGATATTCATGGGCTACTCCGGCTCTATGAGCACCACGGGCCAGTGGAAGCTCGTCCGCTGGCTGATAGAGAACAGGTACATCGACGTCCTGGTGAGCACGGGCGCCAACATCTCGGAGGACATCCTCGAGGCGATGGGCTACAAGTACTACCAGGGGACCTGGCTCGCCAACGACGAGGACCTCCTCGAGGCGAAGATCGACAGGTTCTACGACATCTACGCGGACGAGTACGAGTACAGGGAGCTGGAAGGGCTGATCAGGAAGTTCGCGAGCACGCTGGACACCAAGAGGTCCTACTCGACGAGGGAGTTCCTCAACAGGTTCGGGGAGTACCAGTGGAAGAAGGGGATCAAGAGCATCACGGCGACGGCCTGGAAGTATGGGGTGCCAATCTACTCTCCCGGGCTCATCGACAGCGGCTACGGGGTTGCGCTCAGCCTCCTCAAGCGGGAGGAGGGCAAGCTGGTGAGGCTGGACCAGACCCAGGACATGGAGGAGCTGGGCCAGATCGCCGACAGGAGCAAGCGGACGGCCGTCGTGTACATAGGCGGAGGGGTCCCCAAGGACACGATCCAGCTCGCATCGATCATAAAGTCGCTCTCCAAGGGCGGCGAGGAGTCTACGCCCCACGACTACGCGATCCAGATCACCACCGACAGCCCCCAGTGGGGAGGCCTATCGGGATGCACCCTGGAGGAGGCGATCAGCTGGGGCAAGATCGCAGCTGACTCGACGAGGAGCGTCGTGTACTGCGACGCGACCATCGCGCTCCCTCTAATCGCGCACTCGATGAGCGAGAAGGTGGAGAAGAGGAAGGACATCCCCGACCTGGGCTGGGTCTTCAAGAACAAGTGACGCCCTAACCCAGAACGGCCCCGCTTCGGCAAAGGATTAATCTGAGCCCGTCCCTAGAGCTAGAGAAGACAATGTCAGACCACCCCATGCGCGTCGAGATAAGGGATGGCGGTCCCAGGGTCTCAAAGCCCACCATCATCGTGGGCGTCCCCGAGTCGGGGCTCGTCGGCACGATCACGTGCTCGTACCTCATCGAGCAGCTCAAGATGACGGAGCGCGGCTTCATCGACTCCGACCTCCTCCCTCAGGTCATGATAGTCCACAACTCGGCGGTGACATACCCCATCCACATCTTCGGGAAGGACGACCTGCTGGCGGTCCTCTCGGAGGTGCCCCTCCCGCCGTTCGCCTCACTGGAGGTCGCCAAGGCGGTCGCGTCCTGGGCGAAGTCGCTCAAGGCGAGCGTGGTGATCGGAGTGACGGGAGCGCCGTCCAAGGAGAGGGACGAGTCTCACGGGGACGGAAAGCCTACGGTCGTGGGGGCGGGCAACACCGAGTCGGCCCTCGCCCTCCTAAAATCCAGCGGGGCCTCGGCTCTCGAGGACGGTGTTCTCACCGGGTTCTACGCGAGCCTTCTCAAGCACTGCAACTCGGTCGGGCAGAGCGGGATAACGCTTCTCGCAGAGTCGCTCACGGAGTTCCCGGACCCGGCGGCCGCCGCGTCGGTCCTGGAGGTCCTGGCCAAGGTCCTCGCGCTCCAGATAGACACCAAATCTCTTATGGCTGAATCCGAGGAGATAAGGCTGAGGAGCAGGGAGCTGATGCAGCAGACCCAGCAGGCGGCGCAGCCAGGCGGCCAACAGCCGAGCGCCTACAGATAGGTGATATTGATTGACCAAAGACGACGACGAGCCTGAGACGTTCGGGATAGTCATCGAGAACCTCTTCCCCGAGGCGTTCGGAATCATCGGAGGTTCGCTCTTCGACCTCGAGACGAAGAGCCTGATGCCGCTCTTCAACCTCAACATCACGGACGACACGGTCACGGCCACCTTCGACCTCCCCGGTGCCAGCAAGGACGAGATCTCGATCACCTGCACGGTCGACACGATCAGCGTCGACGCGGAGATGACGCGGCCGGTCAAGCTGCGCGTCCCCGGCGGTCACATCGAGAGGAAGGAGTTCGCCAGGTACTCTAAGAGGATCGTCCTCCCCGTCAGGGTCGACCCCGACAAGGGTACGGCGAAGTTCAGGAACGGGATAGTGGTCGTGAAGCTTCCCAGGCAGCACGAGGGGAAGTCCGTCCAGATAGAGGCAGACTCAGCCAAGCGGCTGAGATAGCGGCAGGCGGTTCTGCGCCTTCGGGTTAAATAGTGGAAGCGAGGACGGCCCGCGGGAATCTCAAGGTGGAATACCGCGTCTACGTGACTAGCAACGAGGTCCCAGAGGAGGCGCTGGAGATCATCAGGAAGGTCGCAGATGTCAAGGTCAACGACAGGTACGGCACTCCCACGAGGGAGGTCCTCCTGAGGGAGGTCGCTGACGTCGACGGGCTGTACTGCAACATCACCGAGAGGATAGACTCGGAGCTGCTTGACGCAGGGAAGAGGCTCAAGATCGTGGCGAGCATGTCGGTCGGGTTCGATCACATCGACCTCGAAGAGGCCACGAGGAGGGGGATACTCGCGACCCACACGCCCGGTGTCCTCACGGAGGCCGTGGCGGACGAGACCTTTGGGCTGATGCTTGCGATAGCGAGGAGGCTGGTCGAGGCGGACCAGTACGTGCGGGACGGTTCGTGGAAGCTGAAGTGGAGCCCGATGCTCCTCGTGGGGCGCGACGTCTACGGGAAGACTCTCGGGATCTACGGGCTG
The DNA here is from genome assembly GCA_050013375.1 of Nitrososphaerales archaeon. Lineage (GTDB taxonomy): Archaea > Thermoproteota > Nitrososphaeria > Nitrososphaerales > Gagatemarchaeaceae > Gagatemarchaeum. The sequence continues at coordinate 1,662 of JBEKFK010000147.1, read as the reverse complement.
GGTAGGATCGGGATAGCCGTAGCCAGGCGCGCGAAGGGGTTCGGGATGAAGGTGATCTACTATGATGCGATCAGGAACGAGGAGGCCGAGAGGGCCCAGGGAATCGAGTTCAGGCCCAAGGACGAGGTCATCCGTGAGAGCGACTTCCTGTCGGTCCACGTCCCGCTGACCCCGGAGACGAGGAACAGCATAAGCACGGAGGAGTTCAGGATGATGAAGAAGACAGCCTACGTCATCAACACGGCCAGGGGCGGCGTGGTCGACGAGAAGGCCCTCATCGAGGCGCTGCGGGCCGGGACGATCGCAGGAGCCGCGCTCGACGTCTTCGAGCGCGAGCCCGTCGAGGCCGACAACCCTCTCCTCAGCATGAAGAACGTCGTGCTCGCCCCGCACCTCGCCAGCGGCTCCATCGAGAGCAGGACCGCCATGGCCGTCCTGGCCGCGAACAACCTCGTGGCGGGGTTGAACGGACAGACGCCTACGAACCTGATCAACAGGCAGGTCCTGCAGAGGAGAGCGTGACCATCGATGCACTACGAAGGATCATTCGACGTGAAGGCGACCAAAGAGAAGGTCTACGACTTCGTGACTGACCCGAAGAAGGTCACGACAATCTTCCCCGACGTGCAGAGCGTGAAGGTCGTGGACGCGAACAACTTCTCGCTGAAGGCCAAGGTCGGGATGTCTTTCATCAGGGGGACCCTCGACGTGAAGCTCACCCTCGTCGACAACAAGAGGCCGACCTTCTCGAAGCTCAAGGCGAGGGGGACCGGGCTGAACAGCTCGGTCGACCTGGAGAGCAGCTTCACGCTCTCGGACGCGCCCGGCGGAGGGGCTCACGTCGTCTGGGCTGCCGACGCGAAGATCTCGGGCATGATGGCGAGCGTGGGCTCGCGCCTTATCGACTCGGCGGCGGACAAGTACGTGAAGCAGATCATCGGGTCGCTCGAGAAGAAGCTCGCCTAGGGCTTCTTCGAGCCCGCGATTAAGGAGAGGACGTAGTCCGGCCTGACCGGCATCTTCTCCACCACCACCCCGTACTCAGATAGGGCGTCTTCGACAGCGTTGACTATTGCTGGGGTGGCAGCTATGGAACCGGCCTCCCCGATGCCCTTCACCCCGAGCGGGTTGGCGTAGGTGGGCGTCTCTGTCCTCGCCCAGACCATGACAGGCATTGTGTCCGACGCGGGTATCTGGTAGTCCGCGAGCGTGGAGGTGAGCAGCTGGCCGTTCTCGTCGTAGACTATCTCCTCGATGAGCGCCTGGCCGGCTCCCTGTACCACTCCGCCCTGGAACTGCCCCTCGACGAGCATCGGGTTGATCAGCTTCCCGCAGTCGTCAATCCCAAAGTACTTCTCGAGCTTGACGAATCCGGTCTCCTTGTCGACCTCGACGACCGCGATGTGCGTCCCGAACGGGAACGTGTAGTTGGGCGGGGCGTAGGCCGTATATGCGAAGAGGGTGGGCTCCATCCCCTCAGGGATGGCCTCCGCGTCGTAGGCCAGGTCCGCGACCTCCTCGAACTTGAGCGACTTGCCCTGGTTGTTCTCGGCGTAGATCGTTCCGCCCTGGAAGACGATCTTCCGTCCGTCCGTGAGCCCGAGCGAGTGCGCGGCTATCCTTGCCATCTTCTCCTTGAGCTTGCGCGCCGAGAGTAGGACC
>JBEKFK010000146.1:0-4914 GCA_050013375.1 Nitrososphaerales archaeon | reverse complement strand
CCGGTGATTGCGAGGGGGTTGATCTCCGCCAGCTCGCACTCCAGCTCCCTGCAGAGCCGCTCGAGGTCCGTGAGTATCCGGACGAACCGGGCCTCGTCCTGACCCCAGAGGTTCATCCGGAAACCCACCGACTTGGCGGCCCACTCCTTGAGGCCGTCGACCGGCACCGGCTCGATTATCTTCCCCTGCATCGACTCGACGTCCACCCCGCCGACCCTCGCAGCGATGACCACGAAGCTCCGCGTCCCCCTGTCGAGCGTTATCGAGAGGTACATCTCCTCACGGAGCGGGGCGGCCTTCTCCAGCAGGAGGGCGCTCGGCGTCTCGCCGCCTATTCGGAGCTGCCAGATCCGTGAGGCCGCCTTCCTGGCCTCGTCCCTGGTCTTCACCACGGCGACGCCCCCGGCCTTCCCCCTTCCCCCCGCCAGGACCTGGGCCTTGACGACCGCCGGGAGCCCGACCTTCTGGAGCGCGGGGTCTAGCTCGGCACCGGTCCGGACCACCACCGACTCGGGGACGGGAATCCCGTACTTCCTGAAGAGGTCCTTCCCCTGGTACTCGAAGAGACGCACGCCCGGTCGGGGCGCGGATGTTGCATAAACTTAGCGGAACGGGCCGGGGGAAATGGTGGACCCTCGCTCCATTAAGGATAAATAACAATCGACGATGCGCGCATCGAAGAACAACATGAGCGAGCATGGAAGCGACAGCACCGTCTTCGTGGGCAAGAAGCCGACGATGAGCTACGTCCTGGCGTGCCTCACTCTCTTCCAGAACGGCACGGTCGACATAACCCTCAAGGCGCGCGGAAGGGCGATCTCGAAGGCCGTCGACGCGGCCCAGATCCTGACGAAGAAGTTCGTCCCCGAGGTCACGGTGAAGAGCATCGAGCTGGGGACGGAGCTCGTGAAGAGCCTCGACTCTGGCACCTCGAGCGACGTCAGCTCGATGGAAATCCACCTCTCGAAGTAGTCCGACCGAGCCGGCGGGAGAGGGTCTCTGAGGGTTCTATCGCGGCCGATATTTTTATATTGGATGCAATAACTGGCTTTATCGTTATCTTGCCACTTAGAATACCGATTTGCGCGTTTGACGCAAAGACCGGCATCCTCTGTGGTAAATGTCAGGCCAAGCTCACGGCGGGCCAGATCACGGAGGCGGACATACAGGTCTCCCGGGCGCTGGTGAAGCTGGCGGAGAAGATACCGGACGTGAACAAGATGACGCTTCTTAGGAGCTTCCACGTGGACGGGAGCTACGTGCTGGAGGTCGAGCAGTCGGACGCCGCCATCGTGAGGTCGAAACCCGAGATCAAGCAGAAGCTGGAGGAACAGCTAAAGGGCAGGGTCTGGGTGATAGCGGCCTCGAACTCCGAGAGGAGGTTCCTGGAGGACCTGTTCTACCCCATAAGGCTGCTTACGGTCAACACGGTCTGGCTCCCGGACGGGAGCAAGCTCACGAAGGCCATCATCCCCGGCAGGAGGGTCGAGCGGCTCTCTGGCGAGATAGAGCTCCTCAAGAAGATAGTCAAGCAGGTGAAGGGGATCGAGCTGATGGTCGAGTTCGAGCGCGAAGCCACGGTCCGCCTCTGAAGACCGGCAGAGCCGCGAAATCAGAATTAGGGTTGAAGCCTTTCTGGATCCCGCGGGAAGAGCGCGGCCTCCTTTGCGCTCGCGATGTTGAGCATCTGGGCGGTGAACCTCTCGATCCCTAGCGAGAACCCCCCGTGGGGCGGGACGCCGAACCTGAAAGGCTCAGTGAACCACGCCAGCTCCTCCTCGTTCATCCCCTTCTCGCGGATCTGCTCGAGTATCCTGTCGTGGCGGTGCTCCCGCTGCCCTCCCGACGATAGTTCCAACCCCTTGTAGAGCATGTCCACGGAGCGCGCGTACCTCGGGTTCTCGTCCACGTGCATGACGTAGAACGGCTTGATCTTCGAAGGGAACCGGTTGACGAAGAAGAAGTCGGAGCCGAACTCCTTCTTCACGTGCTCGCTCAGGAGCTTCTCCGACTCGCGGTCCAGGTCCGAGTCCTCCGGGAGCTTGTGGCCCAGCCCTTCGAGAAGCGGATAGATCTCCGGGAACGCGAGCTCGGGGAAGGGCGTCTTCGGCTCTTCAAGCGAGACCTTGAGGAGCTCCAGCTCGGCCGTGCACGAGCCCAGGACGGACCGCACCGCGGAGGCGATCATCCCCTCCTCGACGCGCATGGTGTCCCGCTCGTCGGTCACGAACGACATCTCCGGCGCGATCGTCCTGTGTTCGCTCATGTGGCGCGGGGTGTGAGAGAGCTCCGCGCGCCAGTTCGCGCCAAGGTCATAGACCCTCCCCAGTCCCCCGGCCATCGCGAGCTGCCTGTGGAGCTGCGGGTCCTGGCGGAGGAACGCGGGCTTGCCGTAGAAGTCGATCTTGAAGACCTCTGAACCGCCCTCCGAGATTCCCCCTAGGATGCTGGGGGTGAAGACCTGGATGAAGCCCTCCTGGCGGAGGTAGGACTCCATCCCGTAGATCAGGGCGGCCTCGACCTTGAAGAGGGCGGTCGTCTCCGGTCTCCGCAGGTCCAGAGTCCTCCACTGGAACCTCGTGTCGAGGTTGGCGTCGGTCACGCCCCTGGGGTCCAGCGGGAGGGGCGTCGCGGACGCGCTGAGCACCGTTATCGAATCAGGGATTATCTCGAAACCGTTCCGCGCTATCTTGGATTCCTTGACCAGGCCGGTGCAGAGTATGACGTCCTCGGGGTGGAGCGAGGAGACGGAGTCCAGGACCTCCTGCGTGACGCTCTTCTTCGGCGTGGTGAGCTGGATGATGCCCTCCCTGCTTCTCAGGAGCACGAAGTTGATCCCGCCGAGCAGCCGGACGTCGTGGACCCAGCCCGCGACCCGGATCTTCTGGCCTATCCTAGACCGGATGGCAGCAATGGAGAGGAGTTCTTCCAAGGCACCTCTCGCCCTCGACCCGGGGCTTAAGAAGATTGAAGAAACCGCCGTTTTCAGGCGGGTTTTCCCGTTTCCGCGCTCGCCCTTCGGAGGGTCTAGAGAGCTTTGTACTGTTCGGTCCAGTTTGCGTAGGCGCGGAGCATGTCCGGCGAGACGCTCGGGCGCCGCGACTTCATTATCTCCTTGAAGTCGGTCATCACTATCGGTCTGGGCTGCACGGTCTTGTCGACGGCCCTGCCGCTCTCGAAGAGCTCGCGCACGACCCTCAGCTGCCCGCCCTGGCAGATGTCCCTGATGTCCGAGCCTGAGTACCCCTCGGAGATCCGGGAGAGGTCTTCCAGGCTTATCGTCTGGTCGACGTTGATCGGGGCGGTGTAGTTCTTGAACATGGATATCCTCCCCTCGAAGTTAGGGAGAGGGACGTAGATGCGCTTCTCGAAGCGTCGGAGGAACGGCCAGTCCAGGGCCCAGGGTTTGTTCGTCGCGCCGATCGTGTAGAGGTGGGTGTGCTTGCCCTTGTCCTGGATCCCGTCCATCTCCTTGAGGAACTGGTTCCTTACCCTGATCTCGCCGCCGACCTCGTTGTTACGGGAGCCGAGCATCGAGTCGAGCTCGTCGATGAATATGATGACCGGGTCGCCCTTCTCGAGGAGCTTCCTGGCCTCGGTGAAGAGCTTGGCGACGTTCTTCTCGGCCTCCCCGAGCCACTTGGACATAATCGAGGCCGCGTCGATGGAGATGAAGTAGCCGTTGATCTCCGCCGCGGTCGCCGCAGCGAGGATGGTCTTGCCGCATCCCGGAGGGCCGTAGAGGAGCATCCCGCGGGGCCACCCGAGCGGGAAGAGGTCTGGGCGCTCGAAGGGGAAGACGATGGACTCCCTGATGGCGCGCTTCGCGTCGTCGAGCCCGATGACGTCGTCCCAGCGGACGTTCGGCTTCTCCTTGACCACCAGTTCGTTGAACGAGGACTTTAGCTGCTGGACCATCTGGGGCCCCTTCGCCGCTCCGTTCCCTCCCTCGGTCGCGTTCCCGTTCTCTGCTACGCTCCCCGTCGGCACGGCCATCGGGGTGAAGGTCGTCTCTTCCGGCTGTATGTCTCGTGGAATCAAACCGTGAGCCTGCTGGATGGCCTTGACCCGCTCCTGGTAGAGCCCGGCGCGCTCCATGTAGTGCCGGTTCAGCTTGTAGTCGGGGTAGAGGTGGACGAGCTTGATCAGGGTCGAGATCGCCCTCTGGTAGTTCTGGATGGCCATCCCGTGGGCACCCTGCGAGTCGAGGCGGATGGCCTCGCCCGCGTATTTCCTCGCGTCCTCCTCAAGCTCTCTGGCGGCTACTACGCTCATCGCTATCATTCACTCCGTCTCTGTGACTTTACCTTCCCCGCTGCGACCAGCCTTATCATCGAGTGCTCGACCTCGTCCTGGGGTATCCCCAGGTCCACCGAGGTCTCGGAGACGTCGATGACGCCGTTGTGCGAGGTCGCGTACCTCAGTACCTCCCCCTCCGTCTTGGGGTCGGAGCTCGGGCCGAAGATGGTGCCGAGGACTACCTGCTCGTCGTCGCTGTCGTCGCCCGTCGCGAGTATCGGGATGTGGTCGTCCGTCCTGTGGATCTCCTCCTCGTACCTGCTCGGCATGACGTGCAGGCTCATCTTGAGCTTCTCCGCCTGCTCCTCGGCGAACCTCCTAGCCTGGTCCACCAGCTCCTCGGCGTTCTCGGTGTGGACGTCCACGTTGATCCCGGGCGAGATCTGGCCCATCTGGGCCATCGTCTCGGTCAGGGTGTTGTTGATGCTGGCCGAAGTGGCGTCGAGAGCGGGGACGAAGTCCTCCATGGTCTTCGAGACGGTCTTGAGCGACCGGAAGGCCGCCGTGACGTGGACCATCGCGTCGCCGACCTCCATTATCGACTGGAGCCGGAGGGAGACCTGTGTGAGGGCCAGCTCGCTGGCCTCGACTATCCTGATCGTCTTCCTGACCTCG
>JBEKFK010000145.1:0-4937 GCA_050013375.1 Nitrososphaerales archaeon | reverse complement strand
TTTTGGGGGGGGGAGCCCTCACGCCGGGAATGTCACGAATAATGATAGTTGATGATGACAAGGACATAACCAATCCGCTCAAGATTGGTTTGACATCCTACGGGTTTTCCGTCGACGCCTACAACGATCCCAAAGAGGCCCTTGCGAAGTACGAGGCCGGCAAATATGGACTGATAATCATCGACATCCGGATGCCTGAAATGAACGGGTTTGACCTGTTCCGTGAGATAAAGAAAGTGGACGGCAATTCCAAGGTCTGCTTCCTCACCGCCTTCGACATGTACGCGGGTGAGTTCAAGAAGCTCTTCCCCAAGATGACAGTCGAGGGCTTTCTCACGAAGCCGATATCAATCTCGCGACTGGCCTCGGAAATCAAAGGGATAACGGGCTGAAAGGTCTCTAGGCGCCGTCATTCGAACCGAATGACCTGCCCGGGGGATCGGCTCAGACCATCGGCTCTAGTGCAACCGCCCGAATCCCCAATCTCCGGCGGACAGTCACGCCCAAGAACTGCGAGAAGGGGGTCTTGGATTGCAAGAACAGCGTTCCGTCATTGTAAGTGATTTTCAGGTGAGACTTGGAAATCGCAGAGACACTTCCGACTGCTTCCTCGCTCTTCCACTCCTTCCCTAGAAACACTGTGACGCCCTTGCTCGAACCCGCAAGGCCGGAGAAGTGCCTCAGGCTCTCCTCCTCCGAACCGTGGAAGTTGAGTACGCTCAGGACCGCGGTTCCGGGGGCGAACTTCTCGCTCATGCCCGCCTGCGGTGACTCCGGCAGGCTGACGTACTTCATGCACGAGCGGGGGACGGAGACCCTCAGGAACTCCGAGACGAACTCGCTGTCGAGCCCTCTGATTGGGAATATGCGGACTTGCCTGTCAGGCGACGCGAAAGACGAGATGATCTGCCGTAGCAGGAGGAAGGGAATCCTCATGTTGACCTCAGAGCCTACCTCGATGCTCAGGACGGAGCCCGCGGGGATTCCCCCACCCAGGGCAATGTCCAACTCCGGATATCCCATGGGGAAGCTGCCGGGGGATTCGGGGGTGGTACCGCGCGGGGCCCGGGAGTTGGCGAGGTTGGGTGCGATAGCAAGGTCTTCAGGGTGGTAGTGTGCGAAGCTTCTGAACTCGGCGCCGTTTAGCGTGAAAAAGTATGATGGGTTCTCGATCTTCACCCCGGAGAGCTTCGTTATGGCCAGCTCCCTCAGGCGCCTGGACCCCACGTTCTTCTGCTTCAGAAGCACTATCCCTTCCACTAGGCTGTCGAGGGCCTCGTTCCGTGTGTCTTCCATGGTGAAGACGAGGGTCGCCCCGGCCCTCTCGGCCCACGTCTGAAGCACCCGGGCATTGGTCCTTAGGGCCTTCCTCTCTGCGAAATCTAGCATCGCGTCCCAGGTGTCGATGATGATGAACGGCGAGTTCGAGTCCATCAGCTTGCCCGTAATCCTTTCGAAGAGTTGGGTGGGCTCGTCCAGCCTTGCGTCTACGAATCCATCCAGAAGGGCGGAATCCGGGTCCTCAATCTGTTTCTGCTTGCTGTTAGCTCTGATCTGCCCACCGTAGCGTTCGGCAAGCCAAGCGTTGTCCCGGATGAACTGAATCGGCGCTTCCCTTGTGGACGCGTACAGGAAGTTCTCGGTGACGTCCAGGGCGCGTAGCAGCGTCAGAGCCAGCGTGGTCTTGCCTGATCCGGCGGACCCCTTGATGAGGAGCGAGCTGCCTCCCCTCTCAAAGAACTTCTTGAGCTCATCGGGAAGGGCGGAGTCCGCGCCGGCTACGCGGATCTCCATCGGCTCGTTTGTCATCTGGTCGCCATCTTCCAGGTGCGATATATGAAAATGTCGGGGATTCTGCATCCGGCGTGCTGTTCGGAGCGAAGGTTCCCCGAGAATCTGCCGCTTCTCCGGTACCTCCGGGCTAGCCGACTGACCCGTTCGCGTGCGAATCCAACTCCGCGAGCTGCCAGCATGCCGCGTGGTACCACCTTCCTCCGAAGGTGACATCTCCTGCGTCCAGGATGATCTTGTTCCCACAGGATTCGCAGGTCTGGATGAGCAGGTTCCTGGAAGCAAAAGCCTCACGTGATTCTAAGGCCGCGGGGGAAAATTCAGGGATTAACATGTCCAACTTCGCTTGACTGGTCTTACTCATACTGGGTGTAGGTGCTGCGGTCGGGCTATTACCTTAGAGCATGATACCTCTATAGCAAGGCTACAGAAGATTGCGTGAACCCAGGGAAGGGGCGCCTCGTCCTAGCAGCACCCACAGAGCAGATTCGCCTTTGGGGGGCACCCGGGTCTACTTGACGGTCACCGACTTTGCGAGGTTCCGCGGGTAGTCCGGGTTCGCGTTTCGGTGGATCGCCAGGTAGTAGGCGAGAAGCTGCATCGGGACTATCTCGACAAGAGGGAACATCTCTGCCTCCGTCGAGGGGATGTTTATCCAGTAGTCGTATACCTCGCTCGGACGATCGGAGATTCCTATGATTTTCGCCCCGCGCGCCTTCACCTCGTGGGCGCTAGTCAGAACGTTCGAGTGGGTCGAATCGGACGGGTTGAGAAAGACCACGTAGGAGTTCGAGTCGAGGAGGGCGAGCGGCCCGTGCTTGAGCTCCCCACCGGGGAGCGCTTCCGCATGGACGTAGGCGAGCTCCTTGATCTTCAGCGCCGCCTCGGAAGCGATGCTGTAGTTGGCCCCCATGCCAAGGATGTAGATGTCGGAGACGCCCGTCAACTTCTCGGCCAAGGCCTTAATCTTCGTCTGATTCTCGAGCACTTCTGTCATCTGTCGGGACAGGTCGTCGAAGCGGGGTTTGAGGGAGCCTCCGCTCAGCAAACCTGCAATTGTGTACAGAACGACCAGCTGAGACGTGAAGCTCTTCGTGGCGGCTACCCCGATCTCAGGGCCGCAATCGAGCCCTATCGTCAGCGATGACATCTGGGCGAGCGAGGACGAGGTCTTGTTCACAATCGATATGACCTTCGCCCCTTTCTCCTTGGCCCAGTTCGCAGCTTCGAGGACGTCCGCCGTCTCGCCGCTCTGGGAGATGGCAATCATCACGGACTCGCTGTCGAGGTGATGGGGGGAGAACTCCGCCTCGCTCGACATTATCGCTTCGATGTTCAGGCCTCCGAACTTGGAGAACAGGTACTTCCCCACCAGGGCGGCGTGGAAACTGCTCCCGCTGCCGGTTATGTACAGGTTCTTTGCGTGCTTTATCATCTCAGCAGCCCTGGCAACCTCAGGCGCTATCTTCTCGGCGGTCCTCAGGATGCTCACTGGCTGCTCGAAGATCTCCTTGAGGGTATAGTGCACGTAGTCGCCCTTGTCGGCGTCGGCAATCTCGTTCGATACCCGGATCAGCTCGTGCCGCACGGGTTTGCCATCGAAGTCGCAGATGACCTGCCCTCCATCCTTCATCGCCACGATTTCGCGATTATCGAGGTAGATCACCTTGTCCGTCTGCTCGACGAACCCCAGGATGTCGCTCGCCACGAGATAGCCGTCCCTGCTTATCCCGACGATCAGCGGCTCGTGGAATCTGGCCGCCGCGAGCGTGCCATCGGGGAAGACCGCGGCGAAGGAGTAGTTCCCCTTGAGCCTCGCTACTGTTCGCATCATGGCCGTCTTGACGTCGCGCGTCTCCTCGAAGTTCAGCTGAAGCAGGTTGACTATGACCTCTGTGTCCGTCTGGCTGTTGAAGGAGAACCCCTTGCTCCGAAGCTCCTCCTTCAATTCCATGTAGTTGGTCACAATCCCGTTGTGTACGAGAGCGATCTGACCCGAATTGGAAAGGTGAGGATGTGCGTTGGCTTCTGTCACCCCGCCGTGGGTCGCCCATCTGGTGTGACCGACCCCGACTTCTCCCCTGAGTTCGTCCATGTGGACCAGGGCGTTCACCTCAGAGACCTTGCCCACTCCCTTTCGGACCGAGATCTCCCGCTGGGAAAGGATGGCGACTCCGGCGCTGTCGTACCCTCTGTACTCCATCCGTTGAAGGCCCTTGACGAGGAGCGGGGCTGCCTCACCCCGGCCCTCATAGCCTATTATAGAACACACGTGATTCCATACACCCAGACCATATTATACGTCGGGTAGATTCTATGAGGAAGAATCTACCAGAACTCTTCACTGGTATTAAGCTGTCTACCCCTTAAAAGAGTACTTACTGAATTATCTCAAATGCAGACATCTACCTGGGTGGACAGAATCACGGACGAGTCCAACCCTTGGTTGAACGCGATCAAGAGTGAAGACGAACGGGATTTTGTCAGCGCAGTCAGGCTTTACCTCAGGGATGCTTCAGACAACCTAGAGCAGAACATGCCGGCGAAGGCTGCGCTTAGCGCCGCATGCGCTGCCGACTGCCTGGAGAAGCTGTCGCTCTTCGGTCCTGCCCGGCTGCTGTACGGGGAGACCGCCGCAATCTACAGCGAGAACGCCGACCGCGTGGCAGGGATTTCCGTGCGGGAGCTGCTCTGGTCCCTGCAGGAGAGCTCCCAGTTCTACCTCATGTCCGGCGATAAGGCGAAATCCGAGGAAGCCTACAAGAGGTACCTGACCATTTCGAAGCGCGTCAATCTGTTCACAGAGGATCGGACCGGGCGGGCCCTGGAGACAGGAAGCGGCGCCTCCCGGACCCCGAGCGACAGGAGAGACCCAACACCTCCGCCCGCGGCTTCCAGCGTCGTAAAGGACGTGGAGGAGTTCCTGACCATGAGGAAGACCGGACTCCGGAAGGTCCAGAAGCCGGTCGCACAGCGGACCGCAGGCCCGTCGAAGTCTCGGCGAGGTAATACCTATGACGAGAAGAGTATTATTAATCAACTGGGATAGTTATCCCCACGTCGCTTCGGGCGGGGTCTCCACGTGGGCTAGGGGCCTCGTCGAGAACATGCCTGACTGCGAGTTCACCATCTTCAACCAGCTCTCG
>JBEKFK010000144.1:0-4948 GCA_050013375.1 Nitrososphaerales archaeon | reverse complement strand
GTCATGGATAGCGACGGGAAGGAAGGTCCAGCTCGACTTCGAGGTCCAGGGGTCCGAAGGCACGGTCTACTTCACCATGGAGAGGCCGAACGAGCTACAGTTTTACTCCGCCCGCGACCCGAAGGAGGCGAGCGGGTTCAGGACGATCTACTTCGGGCCCGCGCACAAGTACGGGGAGACGCTCCTATTCAGCTCCGCGACCATGGGGACGGGCTACGTCGACTCGGTGACGAACCAGATGCACGACTTCCTGACCGCTCTCGGAGGAGGGGAGGAGTACTCGCCCTCGTTCTACGACGGTTGGAGGGTGAACAGGCTGATCGAGGCCATCCTCGAGTCCTCGAAGAAGAAGGCCTGGGTCAGCGTGGCCTGAGCCGGGCCCGGGAAACCTCGACTAGCGGACTATGGAGGCGAGGTACCTAAAGTTCTTCCTGGCCGACGCCTCTACTTCGCCCTTCGGCGGATTGTCGACCTCGACCATGACCGCCCCGGAGTACTTCATCGCCCGGAGCGCCTTCAATGCCCCCTTCAGGTCGGCGACGCCGTCACCGAGGTCGACGAAGTCCTTCTCGTAGTCTACGTCCTGCTGGGGTATCTTGGCTCGCAGGTCCTTGAAGTGGACCAGTGAGATCGACTTCTTGTACCGGTTGATGAACTTCGGGATGTCGATGTCCAGGGCCGTGAGGTGCGCCGTGTCGACGCAGACGGAGGTCCTGTTCGGAGCGCAGGCCTTCATGATGCGGTCGAGGTCCTCGGTGGTGAGGATGTTGGACCTTACGTGCGGGTGCAGCGAGACGTCGACTCCGACCTTGGCGCAAGCGGCGCTGAGCTTCTTGGTCTTCTCTATCGCGACGTTGATGTCCTTCTCGAAGAGGCAGAGCCACCCGACCGAGGACCCGAACCCCCTGACGACCTTGGCCATCGCGGGCGTTGTGTCGATCGCGACCGCCGCGACCGTCAGGCCGGCCTTCTTGGCGGCCGCCCCGCCCTTCTCGACCTGCCTCTTCATGGACGCCGAGAGCATCGGGTACTCGATGCCCGCATCGGTGTAGCCGAGCGCCTTTATCGAGGCGAGGGCCTTCTCGAGGTCCTTCGTCGACTTCAGTTGTCCCCAGGTTATAGTGCTGCAGGATAGGATCATCGGTCGCTTGTCGTCCCACGGGTACCCGCGGGGGGTTATAATCTCCGCCCCGCTCCCAAGCCATTTAAAGCGAGCCGCACCTCAGCCGGGCGCAGATGCCAAAACCGCTGATCTCACTTGACATCGGAGAGAACTACTACGACCCTAGGGACTTCGTCGAGGCGACGGTCTACGGAGAGGAGCTCGGATTCAAGCGGCTGTGGTTCGGTGACCACTTCATGCCGTGGTTCCACAAGAGCGACAGGTCCTCATTCGTCTGGTCCGTCATGGCAGCGGCGCTCGAGAGGACGAAGAAGGTCCAGCTGGGCCCGCTCGTCACGACGCCGATAGGGGCCAGGTATCATCCGTTGCTCGTCGCCCAGGCCGCGGCGACGCTCGACAACATGTATCCGGGTCGCTTCCTGGTAAGCGTCGGTTCGGGCGAGGCGGTGAACGAGATCCCGTTCTGGAACGACAGGTGGCCGGCGTGGAAGGAGAGGATGGACCGCCTCTGCGAGGGGATAGCGCTGATGCAGAAGATGTGGACCTCGACGAAGCCGTTCTCGTTCAAGGGGGAGTACTTCTCATCGGAGTTCCTCCTGGGTTACACGAGGCCGCGCACGAAGTTGGACATCTACTTCTCGGCGGTGGGCGAGAAGGCCGCCTACAGGGCGGGGAAGTATGGAGACCACTTCGTCACCCTCAGCCCCGGAAACAGCGCCGAGAGGATACGGGACGTCCTGGTCCCGAAGTTCAGAGAGGGGCAGAAGGCCGCAGGAAAGAAGGGCGGCAAGATCGTCGTGCACGTCGACTACGCCTTCAAGACCCCCGCGCAGATAATCAAGGACTCGGGCCACGAGCTCTCGGCCTTCGTCGAGAACGCCGTGGACATCAGGACGCCGATCGCTCTCGAGAAGGCGGCGAAGGCGATCTCGCCCGAGCGCCTCAGCAGGTTCGTCCATTCGTGCAAGAACTGGGACGACGTGATAGAGAGGCTGGACGAATACGTCAAGGCCGGCGCCTCCGAACTCATCCTCTTCAGCGCCCCCGTGAAGAAGGAGATGGACGCCGTGGCGAAGAATGTCCTCCCCGTTTTCTAGGATCCGCGTCGACTACCGGGGCGTCGAGGAGGCGCTCCGCCACCTCGAGGACTATGTGGTCTTCACGGTCGAGCCGCCGTGGTCCAGCGTGAAGGGGCTGCTGGCACACCCCCCCGCCGAGACGGTGATGGTGGGGGAGGTCGACATGGAGACGCTCGACGCGAACACCTCCAGGGTGGCGCACGCGCGCACCGCGGTGGGGTTGGGAGGAGGGAGGGCTGTGGACGCGGCGAAGTACTTCGCCCTGAAGACTGGGTGCAGGTTCGTGTCTGTGCCGACCATCCTCGCCGCAGACGCGTACCTGACCCCCAAGGCAGGGGTCCGGATCAAAGGGGTCGTGAACTACATCGGCGACAAGTTCGCCGACGAGATCGTGATAGACCAGAAGATAATCAGGGGCGCGCCCAAGAGGCTCAACAGGGCGGCGGTCGGGGACATCTACTCGGCCCGGATCTCCCTCATGGACTGGAGGAGAGCGAGGGACGAGGCAGGCGAGGAGTACGACCCGGCGGTCGCAGCGAAGGCGGAGGAGGTCCTCGCGCGGCTCATGGCCCTGGCCCCGGAGATCAAGGAGGTGACCGAGGCCGCCATCCGTCCCCTGGTCGAGATGCACATGACGCTGAACTCGCTCCAGTTCCCCTACCTGCAGCGCGGGAAGTTCTGGCCCCAGGAAGGCACCGAGCACCTCTTCTTCTACACCCTCGAGAAGCTGGTAGGCCGGCCGTTCGTCCACGGCGACGTCATCAGCACGGGAGCGGTGGTCGCGACCTTCCTACACGGAGGGGACGCGGAGAGGACGAAGGCCGAGCTGAGGTCGTTCGGGGTCGACTACACCGCAGGCGCTGTGGGGATCACCCATGGCGAGTTCGAGAAGACGATCAGATCGATGAAGAAGGTCGGGAAGGAGGCCGGGGCAGAGTACCTGGTCGTCGAGAGGGGCGCTCCGTCGGAGGCCGACATCCGGGAGATGTGGCGGCTAATCTCTCAGTAGGACGGAGGTCCGAGCTTCGCCCCGGCCGCTATCTCCTCCAGCCTCTGCATGTCGTCGCCGGTTAGCCTGACGTCCAGGGAGCCCACGTTGTCCTCGAGGTGGGCGACCTTGGTTATCCCCAGTATCGGGACTATGGTCAGACCGAGGTCGACCTGCTTGTTGAGCATCCACGCCAGAGCGAGCTGCGGGAGGGTGATCCCCTTCTCGTTGGCAATCTCGAGCAGTCCGCCCACCGCCGCCGCGGTCTCCTGGTTGAGGTACTGCCCCGCGACCTGCGAGATGTAGGAGGCCCGGGACCCCGCCTCGACACCTGAGAGGTACTTCCCAGAGAGGACGCCCTGGGCCAGTGGGACGTACGCCATGACGGCTATGCCGTACTTCTTCGCGACCGGGAGGGTCTCGCCCTCGACCCGCCGCTCGAGGAGGTTGTAGGGCTCCTGCATCGAGGCGAACCCCTCGATCTGGAGCCTAGAAGCGGTCTCCATGAACTCGACGACGTTGGCGGGGGAGTGGTTGCTCTCGCCGAGGTAGTGGACCAGTCCGCGGTCCACGAGGTTGTTGAGCGCCTTGAGGGTCTCTACGTTTGGGGTCGTGTTGTCTTCCCAGTGGATCTGGTAGAGGTCGATGTATTCGAGGTCGAGCCTCCTGAGCGACTCCCTGATCTGCCACATGATGTGCTTCCTCGAGAGACCCTGGCCGTTCGGCCAGGGTGCCATCGGACCTCTGACCTTGGTAGCGACCACCCACGACTCCCTGTCGTAGTCTTTCAGGATGGCGCCGAGCAGCCTCTCGGAGTTGCCGACGTGGTCAAGGTCGGCGGTCGACATCCTGCCGTGGTACCTGTTCGCGCCGTCGACGAAGTTGATCCCGAGGTCGTAGGCCTTCCTCACGATCCTCCCGAAGGTCTCGGCGTCCACCTTCTCAATCCCGAACTCGTCATTCACCCCGGACCCGGGAAGGTGCCAGGCGCCGAGGCAGAACTGGGAGACGGTGAGGCCGGTCTCTCCGAATCTGACGTATTTCACGCGCGGTTATCTCCGCGGGCGGATACAAAAACGTTAGGAGCGGAGCTCTGTGGCGGCGCCAGGCCCTAGGGCAGCGGCTTCGAGCCCTTCTTGAGGTGCTTCTGGACCTCTTCCTCGTCGAGCTCTATCCCCAGGCCCGGGCCCGTCGGGAGTGAGATGCGGCCGTCCTTCACGACGGGACGCCCCTTCGGCTTGACGAGCTTCCCCCACCACGGGATGTCGTTGGCGTGGTACTCGAGGAGCAAGAAGTTCGGGATGGTCGCCGAGACCTGGACCGCGGCCATCGTACCCACGGGACTCGCGATGTTGTGCGGCGCCAGCGGGACGTAGTACTGGTCCGCGTAGTCGGCGACCTTCTTGGTCTCCGACATCCCTCCGGCCTTCTGGACGTCGGGTGAGAGGACGTCCGCCGCCTGGCACTCGACGAGCTCACGGAAGCCGTGGCGCGAGACCTTGTGCTCCCCCGTGCAGATCGGGACCGGCGATCTCTTCGAGACCTTTGCCATCGCCCTCGCGTTCTCGGAGTGGATGGGGTCCTCGAGCCAGAGCAGGTCGTAGGGCTCGAGCCGGTCCGCGAGGCGGATCGCGTCCTTCACGCTGTACTGCCAGTGGCAGTCGAAGGCCACCTCGACGTTCCCGCCGACCGCCTCCCTCACGCTCTCGACGAGCTTGACCCTGTACCTCAGGTCCTCGTTCCCCATGCAGCCGTTGT
>JBEKFK010000143.1:0-6150 GCA_050013375.1 Nitrososphaerales archaeon | reverse complement strand
CTACCAGAAGCTGACCAGGCTCCTCGTCGACGAGCTCGAGGTCGACATGGCGAAGCTGAAGAACAACAAGAGCGCCGAGGTTTACCTCGTAGAGGAGGCCAAGATGCTGGCCAAGAAGTACAAGATCAACGTCGCCCCCGAGTCATACAAGAAGATCGCATACTACTTCGTGAGGGATTACATCAAGCTGGGAAGGATCGAGGTCCTGATGAACGACCCGCGCATCGAGGATGTCAGCTGCGACGGGCCGAGGATACCGCTCTTCATCTGGCACAGGGACTACGAGTCCATACCGACCAACGTGATGTTCCAGGGAGACGAGGAGCTCAACACGTTCGCCTCGAAGCTGGCGTACGTCTCAGGGAAGCACATCTCCATCGCCTCGCCCATAGTGGACGCCACCCTCCCCGACGGAAGCAGGATCCAGATCACCTACGGGAAGGAGATCACAAAGAAGGGCAGCACGTTCACCATCAGAAAGTTCAAGGGCGACCCCATCACCATCGTAGACCTGCTGAAGTTCAACACCCTCTCACCCGAGCTGGGCGCGTACCTCTGGTACCTCATCGAGAAGCGCATGTCGCTCCTCGTGGCAGGAGGCACCGCATCAGGGAAGACGACGACGTTGAACGCGCTCTCGATGTTCATCCCGCCTGACCAGAAGATCGTCAGCGTCGAGGACACGCCCGAGCTCAACCTGTCTCACAAGAACTGGATCCAGTCGGTGAGCAGGGGCGGCGGGCTCGCGGGTGAGATCACCCTCTTCGACCTGCTCAAGGCGGCCATGCGCCAGCGCCCGGACATCATCATAGTCGGAGAGGTCAGAGGGGTCGAGGCATTCACGCTCTTCCAGGCCATAGCCACGGGTCACGGCGGCCTGGGGACGGTCCACGCCGACTCGGTCGAGGCGGCAATCAACAGGCTCACGACGGAACCCATGAACGTCCCGAAGAGCCTCCTCGGGGCGACGCTCGACTGCCTCATCATGCAGCTAAGAATAAAGATGAAGGATAAGAGCGTCCGGCGGATGGTCCACGTCGCAGAGATCGTCGGTCACGAGACCAGCACGGGCCAGATCGTGCTGAACAACGCCTTCAAGTGGGACCCTGTCTCGGACAAGTACCTGTTCGCGGGTCGCAGCAGGCTCTTCGAGAAGATCACGAAACGTTACGGGACCCCGCCCGAGAAGATCGAGGGCGGCGGCATAAAGCGGGCGTACTGGAGGTTCGCGTACTTCCGCCTCGGTCCCCACATGGGGCGGCTCTACAAGATGCTCGCGGGCCTCGAGCCGCAGATCCGCAAGGGAGGGGGCAGGCTCAACTTCCACGCGTACGTCTGCGTGATCGCGCTCACGACCATGATCGCGGCGGTCGTGGGATTGCTGCTCGGCATCCTCCTGTCTCTCCTGATTCACTTCCCGGTGGGCGAGAGGATAGGACTGCCCATCGGGCTGTTCCTGGCCGCGGGTTTGGCTGCGTTCGGCCTCGAAGCTCTTAGGCCCCGGTTTGCCCTTGGCAGCAGGAAGCGCCGACTCGACGAGGAGCTAGCCTTCACGGCCAGCAGGATGGCGGTGCTGTCGGCGAGCGGGATGACCGTCGAGAAGGTGATACGGGAGGTCGCGAGCGACGACTCGAACGAGTTGATAATCCAGGAGTTCAGGAAGATTGTGCGAGACATGAACCTGCTCGGCATGGACCTGACCCAGGCGCTCATCGAGGCGCGCAAGCGCTCGGCGTCTGAGGAGCTCGCCCAGTTCCTGGACGGGATGGTCTCGACCTCAAACTCGGGAGCCGACATCCAGCAGTACCTGGTCAAGCAGTCCAAGACCCTCATGACCGACAAGCGGCTGAAGACAAAGCAGTTCTCGGAGACGCTGGGAATAATAGCGGAGATGTACACCACAATCCTAGTCGTCATGCCGCTCATCCTCATCATACTCTTCGCCGTCATGGGCGTGATCTCGGGGAGCCTCGGGGGAATCAACATCAACCTTCTCATCGAGCTCGTCGTCTATGTCATGGTCCCCATCGGAGGAGTCGTGATAATGGTCATGGCCGACGGCATAATGCCCAAGAGATGACAATGCTATGAGTCTCAGAGCAGCCTACGCCCACAGGAACTTCGTCTACGGTATCTCCATGGCCGGGGCGGCGATCGTCGCCCTTGTGGTGGTACTGCTCTCGGCGTCCGGGCGTGTAAAGCTCCCCTTCTCCGACCCTACGATGGTCATTCTGATCGTTCTCGTCTTCCTGGTCTTCCCGAACTTCATGGAGTTCTCCTATCAGAGGTGGAGGAGACAGATCGACGAGGCAATCCCGAGCATGCTCACAGACATCTCGGCACAGGTGAAGACGGGGATCAGCCTGGACCGCGCGCTCGATATCGCCGCCACCAAGAACTACGGGCCGCTACAGGCAGAACTCAAGAAGCTCCAGACTCAGCTTGCGCTCGGTCTGCCCTTCGACGTGGCCGTCGAGAATCTCACCAAGAGGGTGAAGACCACCATGGTGAAGCGCACCTTCAGTCTTCTCATGCAGGCTAACAGGGCGGGGGGCAAGATCGAGGAGCTTCTCGATATCATCCAGTCTGACGCCAACGAGCTCTTCCTCCTCGACAAGGAGAGGAGGACCGCACTCAGGCCCTACGTCGTGGTGATTTACATCGCGTTCGGCGTCTTCGTGGCGGTGTCGGTCCTGCTCGTCGACAGCTTCTTCAAGCAAGTGCTGGGTTCCAGCACTGGTACAACGGTCAGCTTCGGAAGCGGGAACGGGCTCCAGGGACTTACCCTGGCGTCGGTGAAGGACCTCTTCCTGCAGATGGCGCTGATAGAAGCAATCTTCGGGGGGTTCGGGGCGGGGAAGCTTGGGGAAGGGAGCTTCACAGCAGGCTTCAAGCACGTCCTGATAATGGCGGCGGCTACCGTCTTCATCTTCGTCGTGGTCGTCTAAGTCCGGCCTAGGGCGACACGAACGTCTCCGAGAAGGAGAGCCCCTTGTTAGTCACGACCGTAGCGACGTAGGTCTGGTCGGTCTTCCAGAGGAACGGAAGCTGCACGATGAGCACCTGCCCCTGGTTCACATAGCAGGGTTTGATTAGGGAGCTGCTGGACAGAGGCTGCTCGCCGCAGTAGTACGGAGGGTTCGCGTTCGGGACTATCTGGTAGCTCGTGGCCCCGTCAGGCCCTGAGACGTAGAGGGTCGTGAACGCCACCGGGAAGGTGCTGTTGTTCAGGAGCGTCACGGTTACCGTGTTCTGCTGGTACGTCTGGACGACAGCAGACTCCGAAATGGTGAGAGCCTGGAAGTTCACAACACCGTCGGAGACGGCGTAGACCCTTACGCAGATGCCGATGACTCCGCACTTGGTCCCGGCGGTGTCGATGAAGTTGGATGCCGAGGACGAAGGAATGTTCACGGTTATGGTTGCCGAGGACGAGAGCTCTATCTGCCCGAGCTCGACCCAGACAGGCGTGGCGGTCCCGCGCGAGACGTCGCCCGCGTAGACGTACGCGGTGACGTTCTCTGAGGAGCTCACGCCGAGGGAAAGGCTGGTCGTCAGCTGTATTGACTGGACCTGTGACGGGCTCACGGCGAACGGGATTTGAAGGTAGCAGGTGGGTGCAAGGAGAGGACATGAGGCTGCGACCGTGTTGTCTGCAAAGTAGGCGGTGGCCTTGGTCCGGAGGTTCAGGCCAATGTCGTCAAAGTGCATGAGAAGCGAGGACGGGTAGTTCGCACTCGGTGGCGTGGCACCGGGCATGCTCGCCTCTACCGAGATCACGAGCTCGTAGAGACCGGGAGTCCAGACCCATGCAGGCTGACTCTGCGCCGTCGCCAGAGTCACCGGGTTGAAGTAAGGCTCGTTGCAGTTGACCGAGGAGGGCCCGCAAGTTATCCAGCCTGAGGAGTTGAAGTCGTTTACTTGGCTTGGAACGACCGGAGTAAGATTAGGCACCTGTATGATGTCGTTCACCCCGCCGGTGGGGGTCAGCTGTATCAAGTACTGGTTAATCAGGACGAGAGGCTCTGGAGGCGCGACAAGTTGGTCGAGCGAAAACCCGAAGTTCACCGCGTCGACGTTCCCGACCGTCGCGAGGGCCGCCGCCTGTCCGGCGTCGATTGTGAATGCAGAGGTGATGTTCATCACTGCGGTGAGCTGCTGCCCGGACGTTATCGTCGTGCCATTGTAGGTTGGCTGGAAGTTGAGGTAGAAGCTGCCCGGACCGCTCTCGGATCCAACCACGTTGGAGATGGGGTCGTAACCCCCGACGGCGCCACCGGGGATAACTCCCGCCGGCTCTGCACAGATGTTAGACTGGGCTGGCGCGGGCGGTGCGCACAGGGTTGGAATCGAGACTCCTCCGGGCCCTCCGGTCACGACGTTCGTCTGTACGGTCACCGAGCCCTGGTCGACGATGGGGACGGTGTGGAAGACCGTAAGCCAAGTGAGCGTCGCCGTCTGGAAGTAAGCGCCCGGGACGCCCGGGGCAAGCGCCGTCCAGTTGAAGAGCACGGGGTTAGATGCCGGTGATATGCCGTTCGCAACCGGCGCAGTCCAAGTGATCGTGTTGCCAGAGATCGGCTGGGCGGTCCAACCCGGCGGCGCCGATGGCAGCGGGAGCCCGGCCAGGCTGAAGCGGGAGTCAACCTGCAGGCTGACCCTGGTAATGCACGACGTCACGGGGACCCCGGCGCAGCTCCCCGCCGGGTCCGCGTTGGTCACTGCCAGCGTGAAGACGGTCCCACCGGGTATGATGTCCAGGTAGGTGTTGGTCACGTAGCCGTCGTCCCGGACTATCTTGTAGTCCCGAGAGAAGACCCAACCACTCATGCTGCTGCTGAAGTTCATGTTCGTTATAGGAAAGAGCGAGCGCGTCGGAGAAGCTGTATTTGCGACTGCCGTGAGAGTAATGGGCTTGGTTGTGTTAGGCGCCAGCCCGCCGAAGTCCAGACTAGCTATCCCGGCGTTGGTCACGCGGTTCTGGGCGTCCTGCTGGTCGACCTGCTTGAAGATGAGGGAGTAGTTGCTGAACGACTCAAAGACGAGCACCGTGGCCGAGAAGACGAGAAAGACCACGAGGATGAAGAAGACCGCGCCTATGATGCTGCTTACTCCGGAGCGCCTACGCCTTCTCGTAAGCAACAATCTGGTTACCCCTGCCGGTGATGAAAGTAAAGGCGTAGGTCGAGCCTGGAACCGCTGGATCGCTCGTGAAGAACCTGAGCATCACGGTCTGACCTGGAGCGATCGAGACGAAACAGCTGACCGAGCAGCTTGCGAGGAGCATGGGCAACGGACCGATGTTGTACTTGTCCACCGGGAGCGGGTTGTAGGCGAAGAACTCGAAGTTCCTGGAACTTACAGCCGAATTGCCAGTGACGTTGGTGACGAAGACACCAGTAATGACCGCGGTGTTGGATCCGGAGTTCCCGATGAATATGTCGCCGGAGCACTCGGTCGCTACCGGACATGTCCCTGCGTTCCCGGTGCTGTTGTGGAGAAACGTCACTTGTTCTATCACGACGTTCTCAGTAAGTTGGCCCCCTGCGTTCTGGACCAGGTTCGAGAACCCCGCTCCGAAACCTCCGAAAGCCGTCGAGGCGAAGCTGTAGACTAGCGTACCGATGGCGACGGTTATGACGATGAGCAGCAGCTCTGCGATTACCGGGCTGACCGCACGCCTCTTCGTTAGTCGCAAGTCGCTAGAGTTCGCTCCCTTCTAGGTTAAAGGACTTTGCCCAAATGGGAGGAGGGGAGGACCCCGAGAAAGCGCACCCCCGTGCGGCCCGCGTCGAAGTATTGGGTCTCAGGTCCTGGTTGTTCCCCGTCCATGCCTGGTTCCCCGGCTCCAGGGATCTCCTCAAGCTCGTCGTAGGGCTGGGTCTCCTCGGCCTCGGGGCTGGCGGCAGCCTTCTTTCGGCTTCTTGGCCTGTACCAGAGGAGGTAGAGCAGTACTGCAATGACGACCGCTACGATTATGATGATGTAGATGATGTAGGGCCCGATCTCCTGGGAGAACGTCTTGGCGGGCGGTGCGATTATCGGTTGCACTACCACGGTCGTCGTCAGGTTCTTCCCGCTAGCGAACGGGCTCTGTACAACTGCGGTAATTGTAGCAATTCCTCCCACAGAGCTTCCAAAGGTCACGCT
>JBEKFK010000142.1:0-4959 GCA_050013375.1 Nitrososphaerales archaeon | reverse complement strand
GCACGATCCCCCTCTCCGCGAGGGTGGCGACCACCCTGTGCGTCTTGAGCCGGGAGAGACCCGTCTCCTGTGTGATGAACTTCTGCAGATACCTTCCGCCGTGGACCTTGAGCACCCCGACGACCTTCCTCTCGTCGGGCTTGAGCGTCCTCAAGACCATCGCGCCGGCCTCCTTTCCGGGGTCTGATTCGTAGTAGCTCTTCATCTCGGGCAGGACGAGGAAGTAGATCACGCCGACCATGCTGGCGAGCACCGTGCTTAGGAACAGCAGCGAGGAGAGCGGGATGAAGAACGTCAGGTTCTGTGGGACGCCTCGCGTCAGGATCAGGTAGAGCACGCTCAGCGGCGATTCCCCGGGGGCATAGAGCACGGCGAGCAGGTAGATCGAGACCGCGAGGCCCGAGGTGGCGGCCAGGAGCAGTATCAGCAGCACCTTGAGCTTCTTCAATTCGCTCTCCCCCTCGCCAACATGCCCGCCGACCGCTCTTTACGTCATCCGGCCCGACTCACGCCACGGGGACGCTGGAGGGTGCCCCTGCGACCGTCGCCGGTCGTCTCCACCTGAGTATCATGACGCCGCCTATGATTCCCAGAATCGCCCCGACGACGAACCCTCCCGACCCGAAGAAGCTCAGGACGGAGAAGATGAGTATCAGCACCCCGAAGACAGTCGACTGCTCCGGATGGATCCTGACCATGACGCCGGAACCGAGCACTATGATGCCACAGATGAGCCCGAACAAGCCCACCCCGGTCAGGATTCCGGCCACGAAGCCGGGGATATTGTTGATGGGTATCGGGTGGCTGGTGTTGTTGAAGTTCATCGACCCGTTGAATAGCGAGGGGTTGAGGTGGGGTATGATGAAAGCTGAGACCCCAAGGATCAACATCCCGGCCAAGACCATGAAACAGGCGCCTACGATGGCGAGTATCGACGCCGTACCTGGATAAGCTTCCGTCGTGTTTTGTGCTGTCATTCTTGATTCACGGCAGATGGATAGGGAGCGACCGACTAAATCGGTTCGCTGAAACGATATCGAAACGGCTCCCACTTGGCTGATACGATGTTGATACAGGGGCGGATCCTGCCCTGGAACGTTCAGGTTCGTCCTAGAATGTGGACATTACCTCTTTAGCGAACCGGGTCACTGTCTCCAGCTCGTTTCCGGGGGCGAATGAGAAGATCAGGTAGTCCACGCCGATCTCCCCGAAAGCTTCGAGCTGCTGGCGTATCTGCTCGGGAGTCCCGTAGGTCATGAACTCCTTCATCCTCTCTGCCGGGACGCCCATCTGCCTGAACGTCTTCTCGATGCCCTCGCGGTCGCCGATGAAGACCCTCCCCAGCTTCGACTTTACGATAGTGTCGTAATCCCTCCCCACGTCCTTGCAGTGCCCGCGCAGGATGTCCAGCTTCGCCCTGACCGTGTCCACGGAGCCGAAGAGGTTGGTGGCGTCCCCGTACTTGGCGACCGTCTTCAGCGTCCTCTTCTCGCCGCTTCCCCCAATCAGGATCGGAGGGTGGGGCTTCTGTACCGGCTTGGGGTTGCAGTAGGCGCCGCGCAGCTGGTAGAACCTTCCATCGAAGCTCGCCTTATCCTCGGTCCACATCCGCAGGATCACCTGGATGGCCTCGTCCATGCGCTGCAGCCGCTCCTTCGTAGAGGGAAACGGGATGCCGTAGGCGGACGCCTCCTCCTCGTTCCACGCTGCCCCGATTCCCATGTAGAGCCTCCCCTTGCTCAGCACGTCCACCGTGGCGCCCATCTTCGCGAGCACGGAAGGGTGCCTGTAGGTGTTCCCCGTCACCATGGTGCCCAGCCTGATCTTCGAGGTCAGGCCCGCGAGGACCGATATCGTCGACCAGCCTTCGAGCATCGGCTCCTGGGGCTGCCCGACATT
The DNA here is from genome assembly GCA_050013375.1 of Nitrososphaerales archaeon. Lineage (GTDB taxonomy): Archaea > Thermoproteota > Nitrososphaeria > Nitrososphaerales > Gagatemarchaeaceae > Gagatemarchaeum. Next base: position 3,060 of record JBEKFK010000142.1, on the reverse strand, counting down.
CTGGATCTGGTGGAAGTGGTCCATCACCCAGAAGGAGTCGTAGCCGAGCTCCTCTCCTGTGACTGCGACCTTCCGCAGCGAATCCACGATTGCGGGACCGGACCCGTCGAACGAGTAGTTAGGATGCTGGATGCCGAACTTCATCTTGCCTCCGTTTGGAAGGTGGCTCTATTGAATATTCTGCCGCATCGAGCGCCCCTAATCGAGCTTGGGCTTAGAGGCGTAGAAGCGCGGGATGAGGCACAGCCCGAATGGTGCAAGTACCGCAGGAATCACGGAGGACAACGGGCTTGCCCGCATCATGGCTTGCGTCTGCGTCACCTCGTACACCGCTACGACCGTCGTGGCGCTCTGGCCGAGCTTTATCGTTCTGGTGGCGTCCGTGCTCCCGGTGTCATTCCAGTAGGCGAACTTCACGTTGCCATAACCCGTGGTCATCTGGACCGTGTAGGACTCACCGGCGAACAACACGAAGGGGAGGAGGCTGCCGCCCGTGTCCGACCCTGTGTACGGGGCGGTGGCGCCCGGAGGTGTGACCGTCAGCCACATCCCGGGGGTGTGCTGGATGTAGTCCGTGGTGTTGGAAGTGGTTCCGATCTGGGTCCCATTCGGGAACTCCGCTATGATGTTGAGAGTCGCCGCCTGGAGGGGAGGGATGTACTCATAGATTGCATCGAAGCTTGCGGCCGTATCTCCTGTAGAGTTGAAAGTGACCAGCTCGTACCTGTTCAGGTCGCCTCCGGAGAAGTCCCTGAAATGGTAGTTTCCGGCCCAGTACGCGACGACCTGGTACTGCAGCCCTGGCTCAAGGTTCGTGAAGGTCACGGGGGTATAGCCGTTCGCTATGGCGTAGCCGCCGACCCGGAGGTCGACGAGATAGCCGCTAATTGCGGTCCCGTTCAGGGTCTTGCTATCGATTGTGATGGTGTACGGAGTCGACGGGGACGGCTGGGGGGTGGTCGTAAAGACGGCCAACAGTGAAACCTCGAAGGTGCTGGTTATCACCGGTATCACCCTCGAAGAGAAATCGTCTGACCACCGGTTGAAGAAGATGTTCTTCGAGTCGGAGACCGTCACGGTGTAGTCGAGGCCGCTCACGGTCTGGAAGACGACGGGCGTGTATCCGGTGGAAACTTCCGCGCCGTTGAGCGCCAGCTCGGTGAACACGCCGACAACGGCGGTCCCGTTGGGGAACTGCGAAGCGACCGCTATCTCAGAGTGGGTCGGACCCGAGGTGCTCTGGGTACTGGTCGACGTGGTCGAGGTCGCCGATATGGTGGTCGAGCTTGTCGAGCTGCTCGCAGTGGTGGAGCTGCTAATGGTGCTCACTGTGGATTCGCTGGTGGTGGTGCTTGAGGTCGTGCTTGTTGATGCACTCGAAGTGGTTGAAGATGTCGAGGGGGTCGAAGTGCTCGTGGAGGTGCTGTTGGAAGCGCTCGTGGTCGTCGCCGTCGGCGTGCTGGTGGAGCTAGTGGTGGATGTGGAGGTTGAGCTAATCGTGCTGCTGGCAGTGGAAATGCTGCTGGCAGTGGAAATGCTGCTGGTCGAGCTGCTGGTAGAGGCGATGCTCGTGCTTGTGGTCGTGCTGGTTGTTGCTAGGGTAGATGCTGCTTCGCTCGAGCTCGAAGTCGTGCCCGATGTCGTAGCGGCGGTGGTCGTCGTGCCCAACGCGCCCGTCGTGCTAGAGGTGCTGCTCGTGCCAGCCATCTGGGTGGCCGAGTGGTTCCCAAGAAACAGCGAGTCGCCCATAAGCGCGACCGAAGCTGCGCCCACGACCAGGATCACGGCGACGATCCAGATCAACAGTGTGATTCCTCGTGATCTGCGTGGGTGGTGCAAACTAGTGTCTCTCCTTACATCGCCGGCGGCATGAAATAGAGGAACTAACCTTCCAAAGTGAGAATGTTACAGTGTTCTTCTACTCAACACTTGACTGGAGGGTGACGACTGCGCAAGCGAATCAAAAACATCGCAATCGGAACGGGGTTTGGCATCGTGCACTGTTCGGTCCTTCTTTGCCTAAACATGATCGGAGATTGTTCGGTCAGATGCCCTCCCTCGTCTGGTTGTACCTTCTGCCGTAGGGGAAGAGTTTCGGCACCTGTCGGCGGTAGTCGGCGTAGCTCGCCCCGAAGAGCGCCCCGAGCTCCTTCTCCTCGAACGGTATCAGAAAGAACCAGTACCAGCAGGCGAGGACGGGCGCCCAGAACATCAGAGGCAATGACCCGACCGCCAGACCGTACCCGAGAGCGATCGCGACCACGCCAAAGTACATCGGGCTCCTCACGTAGACGTAGGGGCCCCGGGGGACGAACGGCTCGGTCCTCGCCATCTTCTCCCAGAGGGGACGCCTCCCAATTAGCTTCATGAAGGTGGCAGAGGTGGAGATCCAGACTTCCCGCGGGCGCCTGTACCTGAAGACGTCGGCTGCGACCGCCAGCCCGGTGAGAACCAGACCTGCGCCGATTAGTCTGATCTCGACGGGAGGCCCGAAGATGAGCTGGTGTCCGGCGAGAAACCCCAGGAGCGCATAGATGGCATAGCCGATGCAGTAGGTCGCCACGAGAATCAGGAGAATGACGAGCCCCGTGGTCGCGAGCTCCCACGTGCTCAGGTGCCCGCCCGGTCTCATCTCGTCTTTTCGCTCCCGACGCCCGATGCCATCCTTCGAGATATTTGGGTTCAATCAGGGCTCCTTCGTCCGGCGACGACGGTGACGCGCAGCGACCATGCACCCGAATCGTCAGTCGACAGACGACAACTCGATGCGGATGTCCGAGTACTCGGACATAACTATTAATCATAAACGGCGATTAAAGGCCTAATGAATGAAACGCACACTCGAAGAGGTTTCTAGAAGACGCGGGGCGGCTGACAGAACGCCCGTTCTCTTTGTAGCGATAGTTCTTGTGCTTGCGGCGGCGATAGGGTTCGTTCCTTCACTTACGAGCAACGGTACCATCTCATCATCCGCGAGCTCTCCCTCGTTCAACGCGCACTCCGGGCCGCTTCGATCGTTCCAGAACATCTCCCAGCTCCAGGAGTTCATGGCGGCGAACG
>JBEKFK010000141.1:0-4962 GCA_050013375.1 Nitrososphaerales archaeon | reverse complement strand
CCCGGTCCACCTGCTGGAGGAGGAGCCCCTGCTCATCGGTCAGGTCGAGGCTGACCTTCGAGATGTCGGCGAAGTCCCCTGGCAGATCAGGACCACCTTTCCTTCCTCACCCTCTCCCTGATGTGCTCGATTATCTCCTCCATGGAGGTCCCGGGGCCGTAGAGCCCGGTGATCCCCAGCTCGAGGAGCTTCGGCTTGTCCTCCTTCGGGATGATGCCTCCGCCGACTACCACGATGTCCTTGCCACCTTTCCGCTCCAGGGCCTTCTTCACCCTCGGGAAGGCCGTGAGGTGGGCGCCGTTGAGCAGCGAGAGGGCCACAACATCGACGTCCTCGTCGACCGCCATCTGGGCCACCTCGTCAGGGGTCGGCAGGAGGCCGCTGTAGATTACCTCCATCCCCGCGTCGCGGAACGTCCGCGCCAGCACCAGGACGCCCCTGTCGTGCCCGTCGAGGCCGGGCTTTGCGACTAGTATCCTGATCCTCCGGCCCTTCCCGACCATCGGGCTCTTGGTCTTTGGTCTCAAGTCAAATCTACCCTAGACAATCATCGGCTCCTTCCAGCTGCCGAAAATCTCGCGCCCTACCTGCATTATCTCACCGAGCGTGGCGTAGGCCATCACGGCATCCATCATGGGATAGATCGCGTTCGCGTCCGGGTTAGAGTAGGCCCTGCGGAGCTTCTCCAGGTGAGCCTTCACCTTGGCGCCGTCTCGCTCGTCCCTAAGCTTCCTGAGCCTGTTTACCTGTCGCCTCTGTGTCTTGAAGTCTATCTTGAGGGTGTTGATTGGTGTCTCCTCCTGAATCGAGTACTTGTTAACGCCCACGACCGCGTCCTCCCCGGTCTCGACGCGCTTCGAGAGCCGGTAGGAGTTCTCGGCTATCTCCCGCTGCAGGTAGCCTGACTTTATCGCCTTGAGCAGCCCTCCGGCGGAGTCGATCTTCTCGAAGTACCGGTAGGCCTCCTGCTCGAGCCTCTCGGTGAGCCACTCGACGTAGTAGGATCCGCCGAGCGGGTCGATCACGCTTGGCGTCCCCGTCTCCTCCGCGATGATCTGCTGGGTCCGGAGGGCGACCTGGACCGCCTCCTCCGTAGGCAGCGCCCACGCCTCGTCGAAGGAGTTGGTGTGGAGCGACTGGGTGCCTCCGAGCACGGCGGCGAGCGCCTCCAGAGCGGTCCGGACGACGTTGTTGTAGGGCTGCTGCCACGTGAGCGATGCGCCCGACGTCTGGGTGTGGAACCTCATCAGGAGGCTCCTCGGGCTCTTCGCGCCGTACTTCTCGCGGAGGACGGTGGCCCAGACCCTCCTCGCCGCCCTGAACTTCGCGATCTCCTCGAAGAAGTCCATGGTGGAGTTGAAGAAGAAGCTCAGCCTCGGGGCAAAGTCGTCGACGTTGAGGCCCGCCTCGAGCCCGAGCTCGACGTATCCGAAGCCGTCGGCGAGGGTGAACGCGAGCTCCTGGATGGCGCTCGAGCCCGCCTCCCTTATGTGATAGCCGCTGATGCTGACGTAGTTCCACTGCGGCATGTTCTTGGTGCAGTAGACCATCATGTCCCTCACTATGCGCAGGTGGGCCTCGGGAGGGTAGGCCCACTCCTTCTGGGCGATGTACTCCTTCAGCATGTCGGCCTGCACCGTCCCCTTCAGGGAGGCTACGGGGACTCCGGTCTTCCTTGCGACCCCGGCATACATGCACGTCAGGACCGAGGCCGGGGCGTTGATCGTCATCGAGGTGCTGACCTTGTCGAGCGGGATCCCGCTGAAGATGACCTCCATGTCCCTGAGGGATGAGACGTTGACCCCGCATCTGCCGACCTCCCCGTGGGCCTTCTCGTGGTCGGCGTCGTACCCGTAGAGCGTCGGCATGTCGAAGGCCACGCTCAGGCCGGTCTCCCCGTGCTCGAGGAGAAGCTTCAGCCTCTTGTTGGTGTCCTCGGGCGCTCCAAAACCCGAGAACATCCTCATCGTCCAAGGCCTGCCGCGGTACATCGAGGGATACACTCCCCTCGTGTAGGGGTAGACCCCCGGGAACGCGAGCTCGGAGAACTGCAGTTCCTTCACGTCGTCGGGAGTGTAGATCGGGTTGAGCGGGATCCCCGAGGCGGTCTGGTACTCCTTGGTATCGCTCCCCTTGACCGATGGCCCTAGGAGGTCGGCCTGCCACTGTCGCACGCCCCTGTGGATGTCTCTGAGCGTCGACTCATCGAAGACCCTGCCGCTCCTCCCCTTCCCAGCGCCGAGGGAGCGCGCCTTCTTCGACCAGTAGGGCTCGCCGCCCGAGTTCAGCATCGGGCGCCAAGCGAACCAGCCCACAGATAAACGATATCATCACGGCGGCAGGAGGTCGGATCGCCTGACGACCCGGACCTGCGCCGTCTCGTCTAGGTCCACGACGAGCCTGCCCAGCTCGTCCACGCCTCTCACGACCCCCGGGACGGCCCTCCCTTCACGCTCCACGGCGACCCGCCCTCCCGCGTTCTCCAGCATCGACGAGATTCGCGCGAGGACCTGCGGGTACATCTCCTTCACCCAGCCCGAGTGCATCCAAGCAAGAGAGTCGAGAATCTTCGAGAGGAGCATCTCCGAGTCCACGTCCACCCCGAGGAGGTCGTACAGCGAGGTCGAGCCATCCGTGCTGGCATTCCCGAGGTTGATGCGGAAGCTCAGTATCGCCCACCGTCCTTCCCCGTCCTCCCCCTGGAGGAGGGAGGTGGCTGCGACAGCATCGCTGCCCGCCACGACCACGTCCGGCCATCGCAGCCAGGTGATGATGCCGGTGTCCTTCCTTATCCCATCCGAGGCACAGAACGTCGCGATCAGACCCAGGAGCTCCGTCGGCGGACCTGGCATCGGCCGCAGGATGACGGAGAAGGCCAGCACCCTTCTGGCCCTAGCCCTACCCAGGACTACCGTCCCTTCGGGCGCGCCCCGGCGGGCCATCTCGACAGCAACAGGGAAGGGTTCCAGCCGGGTCTCCTTCCTATCCCAGACGATCGACGACAAAGGTCCTTCCGGGGGTCCTCCAGGGCGGATATAACGTGGGAGACTAGCTTAATTCGAGGAGTTGTGCCGTGCGGGCTGGTGAAGAGATGGAGCGAACCCTCGCCGGCCGCGTCCTGAAGGGCGACAGGCGGGCCGTGGCCAGGGCGATTTCCCTCGTGGAAAATGGCGAGGCACCGGCCAACCTCCTGGACGAGATCGGGAAGAGCCTCGGCGGAGCGTTCATCCTCGGGCTGACTGGCCCGCCGGGGACGGGGAAGAGCACCCTGGTCGACCGGATGATATCGGAGTACAGGAAGAGGAAGATCAAGGTAGGGGTGATCGCCGTCGACCCGACTAGCCCCATCACGGGCGGCGCGCTGCTCGGCGACAGGGTGAGGATGCTCCAGCACGCCCTCGACAGCGGCGTCTACATCCGCAGCATGGCTTCGAGGGGATGGAGCGGAGGCCTCTCCGGCGCCGTCTCCGAGGCGATCCAGATCCTCGACGCGGCCGGTATGAAGCTCGTGATTATCGAGACCGTCGGGATAGGCCAGTCCGACGTCGAGATAATGAAGATAGCCCACGCCGTCGCGGTCGTGACCATGCCGGGGCTCGGGGACGACGTCCAGGTCTCGAAGGCCGGGCTCATGGAGATCGGCGACATCTACCTCGTGAACAAGTCGGACCTTCCGGGAGCAGACGCCATGGTGATCAACCTCCTCTCGGTCGTGCGGGAGATGAAGGGGAAGAGTCGGCCAGTGCTCAAGGTCTCGGCGCTGAAAGGCGAGGGCATCGATCCGGCATACGACGCGGTGGAGGAGATCCGCGCAAGATTCCTGTCGCCCGAGGGAGAGGCCATGCGGCTCCGGAGCACAAGGGGCATGATAGTGGAGCTCGCCAGGAGGAAGCTTCTGAGCGACCTCGAAGGCACGGCTTCGACGAGGTCCGCCGGGCTCGCGGAGATGGTGGCACGTCGCGAGATCACGTTCAATCAGGCCGCGGAGCGCCTAGCGGACAGCCAACGAAGATATGGAGGCGCGCCCGGGCATGGTGAGCGATAGATGAACACGGCGGAGAGACTGAGCGAATATGCCGAGTCGATAAGCTACTCCGACCTCGGGGATGACATCGTCCTCGAGGCGAAGAAGAGGGTCCTCGACAGTCTCGGGTGCGCGATCGGTGCGTTCGCAGAGGGCCCGGTCAGGATTGCGAGGAGGGTCGCCGAGTCGAACGCGCAGGGAGGGTCCTCGACGATACTCGGCCTTGAGACAAAGACGTCGCCCGACCTCGCGACGTTCGTGAACGGGCTGATGGTGAGGTACTTCGATTACAACGACACCTATCTCTCGAAGGAACCCGCCCATCCGAGCGACAACATCTCCGCCTGCCTCGCGGTCGGCGAACGCGAGGGGTCGTCAGGGAAGGACCTCCTTACGGCGATCGTGCTCGCCTACGAGGTGCAGTGCAGGCTCTGCGACGCCGCGGACATCAGGCACAGGGGGTGGGACCACGTCTGCTACGGGCTGGTCTCGAGCGCCCTCGCCGCCGGGAAACTGATGGGCCTTCCCAGGCAGAAGCTCACCCACTCGGTCAACATCTCGCTCAACGCGCACATAGCGATGAGGCAGGTGAGGGCCGGGGAGCTCTCCGAGTGGAAGGGTGCCTCATTCGCGAACGCCGCGAGGAACGCCGTCTTTTCCACGATGCTCGCCGCGCAGGGGATGACCGGACCTTCGCCGATCTTCGAGGGGGAGATGGGCTTCTTCAAGCAGGTCTCGGGCCCCTTCGAGCTGGACGCCTCGGGGTTTGGAGGGGGGAAGGGTCGGTTCAAGCTTGGTGAGACCTACGTCAAGTACTTCCCTGCCGAGTACCACGCCCAGAGCGCCATCTGGGCGGCTCTCCAGGCCAGGAGAGGAATCGGCAGCCCTGAGGAGATCGTCTCGGTGGAGGTCGAGACCCATGAGGCGGGCTACACCAT
>JBEKFK010000140.1:0-6050 GCA_050013375.1 Nitrososphaerales archaeon | reverse complement strand
AATGGCGGCAACATACACTGGATCTCTGCAATGCGTAAGCGGGTGCACGGTAGGCAACACTATCCCGCTGACCGGTCCTGGAAGCACCGGGTCCGCGAACTTCGAGTTCTACGGAAGCAACGCTCCCAGTGGCACTACAATGCACTACTTCGTTTGCCCAATAGGCACCGGTTGCAGTTCAAACTCAGGCACCGACAACGGATGGAGCTGGACCTTTACTCCCGCATCAGGTAATGTGGCAACGTGCCCATCAGGCACTTGTGAGGGAGCAGGGTATGGGTCGCCCTCAACGATGACGCTGTCGCTCACCGCCCCAACAACGGTGACTCCCACAAACGGCCAGGAGACGCTGACCATCTACGCATGCTCCCAGGTCGGTAATGAGATGAAGTGTGGCGGCGTATACACTGAGGTAGCGTCCCTCACGGTCACAGCGACCGTGCCCCAGTTCGCAATTGCCGGAACGGGCCTGGCTGTGGCGCTCGGTGCGGTAGGCCTCCTCTTCCTCAGGAGGAAGAGTCTCCCGCAGATTGCGCCCGCAGTCGGAACAGCAGTGTAGATCACAACTCCACTGCTGCCATCTGTTTTTCTGATCCTTCAAAACTCCGAAAGTCCTCCAAACGGCTCCCGACTGCGCCTTCCGGCTGATTTCTTCAAGGATTCCTTAGAAACTCGACTGGATTGTGCTCCCTCACACCGTGACTGAGGGATTGAGGAAACGAATTCTGGGGGACTTGGATCTTGCTCGCTGCCGAGGACTCTTCAATCAGAGGAAGTCTCAGAGATCAGAATGAATACATTCCAACAGTCTGTCTGGCCCCTAGTCCCCCCGTCTGAGGGAGGCAGGAGGCCTTGGCTTGCCACGAGCAGGGAGGGCGAGGGAAAGGGCAGTCCGGATTAAGGGTCCCGCTACGACAGAATGTCAATGCGCCGAGTCGCTTCGTCTCTAGTTGAACGCGTCGGCAATTATGAGCCAGGTGTGGGTAAAGGGCTGAGAAACGCTTGTGAACGACACCTCTAGCTTCGTTTGGGGAGCGGAAGTGCTCATGTACTCGGCGATTGGATCCTGACCAGTCGCCTGAAGGCTACCGCCATCCGATTGTATCAACGTGTACCCTTGGCCCGTTCCCAATTGCGGATTCACATCAATCGCCGCCCCTATGATCAGGTCGCTCGAACAGTCGGTCGAGATGGCGGCAGATATCGTTCCCTGGGTGGTCCCACTCACTCCGACGGGAACTGGAAAGTTCGGATCGAATGGAGAATTGGTATTGGCTCCGGACACTGCGAAGGCGATAATCGTAAGGACGCTCGTTGAAGAGGCCAGGGTGACTGTGATGGGGTCATTGGCCAAGGGGGTGGCAGCGATTGCGTACCATTCTTCCTCCGAGAACTTGTTGCCGAAGGAATCGCTAACGAACGTGACAAAGGAATCTCTGTAGTGGAACGAGAGAGAGCCTGAGCCATCTTCGACTTTGGTAACGGCAGGGGGGACACTGTTGGACCCCTCGGGAGTGCTGACGGCGGAGGCAAAGACAACTATCACGTCCGATGCCTGATGCGTCGCAAGGGAAACAACCCCCGAGGTGCCAGAGGCATTGTAGTTGATTGCTGACCCGTCAAGGGACATGGTCGAGGCGAAGCAAGCGCTCGATGCCGTCGTGCTTTGGGTGAGTGACTGGGACGTCGAGCTCGTGCCGGTCAGGGTGCTCACGCTGCTCGTGGCGGTGGTGCTGGACGAGCTGCCAGCCGTGCCGCTCCCTGAGCTGCTCTGCGCGGAGGTACTGATTGGTGTGCTGGCGGTCGTACTGGCAGTGGCGGCACTGCTGGAGGTTGTGCTCGGCTGGAAGGTGGTTATCGATCCCGAGACGGAGGTGGTCGTGCTGCTGGGGTTGCTCGTTACGACACTGATCTGTTGCGAGCTCTGCCCGGAGTTTCCCGCTGACTGAGATTGCCCTCCGGACTGGAGTCCCGCAAGATAAGTCGTTCCGTAGAACGTGCCGACCCCTATGAGGATGACCACCAATACGGCGATGATGGCCTTTCGAGCTTGTCCTCGCTGTCCTGTCCGGACTACGGTCTTCCTCTCTTCGACCTTCACGGATCTCCCTCTCAGAATCCCCCCTCCGAGGCCGACCAGGACGAGAAGCGCACCGAGCCCTATCCCACCCAGTCCGATTGTGCGATGCGCATGCAGAACCACCAGGAGTCCCCCGGTGATGAGGCCGATGACCCCGAGCACAAGGATGGGAACCCAGACTCTCATTCGAGAGCGAATGCCAAAACCCGGGGACTTATTAATTCGCGCCCGCAGCTTCGGATTCTGGCTGGTATCCGCTGTTGTACCAGAAGGAGCCCGCAGACTCGTCTGTAACCCAGAATGGCGGCCGCCGGTTGGTGCCTGCGGCGAGTTTGGTGACCTGAACAGTCCCAGTGGTGTTAACGTTCGACGTAGTGGAAACGGCCATTTCCGCAAAGCCTAGCCGCGGACTTGCTGACCCACCCCCGCTGGCAGACGTTGAATGGGTTGAAGTCGAAGAACTGGAGGAACCCACTTAGGAGGTCCCCTCGCTTCCCTGTATCGAGTCGCCTATCAGACACCAGATCGAGTTTGTGGCCTGAGTGTAGGACACTGCAAAGCCCGACTCAGCTGACCCTACCGTCTGGTATTCGGAGCAAGAGACATCGACCTCGGTGGTGCAATCGGGAGCGTAGTGCGGGGCGACGGCCTGATAACCCGTCCCAAAACTGAACGCTCCGAAGAAGAAGTCTGGACCTCCGATAATCAGGTCATCCGGACTGCTCGTGGACACTTCACAGGTGAAAGTCGTCGAAGTTCCGGTTCCTGTGCAGCTGGCGTTCTGGTTGGCGTCGTACGGGTGGAGCTGATTGATGTTGGCCACCCCGAATGCCAGGAGGCCCAGGTGCTGGGTCGATGTCAGCCCTGCGGCTACGTGAATCTGTATCCTATCGCCCGTCAGGGTGGAGTTGGGCCTCGCATACCACTCCTCCAGATGAAACTGGTAGCACCATCCGTCGCTCGCAGGCGTCGATGCGGACGTCACCGTTGTCCTCAGATGCCAGGTGAGTCCAGCGGCGTCAGTCACTCCGGACAGCGAGGGCGCCGCCAGACCGGAACAGCTGGCAAACTGTAGGGACTCTGTTTGACCTAACACCACTACCAGGTCGGGTGAGTAGACCGTCGTCAAGACGGCTGAACAGCTGGTATAGCCAGCGACCCCGCAGTTGACGGTCGCGTTCCAGTAGGAGCCGTCTATGAATGGAGGCGACGACGCTGTCGTAGAGAAGGAGGTCGAGCTCGATGTGGACGTCGTGCTGGATGTGGAGGTCGATGATGAGGACGAAGACCCGGTGCTAGTTGTGGAAGTGGACGATCCCGGTTGGATAGCATCAGCAATGACCCCAAAATCACTTCCCTGAGAGGTTCCAAAGACGAGCGTTACGGAAGACAGAGGTGTGGAGGTGGTCTCGTACTGTGCGTAGGCATTCTGTCCCGAAGTCTCCTCTTGAATCAGAGCAAATCCGGCGCCTGCTGTCTGGGGAATTCCGCCGGTGTCCCCCCCGAACTGGAAGACGAAGTCGCTGCCACCAAAGGTCGAGATGTGGGTGTTGCACGGGTCAGATCCGGGACAGTTGATGTTTGCTTGATGTACTGGCAGATTGGGATTGGAGTCAAACGGGGCCTGAAGGTCGGCTCCGGACACGCCGAATGCGACAACTCCGTACCACGTCTCACCTGTGGCCGTCGTAACAACGGAGATCCAGTCTCCGGACAGGGGCGCTGACGATACGGCATACCACGTTTCGATGAATTGCCCCCCTCCGATGTTCATTTGGGTCGTCCTCGGAAGGAAACCTAGGCCGGCCGTGTCCCTCACCGAAAACGAGGCACCCAACGGCAAACAGTCACAGCCCACGATGATGACATCAGAGGAGTGAGAGGTCGAGAGAGATAGTGTACAGGCAGTCACGTAGCCGCATCCCACCTTGGCGCTTCCATCGATAGATGGGGGGCTCACCGTGGTTGTGGTCGAGGACGCCGACGTGCTCGAAGTGCTAGCAGCTGCTGGAACCAAGGCATCCGTCACAGCGCCGAAGTCGCTCCCCTGTGAGGAGCCGAACGACAGCGTCGCGGCCGAAAGCCCACCCGATGTCACTTCGTACTGGGCGTAGGCATCCTGGCCGGACGTGCCCGCTTGAATCAGCGTAAGTCCAGCGCCAGGTGTCTGGAGCCTGCTGCCCGTGTCCCCCCCGAACTGGAAGACGAAGTCAGGGCCGCTTGTGGAGACGCCCGTGTTGCATGGGTCGCCGCCAGGACAGGCGAGGTTAGCCTGCGCCCTAGGCACCGAAGGGTTCGAATCGAAAGGACGAGCGGTGTTCGCGCCTGAAACGGCGAACGCGATCACCCCGTACCACGTTTCACCTGTAGACGGGGTCTGAACCGATACGGTGTCTGCCGAGAGAGGAGCGGGCGCCACGGCATACCACGTCTGAATGAACTGGCTCCCTCCGATAGCTAACTGCGCCGTTCGTGGGTGGAATGTCAGGCCGGCCGTGTCCGTCACGGTGAATGAGGTGCCATACGGCAGGCAATCACATCCTACGATTATGATGTCCGAAGGTTGGCTGGTCGTCAGCGAAACCGAGCAAACCGTGACATAGCCGCAACCGTTCTTTGTACTCCCATCAGGTGAAATCGCGGCACTCCCGGCAGCCAAGGGAGAGAAGGCTACCAGAGCCCAGGCGAAGATCAGCACGGCCACTAGTATGGAGAGACGAGACCACATGGGTGCCCTTCTCTTTACGGGGTGCTTGGGATGACGCTCTATACTCGCTGGGGGCAGGCTCATAGCCTTAGGCACCGAATCATCAGTGAAAGCACGATTGTATTACATTGTATTCATGCATATTCCAAAGACATATCTACTAGGCTTTGGCTGCTCATTCCCATGTCCAGGCGCACGATGCAGGTTCAAGCAAAAGCCCAAGATTTCTCTAGAGCTGACCAGGATTCGAGCGCAACGACGGATGTCCACTCTCTTCCAGCCTGGGAAAGAATCCTCATGCTCGCTCTCACCTACGATCCGCCTGAGAATGCACAGAATGGCCCGATTCCGGCAAAGACTTCCTCGAAGAAAAATTCACAAAGAGGCCAATAATCATGCATTATCCGGCTTTTGTGCTCGGCACGAGGCCGGTGACCGTCTTAGCTTGAGGATTAGGAGCGCGGGTCTGGTATGAGGTGGGTATACCTGATGCTGGCACTTATCTTCGTGGGAGGTGCCCTCTCGCTGAACTCCGCGACGGCCGGGCTGAAGGCCGGACCCCAGCCCACGACTTTCACCGGAAGCCCTCCCGCCGGCTCGGTCTGGTGGGTGGGTGCTTCGTCCAGCGACTCCTCTGCGTTGCCGAACACCGGAGTGCAGTCTGACATTCAAGTGATCAACTTCGCATCGACCGGGTGTCTAGCCTTCTGGATAGCAGATGGACTCCCCAACGATGAGTGGGGGCAGGTGGGATACTATCTCTGCTCAGGAGAGGCCCCCGTCTCCTTCTACCAGGTCTGGAACCTCGGGTCGCAGACGATTCTCGCGGGGGGGATGGGGAGCATCACCACAGGAACCCACACGTTCTCGATGTACCTCCAGAGCGGCACGACCTGGGCCTACTCGGTCGATGGCACTGTCATGGGCACCTTCGACATGGGTGCGAGCGCTTCCAGCTCCAGCTACCCAGTCGAGGCGTTCTCGGAGGAGCAGGCCTCGAGTGTCTTCTCCTTCCCGGCCGTAACCTTCTCCAACACGATGCAGGCCCTGCAGTCAGGTACCTGGGGTCCGGTCCAGACCGCCGTCTCCTACGGGACGGCGTGGGGAGTTCAGGGTAACCTTCAGAACTCCAACCTCCAGAACGACGAGATAATCATCGGAGGCTCCGTCAGTACTTTGCCTGCTGGAACCCCACTCTGGGGGCCGGGCTCAACTACCACGAGTTCCACGAGCAGCATGGCTCCCCCCACCGTGACCGTCACG
>JBEKFK010000139.1:0-5071 GCA_050013375.1 Nitrososphaerales archaeon | reverse complement strand
TGGCCGTCGAGAAGCTGGAGGCCCTCTTCACCCCAGAGGAGGTCGTGGGCGGGTTCATTCCCGACGACCCCGAGGATCTTCCAACCGCAGCCGCCGTGGAGGTGGACCAGTGAAAGCCGCCGCCGACTACGCGAACGAGTGCAAGAGGGTCGGGGAATTGTCCGGGCTCGCCGCCAAGATGGCGGTCGCCTTCAGGGACAAGTTCGACTTCTCCACCCCGGAGCAGTACGACAAGATGGCCGAGCACGGGTTCCTGGCCGCCGAGGCGGTCCTGAAAAAGAAGGAGTCCCTCCTGGCCGAGGCCAATTCCAGGTTCGAGAAGGGCCTGGCCCTGGAGAATATGATCGCGGAGCGTGACGCCCCCAAAACCACCTGACCATGCCCGACGATCCCCCTCCTCCTCCCCCGCCCCCTCCGGGCGACAACCCACCGCCGCCCCCTCCGGGCGGCGACAAGAGCGGCATAGGCGAGCCTTGGGCGAAGTCGTGGATCAAGCCCGACTTCTCGCTCGACCACGCGGCGCTGGAGCGCCTGCCCGAACACCTGAAGGGCCTGCGTCCCACGCTCGAACGCCAGAAAAACTTCGAGGACGTTCTCACGGTCATGCAGAACCAGCAGGTGCTCACGGGGAAGAAGGCTCTGGCCCCTCTTCCGCCGGGTTCGACGCCTGAGGTCATTGCTGAACGGAAGGCCCTTCTTGACTCCATCAACGGCGTCCCCGCCGATTTCAAGCAGTACGGGGTCGCGCGCCCGCCCGAGCTGCCCGAGAACCAGTGGAACCAGCCCTTGGCCGACGCCTTCGCCCAGTGGGCCCACAAGAACTCGGTGCCGCCGTCCGCGGTGAAGGAGCTCTTCGGGGTCCAGCTCGGCTTCATCAGGCAGCAGCTTGACGCCCAGAGGCAGTACGAGGCCACCTACTGGGGCAAGGAGGACAAGGCTTTCGAGGCCGCCATCCGCTCGGACAACATCCCCGCGGAGCGCGTGCCGACGCTGATCGAGAAGGGCCTGATCGCCTTGGGGATCGACCCCAACAACGAGCAGGTGAAGCTCATCATGCGCGGCAACGTGGCCCGACAGATGGCGCTCCGCCACGCGCTTTCGACCGCCGAGGACACGTTCGTTCAGGGCGAGTCGAAGCCCGGGACCGGCGACCCGAAGCAGGCCGCCTTGGACATCGCCCACAACCCCGCCAACCCGCTCTACCCGGCCTTCTGGAACAAGGACGGCAAGTACCCGAGGGAGGCGCACGAGCAGGCCCGGGCCAAGTACGAGGAGCTTATGCGGCTCGCGGTGTCTAGGATGCCGCCGTCGGCCGGCAGGGGACGCAGGTGATTAGGCCCCTCCACGACTACCTCGTGATCGAGATAATCGGCCCCCCGCCCGGCAAGGTGGGGGCGATCTTCCTTCCCGACACGGGACATTCGTCGGAGGCCACGACCTGCACCGGCCTCGTCATCGCCGCCGGCCCGAAGGTCGAGAAGGCGACCGAGGGGACAAAGGTCGTCGTCAAGGCATACGGGCAGCACCCGGCATGCGACGAGCTGATCGTGGACGGGAAGACCGTCTACATGACTAGGGAAGAGCACATAGTTGGACTTGTAGAATGAAGGCCGACTGGCCGAAGGACTACGGCCTCCCGGAGGACTACTGCGGGGACGTGCTGCGCGGCACCTACGACGTGCCGTTCAACCCGCAGAAGCCGCCGGTCATTCTCGACATCGGTGCCAACGTGGGGGCGTTCGCGCGGTGGGCCACCACCCGCTGGCCCGGGTGCAGGATACATTGCTACGAGCCCAACCCGAAGGCGTATCCCCTGCTCCTGAGGACCGTGGGGCCGATGTCCAATGTGGCGACGTACCAGTACGGGATCGACGACGACGAGAACCACGGCGTCGTGAAGCTCTATCAGGGCCCCCACAACCTCGGGGAGGCGTCGGTCGTCAACGACTACCTCGGGCAGACGGAATCGGTCGATGTGGTCGTCAACAACACGACCATCCTGCCGCCCGCCGACATCCTTAAGATCGACGCCGAGGGGGTCGAGCGTCGCATCCTCTTCGAGCTGAAGACGTGGGGGCGGCTGAAGCCGTTCTCGGCGGTCATGCTGGAGACCCACTCCGAGCTGGACAAGATTGCAATACTCGCCCTGATGAAGGATCAGGGGTTCACGCTCACGAACCGGCACGGGTTCTCGAAGTCGCGGAGCGAGCTCTGCTACGTGAGGAGCGACCTCATCGTCCCCGAGGAGAAGCCTGCGAAGCCGGTCGTCTGGATCGTGACCCCGAAGAAGGACCTGCGTCAGGCCGGCCCAATCGACAAGGAGATGTTCGACAGCCTGCCCGAGCACTACCGGGAGCCCATCAGGTGCCTCGGGGAGGCGGCGACGCTTCCGTGGGCGTTCAACGTCTACCTGATCGGCGGCGGCAATGTCTGCGAGGCTAGGAACGCCAGCGTCAAGTGGTTCATGGAATCGCAGGCCGAGTACCTCTTCTTCGTGGACGAGGACCTGATGCCCCAGCCCATCGACTACGTGAAGGTGCTGCGCTACATGGAGGTCAACAGGCTCCTCGTCTGCGGCGGGCTCTACACGACCCGGGAGACCGACGGCCACTGGGTGATGAACTACCCCGACGGACGCGGCCCCCGGCCCGACGGCGGGATGCAGGTGGCCGAGCTCGGCACCGGGTTCAAGTGCTACCACCGGAAGGCGTTTGAACTGGTGGCAAGGAAGAACCCGTGGCTCGCCTACGAGGACGACGACACGCAGGACGACCGGATGGCGTTCTTCTCCATCGCGCTCGCCAAGGACGAGAAGGTCTGGCCGGGGAAGCAGCGCCACCTGACCGAGGACTACTGGATGGACTGGCTCTGCCGGGACGCGGGGATTCCCATCGTCGTCCAGACGACCATCCAGTTGAAGCACCGCGACTACGACGGCAGGATCTACCCGGACTACTTCCCTCCGGTCCCGGGGTACGTGCCGATTGATGTTGACGGCGCGCAAGTCGAGCCACATCCCTCGACTTAGGACGCCACCAGCCTTAATCACACACTCCAATGGCAGGCATCAAGAATACTCCCTTCACCCCCGACGCGGACATCACGGCCCAGATCACAGGCACGGGCCAGCCCACCCCGGGATTCACGGGGGCGGCCTCCATAGGCGCGGGCATCACCCCGGTCTACGCCGCCTCGATTGAACTGGCCCCCTTCCTCCAGAAGAGCCGGAACATCCAGATCAACACGACCTCGGGCGTCGGCAACGCGACCCTGACGGCCGCCTTCGTTCCTGCTCCGGGGTCGACCCTCGTAATCCAGGTCAACAACGACGCGACCGCCGCCCGCACGATCACGTTCGGAACCGGATTCCGCCCAACGGGCACGGTCGTCGGGACCAATTCCAAGGCCATCCTCGTCTCCTTCACGTCGGACGGCACGACATGGAACGAGAAGGCGCGCAGCGCCTCGGCGGTCTAAGCCACGATCAGGTGGTTGCTCTTCATCCGATTACAGGTCGGACAGAGCAACTGAAAGTTGTAGTCTAGATTAGATCCTCCACGGCTGACTGGTATCACGTGATCGAGCTCCGATCCTGACAGGCGGAGCTCGATACCACAGATTTTGCAGAGACCATTTTGATCCTGCATCAATCGTGCCCGGAGGTTTTTTCGTGGTGATCCACGGAAAAACTTTCTCTTGGCATAAAGGTCTCCTCTGGCACGTCTTTTGGCCCTAGCGCGCAGCTCCCACGCCTGCACTTTGTCGGGATTGGCTAGGCGGTATTTTTTTGAGTGAGCGGCCGCTCGATCCGGGTTGTCCATCCTCCACTGTTTGTTGTAGGCGCGAACGCGGTCGCGGTGGCACGCCTTCCATAGTCTCGTCAGACGCTTCTGGTTTTCGAGGTCGCGCACAAAAATATATTGACGACTCCTTCGACTTGTTCAAACTGAAATTGAGCTACCAGAGGATAACGCCCAAGCCACAGGGGCACCCGGTCAGCGGCTCGGCAATCACTGTCCGAGTACGATCCGCAAAGCGGACAACCGGGTCTCGGATTTCGGAGCAAGTGTTTCCCTAATCCTTTCCTACAATGGCTGGTGCAATCACAAGCTTGCCTCCTCATTACGAGGTCGCATTTGACGGTATCTGGAGGGAGATCATGGCCGAGCAGAAGGAGCACAGGCTCGCCGGCAAGTACCTCCAGAAGATGATTACCGGGGCCGTCGAGAGGTTCGATCAGATGGGTGCGCAGAACTATGCCCTGAGGCAGGTCACGGCGCGGGCCCAGAAGAGCGAGCCCTCCGACATCCCGACGTTCTCGCGGTGGGTCCGCCCCCGCCCCTACGACAAGACCACGTGGATCGACCAGTTCGACCACATTCTACTGGGTTCCCTCCCCAACCCCGAGGGCCCCATCGCCAAGAACCACGGCATCGCCGCCGCCCGCCAGAAGGACATCGTTCTCCTGAACGCCCTCCTCGGCAACAACTACACGGGCGCGCAGGGCGTCACCGTGACGGCGCTGCCGACCACGGGCGGCACCCTCGGCACCGGCCAGGTGATCGGCGTCCAGTACGGCTCCGGCTCGGCCAACAGCGGCCTGCAGCTTGCGAAGCTGACGGCGACGTCCTTCATCATGGACTCGAACGACGTCCCGGAGATGGGGAGGCACTTCGCCTATGCGGCGAAGGAGCTGAACAACCTCATCACGAACGTCGATCAGGTCAACTCGGTCCTCTACAATGATGTCCGCGCGCTGCGCGACGGGCGCATCCGCGACTTCATGGGCTTCGAGTTCACGAGGACGCAGCTTGTGCCGTTCCTCGCCGGCTCGACGACCGTCCGCACGTGCGTGGCTTGGCAGAAGGACTTCCTGATGCTCGGCCTCGGCGAGGACGTTTCCACGAAGATCGACATCATCGCAACGCAGTCTCAGGCGATTCAGGTCTACACCTGCCTCCTCTTGGACGCGACGCGGATGGAGGAAGCGGGAGTCGTGCAGGTCAACTGCGACGAGTCCGTCTGATCCAGTAACCCTCTAACAAAAGGACAAACACTTATGGCTATCTGG
>JBEKFK010000138.1:0-5119 GCA_050013375.1 Nitrososphaerales archaeon | reverse complement strand
GTCCCCGAGGTCTTTATCGAGATAATGCGCGAAGTCGGGTTCAAGACCGCCGAGGCGTATTCAGACTGGTCCTTCAGGAGGGGCAGCAACACCGCAGCATTCAAGGAGACTGTGTTCGTGGGCCGAAAGCGCGTCTGAGTCCTCGGCCGACCCTAAGCACTGGACGCCGGGTGACATAGCTTTTTTAGCAAGAGAAAGGGGATTCGGCTCCATGTTCTGTCCATCTTGCGGCGCGCAGCTGCCCGATGACGCATCATTCTGCTACAAGTGCGGAAGACGAATCAACGCCGGTGCAGGCGGAAGCCCGCAGGCTGGAGCCGGGACCAGCGGGGACCAGCAGCCGGCTGCCGGGTCCTCCCAGAAGCCGGCGCAGATCATAGCGCCTTCCGGGGTGACGTCGATAAAGTGCCCCAACTGCGGCGCCCCGATCGCCCCGAAGTTCGGAGAGATGGTGATCACCTGCGAGTACTGTGGGAGCGGAATCACCCTGGGAACCCAGGGATGGAGCAACATACAGAAGCAGACGATGCTCACGGTGAAGATAGCGGATACCGCTGGTGTTGAAGCGATCATCAAGCCGCTGATGGACAAGGGCCTCCTGCACAGGCACCTCCAGGAGAGCTCGACCCAGGAGGAGATGAGCCTCTCTTTCGTGCCCTACTGGATAGTCAGCGTCTCAGCGCGGACGACCGTGATAGCGACGAACGAAGCGGCGCAGCTCGGGCAGACGGCCACGACCGCCGCGCTGATGGGTGTCATCTTCGGAGGGATGGGCGGAGGGTTTGGGGGAGGCGGCCGGGGGGGAGGAGGAGGTGGACGCAGACGGGCCTTCGACCTGGCAGGGCCCGGAATGTTAGACTCGCTTGCGGGCGGGTTCAGGCTCAGTCGGATCTCTGCCTTCGGCATGGGGATGGGCGGCGGAGGCGGTATGCGGAAGACCGAGCAGATGGACGCCAACTACAACTTCCCCGTGGTGGCTTTGAAGGCGCTGACAGAGTACCAGCCCCGGGACTACCAGTTCGACCTCTCGGAGAGGACCCTCTTCGACATCACCAAGCTCCCGAAGAACATCAAGGTCCTGAACGGGGACATCAGCGAGGACGTCGCCAAGGCCCAGGCGAAGACCCTCGTCGACCAGCTGCAATCGGCGAAGGCGCACGCAAAGTACCACATGATCCAGCAGCTGAACACCCAGTCGGACGTTGGCGATGTCGAGCTGCTCCACGCGCCCATCTGGTTCGCCCGCTTCGACCACAAGGGGAACAAGATCGCCCTGGTAATCGACGCGAACTCCGGTAGGGTAATCAACAGCCTGGGCCTGTAGTGATACGAGACGACCGAGACGCACCCCTCCCTTGGCAAGGCATCACCTAGGACGCCCGAGACCTCCAAGATCCCCTGGACCCAGGTCAGCCCGGCTTCAACAGGGAGGGTCACAAGATGAAGCTCTCGAGGATCTTGATCGTGGTCGCTGCTGTAGTGGTGATCGCGCTGGTCGCCCTCTACGCGCTCGAGGTGGTGTTGGCACCAGCTTCGCCAACGAAGAGCTCCACCTGGAGCACCGCAGCCGGGTACCCTGTCCAGGTGGGTGGGGTCTTCGGGATCGCAGGCCAGCAGTGCGTCAACAGCACGTCATACGTGTACTGCGTCGGGGGACAGGACGCCAACGGGGGACCGCGCAACGAGGTCTATACCTCGTCTTCAGTCACTCCTTCGTCCGTGAACATCACTGGATGGACTTCCGACACAAACCAGTATCCCCAGGGCATAAACGGTCAGTCCTGCGTGGCCTACTCAGGGTACGTGTACTGCGTCGGAGGGACGAATGACGACGGGGGTGACGACGTCGCCCTGAGCTACTTCGCGCCACTGGGCAGCGATGGGGTCGTCGGCTCGTGGAGTACCACCACGTCATATCCTATCCCGATCGACAGCCAATCCTGCGTGGCGTCGTCAGGGTACATCTACTGCGTAGGTGGAAACAACGAGACCGACGGCAGCAACGCAGACTCGGTCTCTAGCAGCTCCGTCTACTACTCGCAACTGTCCTCCTCCGGGATCGGCGCCTGGAGCCTGTCGACGGCCTATCCCGGAGGAATATACTTCCCGACGTGCTACTCGTCCGGCGGCTACGTCTATTGTCTTGGTGGGGCAGACAGCAACGACAACGCGGTAAGCACAGACTTCTTCGCACCACTCTCCTCGACGGGCGTAGGGGCGTGGACTCAGACGACGGCCTATCCGGTGCAGGCTAGCGGCCAGGCTTGCGCCACCTCCTCGGGACGTATCTACTGCGTCGGCGGAGAGGAGGCGGACGGCACCTACACCGGCGCCGTCTACTACGCCACTGTCTCCTCCGGAGGAATAGGGGCCTGGAAGGGTTCACCCACGTATCCGACGAGCGTCCAGACGACCTGCGTCATCTCCGGGGGATACATGTACTGCATGGGGGGCTTCGACAGCAGCGCTGTGGGCGACAACAACGCGGTCTACTACGCGACCCTGTCCTCGCTCTCGAAGTAGCTGCGGCTACTCCCGTCCCGTCGGCGAGGGGCCCTCGCAGGCGCGGTCGGGCTACAGGCTAGGTTCATAAGGCGCGACTGCTCATTCGGTCTTGAATGGTCGATGGCCAACCCCTTGGACACGGCCGCCCGCTTCAACCGGATATCAGGCATCTATGATGAGACCAGACAGCCCCTGACACCGGAGGCCCTCGACAAGGTCTCCGCGGTGTTGCTCAGGGCCGGAGTCACGCGCATCCTGGAGGCTGGGGTCGGCACGGGACGGATCGCCGTTCCTCTTCAGCAGAGAGGACTACAGGTGGTCGGAGTCGACCTTGCAAGGGAGATGATGACCATAGCGCGCTCAAAGGGGATCCGGGACCTCATCCTCGCAGACGCGAACCACCTCCCACTAAGGGAGAAGCAGTTCGACGCGGCCCTGATGGCCCACGTGATACACCTGCTCGAGGACCCGGCCGAGACCTTCGAGAGCCTTCGCCGGGTCGCGGCAAAGGAGATCGTGATATTCGTCAGAGAGAGGGATGGGGTCCCTGCGGCGGATGACGGGAGAACGGGGTTCAGGGACGCTTTCAGAAGGGCCGCGTCCGAGCTCGGCTATCAGGTGCCCGAGCGACCGGGCAGATGGTGGGACGGGTTCAGGAGGGAGAAGGAGTTCCTCGCGTCCCACCCGCCGACCGAGCTGGTCACGGTCGAGGATAGACAGGTGGTCACGACCATCAGGGAGCGTCTCGCCTTCTTCGAGGGCCGCTCCTTCGGATACCAAGCCGAGATCCCAGAAGAGGCGGTGCGGAAGATTAGGGATCGAGTGATCGAGACAGCCGACGCTGACAAGGAGGTCGTGTTCAGGAGGGTGGAAAAGATGGCGATCTGGAGGCTTTCCTCCTGAACCGCAAGCACAGGCAACGGGGAGTGTCCCCCTATTCGAGAGGAAGCGGCAGCGGTCTCTGAATCAGGCCAGTCGCTCTACCGGCAGATCGGAGGGGCACAGGGCCGGCGGGGCTCCGAGCGTATTCGGTGCTTAGTGCGGGCTCGAAATCGTAAGGCTGACGATTGACGCTCCGGGAAAGTCTCGCAAGAAACCGATTTGATGACCACGTGGACGGAGTGCCGGATTTCAATTGCACAAACCTAATAGCGCCGGACAATGGCGCGGTCTAGACAAGGGTGGCATGACAATTGGATAACGAAGTCGGCGCGACGAACCGA
This sequence comes from Nitrososphaerales archaeon, assembly GCA_050013375.1. Taxonomy (GTDB): domain Archaea; phylum Thermoproteota; class Nitrososphaeria; order Nitrososphaerales; family Gagatemarchaeaceae; genus Gagatemarchaeum. The sequence goes on along the minus strand of JBEKFK010000138.1, from coordinate 1,391 downwards.
GACTGGTGGCCGAACCGGTTGAGGCTCGATACCCTGCACCAGCAGCCCTCCAAGTCCAGTCCGATGGGCGGGGGTTTCAACTACGCTAGCGAGTTCAAGAGTCTCGACCTGCAGGCCGTAAAGAATGACCTCCGTGAACTGATGACGAAGTCGCAGGACTGGTGGCCTGCGGACTTCGGGAACTACGGACCGCTGTTCATCCGGATGGCGTGGCATAGCGCGGGCACCTACCGCATAGGCGATGGCCGCGGGGGCGGAGGGTCCGGCAGCCAGCGTTTTGCGCCCCTTAACAGCTGGCCCGACAATGTGAACCTCGACAAGGCGCGGCGGTTGCTCTGGCCAGTCAAGCAGAAGTACGGCCGGAAGATTTCTTGGGCCGACCTGATGATCCTCGCCGGTAACGTCGCCTTGGAATCGATGAGTTTCAAGACCTTCGGTTTCGCCGGATGGCGCGAAGACATATGGGAGCCCGATGACACTTACTGGGGGAGTGAGAGGGAGTGGCTTGGCGACAAGCGCTACTCTGGAGACCGGGAACTGGAAAACCCTCTCGCTGCTGTGCAGATGGGCTTGATCTATGTGAACCCGGAAGGGCCAAACCGTAATCCGGATCCACTTGCCGCCGCCAGGGACATTCGCGAGACATTCGCGCGTATGGCGATGAACGACGAGGAAACCGTCGCACTTATCGGTGGCGGTCACACCTTCGGCAAGACCCATGGGGCAGGCAGTGCGTCACTCGTGGGCCCCGCGCCTGAAGCCGCCCCCATCGAGGAACAAGGTCTCGGCTGGAAGAACAAGCTTGGCACGGGCAAGGGAGATGACACGATAGGCAGCGGTCTGGAAGTCATCTGGACTCGGACGCCAACGAAGTGGAACAACGACTTCTTCCTGAACCTTTTCGGCTACGAGTGGGAACTTACGAGGAGCCCTGCCGGTGCGCACCAGTGGAAGCCGAAGGGTGACGCAGGCGCCGGCACTGTTCCGGACGCGCACGACCAGTCAAAGCGTCACGCGCCGTCCATGCTGACCACGGACCTCGCTTTGCGGTTCGATCCTGTCTACGAGAGGATTTCACGGCGCTTCATGGAGAATCCGGATCAGTTTGCGGAGGCGTTCGCCCGGGCGTGGTTCAAGCTGACCCACCGCGACATGGGCCCGCGCACTCGCTATCTGGGACCGGAGGTTCCAGCGGAGGAGCTCATCTGGCAGGACCCGATCCCTTCCGTCAACCACGAACTGATCGATGCATCGGACATCGCCTCCCTCAAGGGCAAGATCCTGACCTCAGGCATACCGGCGCCGGAACTGATCTCGACCGCCTGGGCGTCAGCGTCGACCTTCCGTGGGTCCGACAAGCGCGGCGGGGCCAACGGAGCCCGCATTCGTCT
>JBEKFK010000137.1:0-5204 GCA_050013375.1 Nitrososphaerales archaeon | reverse complement strand
CGAGCAGGGCCGCGCAATCTCCGGCCTTGTTCCGGTCCATCAGGAGCTCGAGAAAGATGTTCGGGTCGAGCAGGATCAATCCAGATCCGACCATGCTCTGTGCTGCAGCTCGACCGAACTCACCCCGCGAGACTTGACCACGCCCCTTAGCGAACTCCAGTCGACGGCCCCCGGCGACGAGAACCTCAGCATCGTCTCTTCCAGGGCCTTCTTCATGGCGCCCTTCTTGTACCCGTAGGTCTCCATGGCCTTCTTCCTGAATTTCCTCGCCAGCGCTTCGTCGACCTCGACCTTGATAGTTTCGGTCATAAGTACATATGTACTTTCGTTGGTTATATATGCACCACGACAGAGTCGCCCGGGAGACTACCCGTGGGCCAGGACGCACCTGGAAGGCGCGTCCACCCTCACGAAGCCGTACCTTGGGAACTGGACGATGTCGCCATGCTTCAGGAGGTCGAATGCGCTCTCGGCGACTCCCAGCCTCGTCACCAGGCTGTCCTTGTTGAACGTCTCGTCTTCATTGTAGAGTTCATGTGGCTCCAGCACCTCGACGCCGTGGGAGTCCTGCTGCGCCACCCACTGCAGCTTCCGGGTGTCCTGGACCATCTCCTCGCCCTCGTATCGACCGACCACGTCCTCGCCCGGCGCCTTCGAGACCAGCCTGACGTTGTAGAGCTCCATGAGGCGGAAGACCTGGCCCTCAGCCATCTTCCCGATGTCCCCCGATGGGACGAAGAAGCTCCCGTCGGTCTCCAAGGTCCGGTCTCCCAGCTTCTCTACCGGGTGGAACGGGATGGTCACGCGCCTTTCCGGGGCTCCCTCCACCCGGAGCTTCGCCGGGTCAGGGACGAAGTAGACGCGCCTCGTGATCGGGTCGAGCATCTTCCTGTTGACGGCGAAGAGGAGGGACCAGTCGAAGGTGTGCTCGGACTTTGTGTATCCCACCTCGGTCGTGAACTGGCGGATGGCGCCGGGTAGGATGCCCCGCCTGATGACGCCCTCGATCGTTGGCATTCGGGGGTCGTCCCACCCCGACACCAGCTTATCCTCCACGAGGGGCCTGAGCAGCCTCTTCTGGACCGGCGTGCCCTTGAAGTTGAACCGCGAGAACTGGGTCACGCGGATCTCGGGGAACCCGAGCATCTCCCTGATGAGCTCCTGCAGGCCGACGTGGAATTCGGAGGACCTCAGGATGTGGGTCACGGTGCAGAGCTGGTCCTCGACGACCACCTCGAAGTCGTAGGTAGGCCAGACGATGAACTTCTCCCCGGTGATGGGGTGCGGGTAGTCGATGATCCTCGCGATGTTCGGGTCCCTGAGCGAGTAGTCGAGGCTGGCGAGGTCCCCCTTCAGACGAATCACGAACGTCCCCTCCTTGTGCTTCCTGGCGAGCATCTCTGACCAGACAGAGATGTTCTTCTCGATCGACTGGGCCCTGTGCTCGCAGGCGGTCCCCTCGAACCTCAGCTTCTTCATCTTCTCGAGGTCGCAGGAGCAGGCGTAGGCGCTCCCCGCCTCTATCAGGTCCTGGATGTGCTGGTAGAGGAACTCGACGTCGCTGGAGACGTTCTTCTCGTAGTCCCACTTTATCCCGAGCCATGTGTAGCCCTTCCTGAAGCTCTCATAGTACCTCTTCTGGACCTTGCGCGGGTTGGTGTCCTCGAACCGCAGCCAGAGCTTGCCGTCGTACATCTGCTTGTAGACATCGTTTATCGTCCCGGCCATCGCGTGTCCTATGTGCATGAAGCCCGAGGGCTCCGGAGGCAGCCGGACGACGAAGCTTCCCTTGACCGCGCCCTCGAGAGGCGCCAGCCCGACCCTCTGCTCCTGCTTGCGCTCTTCCACCGCCTCGGGATACTTCTCCTTCAGCCTCTGCTCCTGCTGCTGCAGCGTGAGGGCGTTGACGGACTTCACCACCTCCGCCGATGCCCGCGCGACGTCCTTGGCGATCGTCCTCAGGGCCGGCGAGTCCCCGAGGACCTTGCTGACGACAGCCCCCACCTCCGCCCTGCCTCCGTGCCTCGATGCGTTCTGGAGGGCGTACTTCTCCATGGATGACCTGTCCTGCTCGCTTATGCTCAAAGCTCCCTACCAGTCCCGCTCGACCGAGTAGCGCGCGATCTCCTCGAGCCTGGAGACGGCCTCACGCTCCCCCGGCCAGCGGACGGTGCGCAGGGTCGCGAGCGCCTTCCCGAGGAGGTCCGTCGCCCTCTCGTTGGCGAAGCCGAGGACCTTGTACCGCTCTATCATCTCGAGTATCTCGTCGAGGTGGGTCTTCCTGTCCTCCCTGGACATAGCGAAGAGCTCCACCATCCTCTGCTTCTCCTCGCGGGTCCCGACCTGGAGGAGGCGGATCAGGATGAGCGTGCGCTTGCCCTCCAGGAGGTCGTCGGCGTACTGCTTCCCGTACTTCGCGCCAGCCGAGAGGTTCAGGACGTCATCGTGTATCTGGAACGCGACCCCGAGCGTGGTCCCGGCGTCGATGAGGGACTTTAGCGTCTGGGAGTCTGCGCCGGCCGCTATCCCCCCGAGCCTCATCGGGCCGATGACAGTGTACCAGGAGGTCTTCTTGGTGCACATTCGGTAGTAGTCCTCCTCAGAGATCCTCCAGTTCTTGCCCACGACCCAGCTCAGCTCCATCTGCTGCCCCTCCGTAGTCTCGTTGATCATTCGTGCGAACTCGTCCATGACGTCCAGGGTCCTCTCCCCTACCAGAATCTCGCGGTTCCTGAGGAGGGCCTGCCACATCCTCCCGTGCAGGGCGTCGCCGGTGTTCAGGGCGAGCGTCCAGTCGTACTTCTTGTGGAGGGCCGGGGCACCCCGTCTCAGCTCCGACCCGTCCTCGATGTCGTCGTGGATGAGTATCCAGTTCTGGAAGAGCTCAAGGCAGGAGGCGGTCAGCAGAGCCTCCTCCTCTGTCCCCCCGAAGGCCCTGCAGCTGGTGACGCAGATGAACGGGCGCATGCCCTTCCCCCCTCGCTCGGGGTAGTCGCGCATCATCTTGTAGAGGAGTTCGACCTCTGCTATCGTGTGCGTCTTTGGCAGGATGTCCTCGAGGAGCAGACGGTCCACGCGGGACTTCACGCCCTTCATCTCCTCGAGCATCTGAGAGTACTCTACCATGATCAATCGACCCAGTAGGTCAGCGGAGGGGTGATGATCTTCCTGACCGCCGCAAGCTCGGGGACCGCCCGGGCGCCCGTGACGAACATCGTCGTCTTCAGCTCCAGGAGCGTCTGTTCCGTGAACGCATCGAGCGCCTTCCTCCCCTTCGAGGCGCTCTCGAGCATGGGCCTCGCCATTCCGCAGGCCGCAGCTCCCAGCGAGAGGCACTTGGCGACCTCGAGCCCGTTCCTCAGCCCTCCTGAGGCGACCAAAGGAACGCGGACCGCGTCCCTGGCCTCCAGCAGCGCTGCGGCGGTCGGGATGCCCCAGTCCCAGAAGAGCGCGCCCAGCGTCGCCTTGGACGGGTTCTTCTGATCGGCAGCCCTCAGCGCCTCCACCCCGGCCCAGCTCGTACCGCCCGCCCCCGAGATGTTAATCGCCTTCACCCCGGCACCTTCCAGCTCCCTAGCGACCTCCCGGCTTATCCCGGCGCCGACCTCCTTGACCATCACCGGAACCGAGAGGCCGTGGCAGAGCTCGCGGATCGCGCCAAGGACGCCCCTGAAAGAGGTCTCGCCCTCGGGCTGGACGGCCTCCTGGAGAGGGTTGAGGTGCACTGCGAGCGCGTCCGCCCCAATCATCGAGACGAGCCTCTCGGCATCCTGGATAGGGAAACCCTTCGCCAGCTGCGCCCCGCCTATGTTCGCGAAGAGGAAGGCGGTCGGCGCCCTCTTCCTGGCTACGGAGTAGGTCCGCGCCATGCTCTCGGAGAGGAGGCCCGCCCGCTGGCTTCCCAGGCCCATCGCTAGTCCGCGCTCCTCGGCGACTTCGGCGAGGGTCCCGTTGATCTCCTCCGCCTTCGGCGCGCCTCCCGTCATCGAGTCCACGACCAGGGGCGCCTTGAGCCTCTTCCCCAGGAATGTGACCGAGAGGTCGATGTCGGAGAGGTCCATCTCGGGGAGGGCGCAGTGGATCAGGCGGACGCACTCGAGGAGGGTCGTCCCCTCCCTCGCCTGCACGTTCTTGCCGAGAACGACGTCGATCCCCTCTTCCTTTCTCCGGATAATCTCCCTTATCCTCGCGTCTTCGCTCTTACTCACGAGAAGGATCCTTTACTGTTGTACCGTGAAACCTGAGACCCTTTAAGGCTTTGGAGAATTCCGCGGGCCTGAACCCGGACACGAACGCGACCTCCGTCCCCGCGGAGGCCATCCTCAGGGCCTCCCTGAGCTTGAGGGCGATTCCTCCGGTCGCGTCCTCCGAGGGCGAGAGCTCCAGCTCTGCCGCGTTTCTCTTGTCCACCGAACGGAGAAGCCCCCCGGGGCCCATGATGCCGTCCACGTCCATCACGAAGACGCACCGCTCGGCTCCCAGCAACTTCGAGAGGAGGAGCGCGATCGTGTCTCCGGAGAGTATCTTGAAGCCGGCACCGTCCTTCACGACGTCGCCGAATGTGACCGGGGTCAGCCCCGCTCCCATGGTCTCCTCGAGCCATCTGGCGCCCTTCCTTCCCGCGGCCGCCAGGAGCGGGAACGGCGAGAACGTGAAGGGGTGGAGCCCTCCGGCCATGAACGAGTCGCAGATGCGCGCGTTGAGGTAGAACATTGCACGCCTTGTCTCGGACACGCCTTCGGGCGAGGGCTTGGAGGTCCGGGATGAGAGGCCGTACTGCTTCGCGATCGGGTGTCCGAAGGCGCCGCCCCCGTGGACGACCACGACGTCCACCCCCGAGGAAGAGATGGCCCTTGCGATCGAGGTCACCGCCTCTCCCCTGTAGGAGAACCTCTTCGTCTTGCTCTCGCTGATTATCGAGCCGCCTAGTTTTACGACTACTGCTCGGCTGTCCACACTCTCAATCCTCCCGACGGGACCTCACTTACGAACGTCCTGAACCCCTTGGCGGCTAGGCGCGAGGCAACCTCCTTCGTCTCCGAGGCAGGGGCGACCCCGAGGACGCTCCCTCCGCCGCCCGCCCCCGTGAGCTTCGCCCCGTAGCACCCGCTCTCGAGGCAGAGGTCGACGAGCTTGTCGAGCCTCTCGTTCGAGGCCCCCACCATGCCCAGCACGGCGTGGTTGTAGGTCATCAGACGACCGAG
>JBEKFK010000136.1:0-5240 GCA_050013375.1 Nitrososphaerales archaeon | reverse complement strand
AGGGAGGCCGTCCTCCTACGGACTCGTTCCTGGACTTCGGTCTTGAACTTCTCCAGGTCTGGGTCGGATCTCCTCACCGTGAGCCCCGCCAGCTTCAGCTCGACCACCCTCAGCCCGGGAAAGGCAGAACGCAGTTCTGGGGCTGTCTCCATTGCACCATCCGGGGGCCATCTGGTTCATATATGCTGGGACCGCCCTCCCGGTCAATTCGTACGCCCTCCCAAACGCATTACTACCCGGGTCAGGATTCGGAGGGCGTGTCTGGCTCTCTTGCCTACGTCTTCTGGCACTGGCCCCGCCCCGAGGTACCCGCGGACGCCTACGAGGCGAAAATCCGCTCGTTTCTGGGGTCCCTCAATTCTGCGAAGCCATCCGGGTTCATTGAAGGGTCGAGTTTCCGAGTAGACGGCCTGCCTTGGGGCCCCCAGGGCCGCAGTCTGTACGAGGACTGGTACGTGGTCGAGAACTTCACGGCCCTCGAGGCCCTGAACGAGGCCGCAATCGGCGGAGGCTCGCGAGACCCTCACGACTCGATCGCCAAGGACTACATGAAGGGAGCCGGAGCGATATTCAAGACGATCAGCGGCTCGCTCAAGCTGCGAGACTCACGCTACGTTACATGGATCGAGAAGCCGATAGGCCCATCCTATCGGGCGTACTACGACGAACTGGCAAAGGCCGTGGGAGACAGGAGGACCGACCTCTGGAGGCGGCAGATGGTGCTCGGGCCATCGCCCCAGTTCTGCGTCCACAGCGAAGAGCTCCTCGAGGTACAGGGAGACCTTCGGCCCATCAGGTCGAACCTTCGGTGGATTTCGTCAGACTGAGACCCTTCGAGTAGGGTGTGGGCGCGGTCGCCGGTCAGCCCGTTCCGAACTGACGTTGGCTGGACTTTGAAGCGACATAGCGATACCCTCCTTCCTGGGTCTCGCGGTAAGAACTTGGACCCTGACTGAGGAGCGAGGGTGCCACGACCGGGTTTCAGCCGGGTCCGTTCCCGTAGATGTCATGGTTCTGCTGGATGTGCAGGGCTGTGAAAGTCGGAATCGCGGCGGTGATGAAGGCAGCGTCCACGATGCCTTCGTAGATTGGGAGGTTGAAGGCTTGGGTCACGTCCCACGCCAGGTCGAAGAGCGTGAGGGAGAGGATGAACGAATAGAGGATCAGTCGCTGGGCCTTGTTGTTCACGAACACGGATACGCAGACTATCGCTCCGCCAATCGCAAGGAACGATTCGAGACAGTAGGGCAGAGAGATCACGGACAGGGGGTTCAGCTCCGCTCCCCCGTTGGAGAGCACGAAGAGTGTGATACCGGCGACCGAGACCTTCAGCACCAGCGCGACGAGCACCATCTCGCAGGCAAGCCTCTCGAGGTGCATGGCGCGGTGTGGATGCAGTCGGTTGTGACGTGCCACCACACCATCGAACATTCTATCCCACGAAGCGTCTAGCCAGAATCTGACCTATTAACGGGGAGACACGATTGCCAGATGTGAGAACCGTCCCTTGAAGTACGGGCCTGATAGCGAAGAAGGATACACCCGGCTCCCGATGGAGATTCTCATTTCACCTCCCTAAACGGTTAAATCAAGTTCGTTCGTTGACCGTTCGGTTGAACCCAGCCCCGGGGATCAATGAGGTCAGGAAGCGGCTCGCCTGGTCCAACACAACGCTCGCGCTCTTCTCGTTCTCCGCCGCGGCGGTGGTCCTCGTCGGGTCCTACCTCGCCAACGGTTCTGGGAGCGAGGCGAGCGGGTTGTTCGCCGAGGCGCAGACCGTGGTCATGATACTCTTCTTCCTCCTCCTAATCCAGTCAGTATACTACGTCCTGATCACGAGGGGCAGGATCAGGACGTCGGCGGAGGTCAGCCTCTACTCGCTGCTCGACGCTGAGAGCACCTACTTCATCGCATTCGCCGCAGCCGCCTCTTCCTGCGTCTACGCAATCTCCGTGGTAGGGCACCTGTCCAACAGCGTCTCTGCTCTTACGGCGTCCTCGATCCTGGCCCTTCTTTTCGGAATCCAGCTGGCATATTTGGCGATAGGTGGGAGACATGAGAGGGGCAAGTAGTCACCGGTCGGCGGGTATCGCTGCGGTGCCCGTGCTCGCGGTGCTTGTCATAGTGATGGCGACGCTCGGGGTGGGCATTTCGACAACCCTTTCGTCCAACCAGCAGACCGTGACGACGACGTACACCGTCACGACGACCTCGACGGCAAACCAGAGCACCTCTACCGTGACGACGCTGCAGCTCATAGTCGTGACGAGCGTGGTTGTGAGCAACACCACGAGGACCGAGACCTCGACATCGACTGTCACCACCGTATCGACCGCTGCACCCAGCACGACGACGGAGACTACAACCGAGGCCACTACCGTAACGGACCTCCAGACGCAGACCCTGACCCAGACTTCGACCCAGACCATCTACGTGACCGTCACCCAGATCTACACGGTTACTCAGACGTACACGGTCACCGAGACCGTCACGGTCACAACGACGGTGACGTCGAGCCAGGGGAGCATCGGCTAGTTCAGGCGGACCCGGGCACTGTCCGCGCCAACATGACGGTGCCGGCGAAGCGCCCAGCTTTCCTCGCGAGGAGGGACTGGGGGGGGTGGAGTTCTAGAACTCTGGCGGGGACGTCACCTCGAGGGAGAGCGAGGGATAGTCCGCGCTGCTCGACCTGCTTGACCTCGAAGAGGAGCGCATCAAGAGGGTGGACCTGCGCAAGGTCGTCAACGATATCGAGTTCAAGGAAGAATATGCTAGGCCGTAGGGGCATCAAGCTTCCAGTGCTTCCTCGTCTGGCTCTCGTATAGCCCCTCGGGGACCAGCTTCTTGAGCGTGATCGCCCCCTTCTCCCTCCCGATGGCGTACCTGATTCGCGGTGAGTTCGAGTTTGCAACCTTGAGGACCAGCTCCGCCACGAGCACCGGGTCCAGGGCCTTCCCCCTGTGCTCACCCTCGCGGACCATCGACGCGTTCTTCCTGGCAACGTCGTACTCCGGAAGGTGGTCTCTGACCGGCGTCTCCGACTTGAAGAGGCCGGTCTTGAAGAACCCCGGCTCGACTATCGAGACCCTGATGCCGAACCCCTTCACTTCCAGGCGCAGCGTCTCAGTGTAGCCCTCCAGGGCGTGCTTCGTCGAGATGTACATGCCCTCGAACGGGCCAGGGAGGAGGCCTCCCACGGATCCCATCACGATTATCTGTCCGCCCCGCTGCCCGCGCATTATCGGAAGTACTTCCCGCGTCACGCGCAAGACCCCGAAGAAGTTCGTCTCGAACTGAGACTTCGCCTCCTCGATGGAGGTCTCTTCGATGGCCCCCGAGAGGACGAACCCGGCGTTGTTGACGACCAGGTCGAGCCTCCCCGCCTGGTCCAATATGGATCGGATGCATGCCCGGACAGACTCGTCCGAGGTCACGTCGAGGGCTAGCAGCTGGAAGCCTTCCGTCGCCTCACCCTCAGGCTTCCGGGAAGTGCCGAAGACCCTGAACCCGTTCTTTCCCAGGAGCGTCGCGATTGCCCTTCCGAAGCCCGACGATGCGCCAGTGACGAGCGCCACGCGAGAAGATTCCATGGATCTTCGTCCGACTCCGGACTGATATCTCTTTTCGGGTGCCCGTGATCAGAAGATCAGTGGCGCCCCAGATGCTCGGTCCTCCTAGGATCGAGGGGCATGATGGTTCTTTCCAAGGCATAAATACAGAAACGGGTTCCCAGACAGACGAATGGGCCAGACTCGCAGCGAAGGGACAATCTTCGAACGGATGGAGAGGAAGCTCTACTCGGCGGTGATCTCGGACATCCTGGACGACATGGGCGTCCGCGACCACACCCTGAACAACCTCATCCGTCCGATCCGACCAGGCATGGTCCTGGCCGGAAGGGCGAGGCCGATGTTCGCCTCGAGGGTCTTCGAGATCCCGGACGAGCCGTACAAGGTCACCATGGAGGCACTTGACAGCCTAAAGCCCGACGACGTCCCGGTCATCGTCACCAGCGACTCGACCGCCGCGCTGTGGGGCGAGCTCCTGTCGACGGCAACGAGGGCCAGGGGCGCGAGGGGTACGATAATCGAGGGTTGCGCCAGGGACACACGCCAGCTCCTGGTCATGGACTTCCCGCTCTTCTGCACCGGGACATCGCCGACCGACTCCAAGGGAAGGTCGGAGATCATGGAGTACGACCGCCAGGTCCGATGCGGCGACGCCACCATCAAGCCGGGCGACATCGTCTTCGCCGACCTTGACGGGGTCGTGGCCATCCCGAAGGAAATCGAGGACGAGGCGCTCGAGCGGGCCTACAAGAAGGTCAGCAGGGAGAACGGCGTGCGCAGGGACCTGGCCAAGGGCGTGCTCCTGGGCGAGACCTGGCGCAAGCACGGGGTTCTGTAGCCCCCACTCCGCCAGGGGGCTGGCGTCGCGGTGGGGCCCCGCAATCTACTTCTGTAGGCCCCACGGGCCTTCGGCGAGACGAGAATGCCGAAGAAGAAACAGGCTGATGAAGTCTGCGCGCCCCCTGGAACGGTCCCCACGGGCCTCGCCGCCGACGAAGCGGACCGGGCCTGCCTCCTCTGCGGCGGGAGGATGTACCTCGCCAAAGAGTTCCGCGTCCACGTCTGCCTGAACAAGGATCACGGAGTGCTTGCGTACTACAGCCTCGACGAATGCTACTTCACCTCTCAGGAGAAGGTTGCCGTCAGACTAGCGAAGGATGGGAAGAAGTTCCACATGATAGAGCCCAGCGTGCTCGAGATGATCGGGGTCGAGCCCTGACGGGCGACCTGTAATCACCGGCCGCGAACGACGCGTCCTCCACCACCGGCCGAGCCTCCCGAGAGACGATTCGGAACCGGTGCGCACCGCCTACCGCCTTAATTAACGCCTGCAACAATGCAGGAGGAACCGCCTTGAGATCCGTCTTCGTCCCGTGGGGGGTCGCGCTCGGCGAGACCGAGAGGCTCCTCGACGACCTCTCGCGGTACACCAAAGTCGATGGCATAGAGCTCCTCGATTTCCACTCGCAGATCGAGAAGGCGAACTACGGGGCGCGGGTGAGCCCGGCCCTGAGGGTACTCCCGACAAGCAAGGGTCTCGACTTGGATCTCCCCGTGGTGAAGAGAGACGAGTTCAGGGCTGCGGAGAGGTTCATGGGCGAGGCGAGGTCGAGGGGGTTCAAGGTGACCTGCAACTTCGTGCCGATGTGGTCTGCGTCCGACAGACTCTCC
>JBEKFK010000135.1:0-5249 GCA_050013375.1 Nitrososphaerales archaeon | reverse complement strand
CTTGGTGAAGCGTGTGCAGCCGCGACACCAGGCTTCTACGACCATACGACTTGCCGCGGCTTCCCGGGTTGCTCCTCCCCTCCGACCTCTTTCAGGTCTAGAGCCCACTAGCTGGGTCGGAGCTGTGATTCGTGGTAATGCTCCCATGGCGTGTGACGCACCTCTAGTAGCGAGTCCGCCTCCGCCGACTGCACATTTTGCCTCTACGGTTCCTCCTTCAGTGATTACCTCCACGTCAGTTGGCACAGCTAGTAATGCGCCGCTTCCGGGGCATCCCACTGTCATACCTCCTACTCCTTTCAGGGTTTTGCGCCGTCAGGGCAGTGCCCAGCCGACCCTCCAACAGCTGCTCAACAAGCCCACGCCTCCTTCTTCACCAGCTCCCGATCGATCCCGCACCGGAGGAAATTGCGGTAGTCAGCGCAGTGGTGGTGACCGTGGTGGGGGCCGTCGTGGTCGGGGAAATGGTAGTGGTAGCGACGGCCGTGGTCTTGGTCGTAGCGACGGGGCTGGGTCTTCAACCAATGGTTGGAGCAACAATAATCGGTGCACAACCTCTTCTGCCGTCTTGGGTGGCAGCAGCCACAGTGCTACTGACCACGGTAGCCCTCCTGTAGTCGTGGCTTCTGTTGCGAGTGTGGTAAGTACTCAGCCTACTGCTGCTCGTCTTCAGGCTCTGGAAGATGAGGTTCGCCGCCTGTCATCTCTCCTCAGCCAACAAATGGAGCTCAACCAGGCCCTTCAGGAGCAGCTGGCTCAGACACATGGTCCAGTCGCTATGGTTTGTGAGGTCTCGTCAGTACAGCCTCTCCGTGGAAATTCGAGGAAGCACCCCCTTACGGAACCTTCTACTCCACGGAGTTCTTCGCCGCTAGATTTTGTGGGAGACGCGTCTATGCCTCCTCCCCCTTCTCCTTCCACAGATGCTGATACTAAGCGTCTCCGTACTCAGGTGGATGGCGCCAATGATGACGTCCAGTAATTCGGCCACAGGGTCCTCCTTGCACAACACGTGCTCGGTGGGTGAGGTGCGAGTGGGCACCTGGAATATTTCCCGATGGAGTGACGCTCGCCTCGCCCCTCTTGAGGCTACTGGGGTGGAGTTGATGGCCCTACAGGAGACGAAGCTCTCCCTCATCCCGCTGGAGAGGGCCAGGGCACTGGCAACAAAGAAGGGCTATACTCTTCACCACGGTCATCCCGTTCTGGCGCGCACCACTGGTGGACACGGTGATAGCTGTGGAGTGGGTGTACTGGCGTTCCCTGGCGTGGCGGTGGCTGCTCTCCTTCCACAAGGCGCGGCCTAGCGGAAGCTTCACGGCATGTCTCGGGTGCACGCGGTGCACGTCCCTCCTCGGCCTGGGCTGCCTCGGGGTCTACGGATTTTCTCCGTATATGCTCCATTACATGAGAATCCCATCCGTGCTGCCTTCGACTCCGCCTTTGGAGACATGGTGGCCAGCCTGGACTTGCAAGTGCCGACGCTGCTGATGGGCGACTTCAACGGTACAGTGTCACCCCACCGGGATTTCGCCTCGGGGTCAGGCGACGTCTGCCCACTGCTCACTAACCTTCTTGGCCCTGCTGGCCCCTTCCTCGACATGCAACTGGTGGTGTCGCCGGAGGAGTATGCCTACACCTTCCGCCATTCTCGCGGAGCGGACACGCGAGAGTCCCGCTGCGACCTTGTCTTGGGCTCCCGGTCTGCACTCTCTCTGGTGAAGAAAGTCTATGTCCAGTCTGGAGTCTTCGACAGTGACGGCCACTTCCCTATCGTCGTGGAATTGAACTTACACCAAAGTCTGGGGATCCCGTGGTACCGCCCTCCTCCGCAGCTGCCCTCGTTGCTCCTTCTACCCTCGTCATCCCTCCGTGAATCTGAGGAGTGGCTACAGCTGGTGCAAACGTGGATGGCCTCACCCTCTGTGCTCCGTGTGTTGGCTGCGGCACCTACTACCACAGCGAGTCAGCTCTCAGCTCTGCTCCAAGGAAGCTTTGACGGTCTGGTGGATCTGGCGGGAGGCTGGTGCCAGCGCCCGCCTACTCGGCGCCCAGCATACCAGTCTACTGCCGCGCTACAGGCTCGGGCGACGCTGTCCCTGCTGGGACATTGTTCAGCTCTGCTGCGCCGAGAGATGCATGTCATGGGTCCATTTACTTACCGCCTACTCTCTGTACTGGACAAGCTGAGGAGAGCTGCCCCCGATCTCCCCAGCTCCTCTTCCCGATATGCCTTGCTTCAGTGGGTGGAGACACGAATTGCCGTTCACCGGGCTGAGTTATCCACAGCGCTGCGAGAGATGCGTGCGGAGCGGACTGCCCGCTGGCGTGGTCGTTTTCCTGCCTTGTGGGCCGAGCGGCCTTCTGCTGTGTACCGATGGCTTGACCCTGACGCCCCCGCCTGGGGATCCTGCCCCGTCCTTCTGGCTTCTGGGACCCAATGCACGACGTTGGAGGAGGTCGATTTGGCGGTGCGTGAGTTCTGGGTCCAGGATGTATGGTGCCGACAGCGCGGAGTTGATCCCAAGCAGTGCTGGGAGACATTTGCTGCCTCCCAATTCTTCTCACACATTCCTCGGTGTACCTGGCCGCACGAACGGTGGAGTTTGCCTCGGGTGAAACTGGTGTTGCGATGCACGAGAGAGTCCGCTTCGTCTGGAGTACGACGGATTCCTGTGGCGGTTTGGCGCAGTCTTCCAGATGCTATTCTCCAGCGGATTGCCGATCTCCTGAATTTGGTGGAGCGAGAGGGTCACTGGCCTCAGGAGGTGGTGCACGCCTTCGTCACCATGATTCCCAAAGCCTCTGGTGGCACGCGGCCGCACGACCAACGGCCGATCACTGTCCTGGACATCCTGTACCGGATGTGGGCCAAGGGCATCGTGCTGACATGGAGACCCACCCTTCAAACAGTGTACTTAGGCACGGCCGCGATGGGGTTTCGCGCACAGGTGGGTCAGCTCCATCTTGCACAATTGCTGAGCGACGTCATGGTGCTGCAGAACCGGCGCCAGTCTCCGCTGTGGCTGGCGTCGTTCGACGTCGAGCGATGCTTCCCATCACTCCCGTGGTGGGCAGTGTTTGGCGTGCTCGCACACATTGGGGTGAACTCCGGCGTGGTCCAGTGCTTCCGAAGCTTTTACCAGCAGCTGCGCCAGCGATTCCGTTACGGCCTCTCACAGGGAGCAGAGTGGCAGGTCACCAATGGCCTTGCTCAGGGCTGCCCAGCCAGCCCCGACTTGCTGAACGTGCTCTTTGAGGCGTTTCACCGCTGGGCCGCGGCCTCAGGCAAAGGAGTCCCCTTTTACCACACGTTCCTGTCCTCGGCGAGCTTCGCGGATGACGTGGTGTTGATAGGGACGTCATGGGCCGAGCTGGAGTTCCTGATCAAGGGCTACCTGGAGTGGTGTCGGCTTCTTGGGTTACGGGTTAAACTCCCCAAGACCCAACTATGGACGAGCGAGGGGGATGGACTACCTGTGGACTTCGTCGATGGTGGGACGTTGGTTGCCCTGAAGACTCGCGCCACGTTCAAGATAGTGGGTGTTGAGCTCGGTCTGCATGAAGCGACGGCTACGAAGGCGCATGTCACACCCCGCCTGCAGAAAGCATCCCTGTCGGCGCAGCGATTGGGGTCCTTGCCCCTCCCAGCGGCTGTGGTGGCGCAGATGTGGCGCTCCAAGGTGTTGGCACAGGCGTTATATGGCTGTGAGCTCCGCCACATTCCTGCTGCACAGCTCCGATCCCTACGCGTCCAGGGCCGGAAGGCGATTGCTCACAAGCCTCAGCTTGGGATCTCCACCTACGGGGCCAACGAAGTCCTCTTTGGACTCCCTTTGGGGGCATGTGCAGCTCGGGACCCGACTCTGGAAGCCTTGGACCGGCAGTTGAAGTGGGTGGTTGCGCTCGCCAACACCGCTAATCTGGTAGGCCTTCTCCATCGGCACCTCTCCTTGCCTCATGGCGCCACTCAGTGGGCAGACTCTACGCCGGCACTGGCGGCGGCACTAGCCTCCATTGGGTGGTCTTTGGTGCACAACACGTCGTGTCTCCGGGCGTCTCAGTGGCCAGTCTTAGACCCTGAACCCTCCTCCTCTGGTACTGTCCTTCTACGCCCTCGCGATGGCCTACGGCTTCCTGAAGGCACTGTGTGGACCGACGGCTCCGTTGGTACGGCTGGTGGTGGTGCCGCCGCGTGGCAGGGCTCGTCTGGGGTTCACCGAGCCTGTCGCCTTGCTCTACCCTGCAGTTCGACTCAGTGCGAGCTTGTGGCTCTGTCGCTTGCAGCGCAGTTTACGGAGGCACCTCCCCTGGTGCTGACTGATTCACTTTCGTCCCTTCGCCTCATTCAGTCCTGGGGCCGGCGTGGTGTGAATGCCGTCCTGTCGTGCCCCGTACGTGAGGAAGTTCGCTGCTTCTTATATTCACTGCTTCAACATGGCACTGCCCCTACGTTGGAAAAGGTGACAGCCCATGACATTAAGGCGATCCAAGCCGGAGACCTCCGAGCGTGTGGGAACGACCGCGCTGACGGACTAGCCAAGGCTACTGCTTCAAACCTATCCAAGGAGGAGCACTGTCGAGACCCTCGATTTGCGGATGCTGTTCGGGTGCGTGATTCTCACGGCGGCTGGGTCACGGACCTCGAGGCGGCGATTTCCTCCTTTTGGTGGACTCCCAAGCGGCGAGAGTGGCTGGCGCAGCTTTTTCCATCTGGGATGACCATTGAGTGGGAGCCCTCCGTATACGTTTTCCGCTCCCCCTGTGTGGTGAACAGAGAGTTTGTGCATGTGGTGGCTCATTCCGTGCAGAAGTGGTTGGCCCGCGTGCGCAGCGGCGGATTGGCGACTCATGCTCGCCTCACTCGCTCGGGGATACTTTCATCTCCACAATGCTGGTGCTGCTCTTCACCTGCGGAAGACGACGCTCATGCCATCTCAGCCTGCCTTGGGACTGGAGCTGCTGATTGTGGGGACGTTGCGAGCCGATTGTGGCTTCATTTTGCTCAGCGCCGTGGTGTTTCCGTCGCACCCCTTCCCGCCACCTGGGTGACAGCCCATCTTTTGCAACTTGCGGCTGCCCTCATCCCTTCCTCCATTCGCAGCTTCCTGCCTAGGGAGCCGGGTGCGGACCTGCTGCTGCGTGATTTTCACACTGGACTGGCGGAGAGGCTGGCGGAGGTCCTACGACGCCGCGAGCTCACTCGTGACTCCCGCAACACGTCTCGTGCCCCTCCTTCCTCCTCGATC
>JBEKFK010000134.1:0-5256 GCA_050013375.1 Nitrososphaerales archaeon | reverse complement strand
ATTCAGCGTGTACCTGAGTCACGTTAAGCATGCTTCGGGGTAGGGGAGGGTCCCGAATGCTCTGCCTGCGGATCGGGGACGACCCCCTCTCCGAATTTTTTTTGTTATTTTGGTTGCACTACTCTGCCTGAAGGCCCCTGATGTCTCACGACATGGGCGACACTGTTCCTGTGATTGATGTGGACTGGTTTGTGAGGAGTGACGAGAGGGCGGGGCTGTCGGCGCGCGGCGTGGCGCTCGGGGCTGCGAAGAGGCAGGGGAGGCCGTGCGACTTCTTTGAGGCGGAAGGGGGTCCTACGCTATGGAGGGCGTGGCCTGACGGGACGGTGGAGGCTTTGAACGACTAGGAGCGCCTGGCTTGCATGTTACAATCGAGTATTTTCCCAGGGCCCCTTTTGTTGCCTTCCACCTCAGCACCAAGCGGTGGGGTGTACTCGTCGTCCACCGTCGGGCCGGCAAGACCGTGGCCGGGGTCAACCAGCTTGTCCGGGGGGCCCTCACCTGTGGGAAGCCCGCCCCAAGGTTCGGGTACTTGGCCCCCTACCGCCAGCAGGCAAAGATGGTGGCTTGGGACTACCTCAAGCTCTACACGAAGTCGGTCCCCGGGCGGAAGGTGAGCGAGAGCGAGCTGTATGTGGAATTCCCGGCGGGCTGCGGAGGGGGGCGGGTCTCGCTCTACGGGGCGGACAACTACGATGCGCTTCGTGGCATTTATCTGGATGGGGCGGTGGTGGATGAGCCTGTCGACATGGCCCCGGAGGTGTGGACCGACTTCCTGCGGCCTGCTTTGTCGGATCGAGTTGGGTGGTGTGTGTGGATTGGTACTCCGAAGGGGCGCAATGCCTTTTTCCGTCTATACGACGCGGCGCTGAAGGACCCGGAGTACTTCACGATGCTGCTCAAGGCGTCGGAGTCGGGCATCCTGCCCGCCGACGAGCTCCTGTCGGCCAAGAAGCACATGGGCGAAGACAGTTTCAACAGGGAGTACGAGTGCAGCTTCGCGGCGGCTGTTCCGGGGGCGATCTGGGGGGGCGTGATCTCGCAGCTTAGGAACCAGAGGAGGATCGTGGACTTCCTCTGCGATCAGGCGGCCCCGCTGTACACGTTCTGGGACTTGGGCAGGAGCGACTACACGTGCATCTGGCTTATCCAGATGATCGGGAAGGACATCAATTTATTGGATTTCTACTCGGCGAAGGGGCAGGGGCCGGGGCACTACGCGGAGGTGATCGCCCAGTGGGAGAAGAGGCACGGCCGCTCGGTGAAGGCGCACTACCTTCCGCACGACGCGGAGCACGAGGACAGGCAGGGCGGGACGTGGCGGGGGGACCTCCTGCACGCTGGTCTGGAGCACCTGAACGTGGTATTCTGCACGCCCGACAAGTGGCGGGGGATACACCGGCTGACGGAGACCCTCCTGCCTAGGTGCTGGATTCATGCGACCAACTGCTCGAAGACATTCGGGACGCCCTTGGACGCGACGCCCTCGGGTTTGGACTGCCTTGAGTACTATTCCCGGAGGGAGCTTAACGAGAACGGGATCATAAGCGAGGAGCCCCTCCACGACGAGTACAGCCACGGGGCGGATGCGCTTAGGACCTTCAGCGAGGCGTATGCGACCGGGACCCTTGGGGGCGACGCCGAGGTGGCTTTAGAGTCCCGCCGCGGCCACTCGGGCCCAAGAACGGCCTTGCGCGGGCCCAGCGAATCGAGCTATCCTTTCAGCCAGAAGAGGCAGAGACTCTTCCGAGTCATACGATGAACATCTTCGGGAAGCCGCAGAAGGAGTGGGACCCGTTCAAGGGCGAGACGCCCAAGGGCGAGCCACCGCCGACGCCGACGGGCCACAAGCTCTCCTCGTCCACGAACTTGTGCGGGTGCTGCGGCGAGCAGCCCCACGTGGGCTGGCCCGACAGGGAGCTCGGGGTCTACGTCTGCCAAGACTGCGCCAAGGCGGGCGAGATCGCCAGGGCCAATCTGGCAAAGAGGGAGATCTGGCCCTGCGCCCCGCTGTCGTTCGACAGGCAGGTCGAGCACCGGCCCTTGGTCGCATGAGCGTCGTCGTCAGGACCGCCCCCGCCCCGGTCTGCATGAACTGCCTTAAACCGATGGTCCGGGCCCGGGACGGGAGCTGGATTCACATGGGGACCTTGCGGCAGGGCTGCGAGTTCAAGAGCAGGGAGGACCAGATGGAGACCGCGAAACTATCGCTCATCGTGCGCTCGGTATCCAAGAAGCTTAGACGGTGAGCGCCCCCGACCAGTCGACCGGCCCCACGGCCCCCATAACCCTCGCCGGCTCGAACACCGACCAGACGAGCGGCACCGACCGTCAGGCCGTCGGGCCCCAGCAGGACAACGCCACCCCGACCGGGAACCCGCCCGTCACCGGGGGCAGCGCCTCGTATTTGATTTCGAAATTGCCCAGCGCCGGGACGGCCGGGATCGGGGCGCGCACCGTCGTGACGGATAGCCAGATCGTGTCCTTCTCCTTCTCCACGGCGGGCCAGGGCGGCGGCACCAACACGGTGCCGGTCTATTCGGACGGAAGCGTCTGGAGGATCGGGTGAACCCCTACCCGGAGGCGAAGCGGGTCTACCAGCAGGAGCTCTGCGTCCGCTCCTTCGAGGTCGACCTTGACATGCACCTGAGGCACGGCTGGGTCTACTCAGGCCCCGAGCTCTTCATCATGGCGAGGCCCGTCCGCCGCGACGCGCCGGCGGAGCTCGTCGTCTGCCCGTCGGCCTGGTGGCCGTCGTCCGAGTGCGACACGTGGCACGTGTACCTCTTCGCCGGGGACCTCTCGAAGCTGGAGAGGCACATGCCCTTCCCGCTCCCGTGGATCTCGTTCGAGAGAAAAAACGAGTTGCGTTTTTACGCTTTGGGGGAGATGAGTCGCCTCGCCAATGAAAAGGCTTCCCCTGAGAAGGCAGTTGGAGCAGCAGCAGTTTAAGGGCGGGTCGACCGACATCGCCAGCGCGCCAACGCCCACCCCCGCCCCGCCCGTGACGGCCGACGACCCCAGTGTCATCGCGGCCGAGCAGGACTTGGCTCAGGCGAATTTGCTGAAGAAGAGCGTCAAGAAGACGATGCTCGCAGGCGACACGGCTTGGACCCCGGGACAAACTGGAGGCCCGGGGACGCCACCCGGCTCCCCCTCCTCCTACAGGAAGAACATACCCTAGGTGACTTATGCCATTCGAATCCGAGAAGCAGAGGCAATACATGCACATCCACCACCCGGAGATAGCCAAGAGGTGGGAGCACGAGAGCGGCCGCTACGGCAAGGACCCCCGCATGGGCGACCCGATCCTTGACCAGATCTTCAACCCGGCTCCATCCAACACCGCCACGAAGCACGCCGGCCCTAGGGACATGGATTCCCTTTCCGCGACAGTGACGTGAGGGACGACCTCGCAGAGGAGGAATTGAAGAAGTACGCCGCGCTCTGCGAGAAGCGCGACTACATCTTCAAGGACGACTGGCAGAGTATTTCAAACTACTTCCTGCCTCAGGACTCCGACATTCAGGTGGAGAAGACCGAGGGGGTGTCGGGCTGGACGGACCAGATCTACGACACGACCCCGATTCAGGCGGCGCAGACCTTCGCCAGCGGCGACTACAACTGGCTGACGCCGCCGCAGCAGCCGTGGGCCGAGTACGTGGCCCCGAGGGAGATGAAGGCCGACGACGACGCCATCCGCTGGCTGGGGCAATGCTCGGACATCGTTATGATGGAACTCGCGCGCTCGAACTTCTACTCCATCCGAGCGCTCTCGGCCCTGGGGATAGGCGTCTTCGCCACGGACTTCATGCTCTGCGAGGAGGGCAAGAGGACCACGCTAAACTTCCGCCACGCGAAGATAGGCACCTACGCCATAGAGGAGGACGACGAGGGGATCGTCGACACGACGCGCAGGGAGTTCGAGCTCACCTACCGCCAGATCGAGATGATGTTCAGCCACCCGGGGGACGAGATCCCCCAGAAGATGTCCGACCAGGCCAGGGGCGGCAAGGGGGGCCAGAAGAGGTTCAAGGTCCTCCACTCGATCTTCCCCCGCGGGGATTCCGAGCGCCTGCCCGGCAGGCAGGACGGACCCAACAAGCCCTTCGCCTCCGTCTACATCTCGGTCGAGTTCAAGACCTGCATGAGGATTTCGGGCTACGATGAGCAGCCCGCGCTGGTTCCCCGCTTCGCCAAATGGGGGACCGAGAGCCCGTGGGGCTTCGGCCCCGCCTATCTCGCGCTCCCCGACGCTCGCCAACTGAACTACATGGCGCAGTACATGGACGCCGCGGCGGAACTGCACCTGTACCCCCGCGTCCGCATCCCCGACAACCTTGAGGGCGACGTGGACCTGCGGGCGGGGGGTATCACGGTCTACGACAGCGGAAACCCGAAGGCCCAGCCCGAGGAGTGGGGCACCATCTCCGACTACAAGCTGGGCTTGGACTTGATGCAGAAGAAGCGGGACCAGATAAACGAGGCTTTCTTCGTGCCGGCGTTCAAGCTCTTGAACTCCCAGCCGCTTCTGGACAAGGAGATGACGGCCTACGAGATCAGCCAGAGGCTCGCCGAGCAGTTGCAGAACTTCACCCCGGCCCTCGGACGGCGGGTGCCCGAGTTCATCAATCCCCTCATGCGTCGTGTGTTTGGAATATGCTACCGGGCGGGGAAGTTCCCTCCCCCGCCCGATAGCATGCTCCAGCAGCTTGGCGCGGGCCGCCGCGGCCTCGTGATGCCCGACATCCTCATAACCTCCCGGATCTCCGATGCACTCAAGGCCCTCAAGAACCGCGGCACTCAGGAGACCTTCCAGTTCGTCGCCCCCTTGGCCGAGAACAAGCCCGAGCTCTGGGACAACTTCGTCTTGGACGACGTGGTGACCGAGTACGGGCACAACTCCGGGATGGCCCCCGACCTCTTCCGCCCGAAGGAGGGCCCGAACTCCATCGCCGCGCTCCGCGCCCAGAGGGCGAAGATCGCCCAGCAGCAGAGGGCCGCGCAGCTCGCCGAGCAGATCGGCAAGGCCGGCAAGGGCCTTGAGCAGTCTCCCGACTTTATGAAGGATCAGGCGAAGGAGGCGTTCGAGGGAGCCACCGGGAAGGGGAGGAAGAGGGCCGCCTAGCCCCGTGAAAAACCCCCTCGCCACACAACTTGCCGAACGACTCGACAGGGGAAAGGAGGACGCCGCCCGCCTCGCCGCCGACTTCGAGGCGGTGTTTGGACAGCCTCGGTACAGGTCCGCCTCACAGA
>JBEKFK010000133.1:0-5260 GCA_050013375.1 Nitrososphaerales archaeon | reverse complement strand
GACGGTGGTCGCAGCCGCCGGGTGCCGCCACGAGCTTAAGACGTCCCTGTCCAACCCCGCGGCCAGCGGGCACCTTGATATCACGGAGACGGATCCTCGTTTGAAGCTCTCCAAGCTCGACACTCCATTCATGTGTCTAGTGGTGAGCGAACCAACGGTCAAGGGCTGCCTCAAGGTGATCGACAGGTTCGAGCCGATTGCCGACTCGTTCGAGATCAACCTCCCCCAACTCGACTCCACCCTCATCGGCGACGTCTTCCATTCGACGCCGAGGCCCTGTATAGCCGCCTTCAGGAGGTCGGACTTCATGAGAGGTTTCGGCTACCCCAGGTTGCCAAGGCTCAGCGACGAGTCGAGGGCGGAGGCGATGAAGCGCGCGGTCGGCCTGGGTGCGTCGGCGGCGGACTTCGAGCTCGACATGTTCCAGGCGGAGCCTCCGGCTGGAGCTCGAAGGGGAGCGGGCGAGGGCCGTGGCCGCGTCAGGCAAGGGGGAACCGCCCCCGAGTTCTCGACTGACCGCGACGCCGTCAGGCTGCAGTCCGACCTCGCCTCTGAGATTAGGGAGGCGGGGGCGGAAGTAGTGATGTCCCTTCACACCCGGAGAGTCCTCCGGGAGGCGGACGCCCTGGAGATAGTCCATGCGGTCGCTGGAAGAGGCGGTCAGTTCGCGAGGCTGGTCTCCAGGACGCCGCGCAAGGAGGATGTCTTCGAGCTGCTGGCGTGCGCCTTCGCCCTGAATAGGAAGTCCCTGATCCCGTTCACCCTGATGAACGTTGGCCCGGGGTCGGCCTCACAGCGCCTGCTCTCGGTCCTGGCTGGGTCGTCATGGGTCTACTGCCGGCCCCCGGGCAGGCACAGCTATTCGGGCCAACCGACCTTCGAGGAGACAAGGTCGTTCCTCGAGTCGCTGGCGCTGCGGGACCTCTAGGCGGATCTCGAGCGCAGGATTATCTTCGAGAACGGCGCGGTCCCGAGCGACTGCTCAGTGAACGAGGCCTGGCCAGCATCCAGTCCCCTGACGTCGAGCCAGCCGCTCGAGGTCTCGAGGAACCCGCCGTCCGCCAGCACCACAGCCCGCCGAAAGTCCTCGTCCGAGTAGGAGAACGATCCGACCAGCTGCTTCTCGGACCTGACGACCTCATTGCCAGGGAGGCTTGTCGCGTTCTCGTGAAGCCCTATGAGGACGACCCTTCCGCCTCTGCGCACCGCCGCCACCGCCTGCGCCCTCGTCTGGGAGGAACCCACGGCGTCGATGACGCTGTCCACGCCCTCGCCCTCGGACGAGGCCTTGACCAGGGCCAGGACATCCTCGGTCGTGGGGTTCACCACGGAGGTCGCGCCCCAGTTCGACGCCCACCGGAGCCGGGTCGAGTTTGTGTCCACGACCGTCACGCTCGAGGCGCCCTTCGACTTTGCCACCCTAGCGGCCATGAGTCCGATCGTCCCCGCGCCGATGACCATCACCGAGTCGCCGGCCTCTATCTGAGCCAGGCTCGCCGCCCTGACTCCGCAGGCGAGCGGCTCCACGAGGGATCCGACCAGCGGGTCTTTGATCCTGAAGCATGCGCCGACAGGGACCGCCACGTACTCCGCGTACGACCCGGGGAAGTCTACGCCGATGATCTTCCTGGAGGCGCAGAGCTGGCGAAGTCCCTTCCTGCAGGATCTGCACTGACCGCAGGAGAGGATCGGGTTCACCGCGACGAGCTGGTCGTCCCACTCCTTGGGGACGTCCGGACCCTCCTCGACGACGACACCCGAGAACTCGTGTCCCATTATGAGCGGGGGCCTCCGGAGTTCGTTGTGCCCGAGGAACGCGCCAATCTCAGACCCGCAGATTCCAGAGTCCTCGACCGCCAGGAGCACCTGCCCCACACCCGGGCTAGGTCTCGGTCTCTCCTCGATCTCCATCAGCGACGGGCCCTTCCAGACCAGAGCTTTCATTGCCCTGTGGCGGCCCGGTTTGGGGATTTAAGCTGCACCTGGGCGCCGCCGGGCAAGGGGCCAGGTAGCCGAGGCCAAGATCGGCGGAGTGGAGGTCAGTGCGAGCCTGGAGGGGGTAGAACGGCCTGCGGGCGGCCCCGCTGTGAGATCAGGAAGATGCCGAGGTCAGCCATCAGGTTCGGGCGGAACCTCACCCGCTTGTCCTTCCTCACGAAGGCTGAATTCTCTATGGCGAAGCCTCGCACTCGGCAGTAGTCGATGAAGTCCGAGACGGAAAGGAAATGGAGGTTTGGCGTGTCGTACCACTCGTGGGGGAGCGCCGGCGTGACCGGGACCTTGCCTCCGAAGAGGATCTGCATCCGCACCGAGTAGGATGCGAAGTTCGGGATGTTCACGATGATCCGCCTTCCCACCCTCATCGCCTCCTTCAGTATCTGGTCGGGCTTCCTCACCTGCTGAAGGCTCTGGTCGAAGATCAGGTAGTCGAACGACCCGTCGGGATACCCGGAGAGGCCGCCCTCAAAGTCCTCCTGGAAGACGCTGAGACCCTTCTCTACGCAGTCGTGGACCGCCTTGGCGTCGATCTCGATGCCCTGGGCTCGAACCCGCTTCTCGGCGGAGAGGAGGGCGAGGAGCGTCCCGCTGCCGCATCCGAGCTCCAGGACGGTCGACTCCGGGTCGACCCAGTCAAGCATGATTCTGTGCTCTAATCTCGTCGGAAGCTCGCTCCCCTTCCCGTAATCCGTGGCCGTTCTCGGAGACCGCCCTCAGGAAGTGCTGGATCAGATGCGTCTCCTCCTCGACCTCGAGCAGGAACGCGTCGTGACCGTAGGTGGAGTTGATCTCGCAGTAGCTCGCGTCCACCCCGGCGAGCTTGCAGGCCTTTACTATCTCCTTGGACTGGTACGCGGGATAGAGCCAGTCGGACTTGAACGCAATGACGAGGACCCGCGCCCTGAGCCCCTTGAAGACCTCGGCGAGCCGGCGCTCGGACAGCAGGTCGAAGTTGTCCATCGCCTTGGTAATGTAGAGATAGGAGTTCGCGTCGAACCTCTTCACGAAGCTGTCTCCCCTGTATCGCAGGTACCCCTCGACCTCGAAGTCGGCCCCGAACTTGCCGGGCTCCCCCTCGGACTTGAGGCGCCGGCCGAACTTCTCGGCCATCGACGCGTCGCTCATGTAGGTGATGTGACCGACCATCCTCGCGACCGCGAGGCCCTTCGACGGGGGAGGGCCGCCGTAGTACTCGCCCTCCTTCCAGTTGTTGTCAGCCATGATCGCCTGCCTACCGACCTCGTCGAAGGCGATCTGCTGTGGGGCGTGCTTCAGCGTCGTCGCTATCGGGATTGCGGCGCGTATCCGTTCGGGATAGGAGACCATCCACTGCAGGACCTGCATTCCCCCCATCGACCCGCCGACCACGGCGAGGAGCTTCTTGATCCCCAGGCTCTCGACGAGCCGGCTCTGGGCGTCCACCATGTCCTTGATAGTCAGGACCGGGAACTCGAGGCCGTAGGGCCTTCCGGTCCTCGGATTGGTCGTGGCGGGCCCCGTGGACCCTTTGCAGCCACCGAGCACGTTGGAACATACCACGAAGTACTTCCCGGTGTCGAGGCCCTTACCCGGGCCTATCATGTCGTCCCACCACCCTGGTGCCTTCTCCCCCTCGTGGAGGCCCGCAGCGTGCGCGTCTCCGGAGAGAGCATGGAGGACGAGGACGGCGTTCGACCGGTCCTCGTTGAGACTGCCGTAGGTCTCGTAGGCCAGGGTGACAGGTCCGATGCTCCTCCCGCAGTCCAGCGGCAGCCCCGTGGGTGGCTCTGCGAAGGTGAAGAACCTCGTCTCCACGAGGCCCACGCTGCCGCCGCCGGCCGTTAACTCACATCGTCTCCATGGGG
This sequence comes from Nitrososphaerales archaeon, assembly GCA_050013375.1. Classification (GTDB taxonomy): domain Archaea; phylum Thermoproteota; class Nitrososphaeria; order Nitrososphaerales; family Gagatemarchaeaceae; genus Gagatemarchaeum. Next base: position 1,418 of record JBEKFK010000133.1, on the reverse strand, counting down.
ATCGAATCTGAGGCTCCAGGTCTGGGTTCTGCCTGCCCTTTCCTCCGGCTCACTTGACCGCAGCCTTCAGAGCCTGGTCGATGTCTTCCTTTATGTCCTCGAAGTCCTCGATCCCGACCGAGAGCCGGATGTAGTCGGCCGAGACACCGGTCTCCGCCTGCTCTGCGGCTGTGAGCTGCTGGTGAGTGGTCGAGGCCGGGTGTATCACGAGGCTCTTGGAGTCGCCGATGTTGGCGAGGTGGGAGAAGAGCTTCACCGAGTTGATGAACTTCTTCCCGGACTCCAGCCCTCCCTTTATCCCGAAGCCGACCAGGCCCCCGTAGTTGCTTCCGAGGTACTTCGTCGCGAGCTTGTGGCTGGGGTGGTCTTCCAGTCCGGGGTAGTTGACCCAGCTCACCGAGGGGTGGGTCTTCAGGAACCTGGCGACCTTGAGAGCGTTCTCGGAGTGCTTCCGCTGTCTCAGCGGGAGGGTCTCGAGACCCTGGAGGAAGAGGAACGAGTTGAACGGGCTCAGCGACGGCCCCAAGTCCCTGAGCAGCTGGACCCTCGTCTTGATTATGAAGGCCACGTTGCCCAGCCCCGGGAAGTTCCCGAAGACGTCCCAGAACTTCAGCCCGTGGTATGACGGGTCAGGCTCGGTGAACTCCGGGAACTTGCCCCGGCCGTAGTCGAACTTGCCCCCGTCGACGATTATGCCGCCTATGGAGTTCCCGTGCCCGCCGATGTACTTGGTCGCGGACGTCACCAGGATATCAGCCCCGTAGTCGATCGGCCTCACGATGCCGACTCCCACCGTATTGTCCACGACGAACGGGATCGCGGCGTCGTGCGCGACCTTGGCTATGGCCTCAAAGTCGGGCACATCCAGCTTCGGGTTTCCGATGGTCTCGGCGTATACCGCCCTCGTCTTCGAGTTGATGGCCTTCTTGAACTCGTCCGGCTTGGTCGAGTCCACGAACTTCACCTTTCGCCCGAGCTTGGGGAAGGTGTAGTGGAAGAGCTGGTACGTCCCGCCATAGAGGTTGTTTGCGGAGACTATCTCGTCACCCACCTGGGTGATCGCTAGCAGGGCGAGCGTCTGGGCTGCCTGTCCGGATGCGACTGCGAGCGCGCCCGAGCCGCCCTCGAGGGCCGCGATCCGTCTCTCGAAGACGTCGGTCGTCGGGTTCATTATTCGGGTGTAGATGTTCCCGAACTCCTTCAGGGCGAACAGGTTCGCCGCGTGCTCAGTGCTCTTGAAGACGAACGATGTCGTCTGGTAGATTGGGACAGCTCTTGCCCCGGTCGTCGGGTCAGGGGCTTCCTGACCTGCGTGGACCGCCAAGGTGTCCAGTCTCTTTGTAGGCATGGTCTCGGGTCTGTGGCGCACCCATTTAACGAGTCGTGTCGAGAATATGCACATCAGAATATGATGCTTA
>JBEKFK010000132.1:0-5263 GCA_050013375.1 Nitrososphaerales archaeon | reverse complement strand
CGTACTTTCGGTTCAGCGTCAGGTCGCCTCTCCGGTAAAGCGACTGGTCCACGATGTCGTCCTTGATCAGGAAGGCATTGTGGAGGAGTTCTATGGCGGCCCCAGTGTTGATGGCGTTGGAGTACTCCCCGCCCACCGACGCGGCCGCAGCGAGGCAGAACGCCGGCCGGATGCCCTTGGCTGGCCTGGTCGGATAGTCCGAGAGGAGCTTGTATGCCAGACTGTCCGGCGAGAAGCTCTTCCGCAGGTAGAACTGCATCCGCTCGCCGACCTTCCGCCGCAGCATGGTCATTTCTTCCGGCAATCAGTTCGAAACCCGCGACGGCCGATATTTTAACAATCTCGTTTGGATCGATCGCCCCTTCAACGACCGAGGTGGAGGTGTCCTGGGCGGATGAAGAGTCGCATCTGCTACGAGCGTATATGTGCTCCTCCCGAAGGGTGGGCTTGGCGGGTCGGGACAGATTGCGCGGTTCCATACCTAGAGGAATAAATAAGTAAGCTCGATTTCGAAACCCGCGCTGGGGAAGTTGACCCAGCGGCACCGGTCTATCCGTGCTGGTGCGGTGCTGATGCTCATCTTGCTTACTGCGTCTCCTGTTCTCGCGCTGGTCGTACTGTCTTCAGCCGGGGTGTCTGCGGCTCCAGCAAATTCGCTGCTATCTGACAACTTCACACAGGATACTAGCCTCAACGCGAGCCTCTGGCAGATCAATGGGCCCGCCGGGACCGCCTTCGGGTCAGTGGACGTGGGCTCCTCCTCGCTCATCACGCTGGCACCCGCCTTCTCATCGGCAGGGATGGAGATTGACCAGATCAACGCGAGCTATGAAGCTGGCACGATTCAGAGCCTAGGGTCGTTCACGCCACCCTTCTCCGCGACCGCCGTGGTCGAGGGGACCGTCTCTAACGGCCACACGTTCGGCTTCGCCCTGGCTACGGCCGACGCAAGCTCGGGTGTCTTGATCTACGGCAACCTGAACCCTACCAACTGCAGTAATGAGGGCGACTGCGGCGACCCGACGGTCTGTGGGAACTCGGCGACGCCTGCCGTACCGTCTGGCCAGTGCTACTACGGCATGGATGCCAAGGCTGCAATGGGGACTGGCAACTGGACCAAGACCGCCAAGCTCGACCTGACACCGAGCGTGAACGTCATCTACACAGTGCAGATCACCGTCGACGCCTCAGGAATCGCACAGTACTCCGTGAGCCAGGGAGGACAAGTCCTAGGGACTTCGACCTCGAACATCGGGACAGGTCCCTTCTACGTCATAATGGAACAGTCGGAAGGGGCAGTGGTCGTTGCTCCTGGTCCCAATCAGGCCTACTGGAAGTCTGTGACCGTCGATGCGGGCGCGGCAGCCATCTCGACCGCGTCGACAACGGCAAGCGGGAACCCAATCTCGACCACGACGTCGTCCGGCATCTCCTGGTTTGACTGGCTTCTGGTGGCAGTAGTCGTGATACTCTTCCTCATCCTCCTCCTGCTGTGGTACAGCAGAAGGCGAGACCTGATCATCTCAGCGGAGGACTCGCAGGCACTCTCGATAATCCCCGAGGCGCTCGTCTCGACCGAGGGTCCTGAGAAACTGTCGGGATACACCGACAAGGATGGGAAGATTACTTTCAAGGGCGTGAAGAAGGGCGATTACACGGTCCTGGTCGTGGCCAAGGGCTACAACCCCTCCCTGCCTGTGAAGATCACTGTGAAGAAGAAGACCAAGCTCACCGTGAAGCTGGACCGAACATTGACTGGCGCCCAGGTGACCACGGGCGGTTTCATGCCACCAGCCGGCCCGAGCTCCGGCACAGTTACTCCCGAGCCTGCGGCCGTGCCACAGCCAAGTACCCCAGCGCAACCGATTGCGCCCACGATAACACAACCCGTCCAACAAGCCCCGTCTCCGACCGTTGCGCAGCCCGAGCCTGCGGCCCCACGAGAGCAACAGGAACCTGAAGAGCCGGAGGGCTTCGGAGGAGGGCGAATCAGCGAAATCATCAGGACGTTCCAGGCCAAGGGTGCAATAAGCCCGGAGACAGCCCTGACCGCCGACGAGCTTGGGTTGTCACGTCTGTTCGTGAGGATCATGAAACGAAGGCAAGGGAGGACGAAGGTCTTCATTGAGATCAACGGAAGGTACTACCTCAACCAAGACGCACTCAAAGAAATGAAGTGAGCCCGGCGGACATCTTTCGTTTGGTGCTTCGGATGTTTAAGCGGGCCCGGAGGGATTTGAACCCTCGGCTTCTGCGAGTAGAACTCTCTACAGCTGTTCCCCGTTCAGGTTAGGGGGCTGCCACTCTGTCCGTACTGAGCTACGGGCCCAATCCAGAGCCCGTCGGCACATCAATATCTGGTTTTGCCCGTCGACCAGCTACAGTTTTGAGAGCTTGATCAGGTCTGACAGCCTTGTCTGCATCCCGAACCGCTTCTCGTTTCCGGCCATGAACCGGTAGACAGAGAACAGCCTCGGGAAGCTGGACATCAGGTTGAACTTGCCCGCCATCTTCGACTCCACGAACTTGAAGCCCTTGGTGTAGACCTCGGTGTGCTTGAGGACCGCAGCTTCGTACGCAGCCATGTCGTCGATGTTCTCGATGAACAGCTCCGCGCACTGCATGCTGGGGATGATACCCTCGCCGAGCATCGGGAAGACCGTCCCCACCGACTCGCCGACGCCGACCACCTTCCCGTGGCTGAAGGGCAGGCAGGCCGAGGGCGGCACGATCCTAACCGGCCGCCCGATCTTCCTTATCACTTCGCAGTCGTACTTCTTCAGCATCGCCTCGAGCTCGCCCTTGTACGCGCCGTGGAGCTCCCCGGCGCCGATGTGCCCTACCCCGTCCCACAGCGGGAAGTACCAGAGGTACCCCGTGAGCCCGGGGTATGGCTTGATGTAGAAGTCGTCCCACGGGAAGTTCTTCGACTTGACCTGGTATTCGAGACACGGAACGAGGATGTCGCCCTCGATCTTGGGGAGAAGGGCCCGCTGCATTCCGGTCGCGTCGACTACGATGTCGAAGTCCTTGAACCTCCCGTCGAGCTCCTTGACCTGGGTCCCCCAGTGGACGGTGTGCCCCTTGAGCATGTCCTCGCAGAGCCTGTGCTTGTCGTAGCTCACGAGGCCCCTCAGATGGAGGTCGAACGTACCGTGGCCCGAGTCGACCGTCATCTTCTTCCCTCTGTGAAGAACGTAATCCTCGAAGTTGAAGCCCGCTCTCTTGACCATCTCTGAGATGTACGGCTCGCTCGTCCCCCATGCGCAGACCGTGTACCACTTGTCCTGCGGGCGCATCTCGAAGCATTCGACCTGGTGTCCATCCAGCCGGTTCAGCATGTACGAGCCGGCGACACCCGCTCCGACGATCGCGATCTTCAAGATTCTCAGCCGGAGCCGCTGAGGTTTCTAAACCTTTTCTGCTCGCACGGTCCGGACGATCTTGGGTGGGCTCGCTGCGACGAGGAAACGGCAGCATCTGGCGCCGCTCACGCGCACCCCGACAAGAAGGGATAAATCCCGGCCGATTGTACAGGCTCGACGTTTGTCGAAGGGTCTGGAGGACGTCGTGGCGGGTCCGACCAGCATTACTTTCATCGACGGCGCCCGCGGCCGTCTCTCGTACCGGGGGTATGACATCGAGGATCTGGTCGCCCACTCCAGTTACGAAGAGGTCGCCTATCTCCTATGGCGCGAGCGCCTCCCAACGGGGAAGGAGCTCAAGGCGTTCACGAAGGGCCTCGTCTCCAAGAGGAACCTCCCCGCCGGTGTCCGGCTGAGCCTGGACTCGCTGTCCCACGACTGCGACACCATGGACGCTCTCGAGATGGCGATCGCGGCGCTCGGCATCTACGACGATCCGAACATGCCGCACGTCGAGAAGGCGGCATCCATCGCCTCAAAGATTGGAACGACCGTGGCCTACATCCACCAGCACAAGCACCTTCTCCCGCACCTCGAACCGAGGGACGACCTGGGCTTCGCCGCCAACTTCCTCTACATGATCACCGGAGAAGTGCCCGACGCGGCCGCCGAGGCCCTGATGAACGCGGTCCTCGTCCTTCACGCGGACCACGAGCTGAACGCCTCCACCTTCACCGCCCGGGTGGTCGCTTCCACCCTCTCCGACATGTACTCTAGCGTCACGGCGGCGGTCGCGGCGCTGAAGGGGCCCCTCCACGGGGGTGCCAACGAGTGGGTCGTCGAGATGGTCGAGGAGATCCGCTCCCCCGACCGCGCAGAGGCCTACCTGCTCGACAAGCTCGCAAGGAAGGAGAAGGTGATGGGGTTCGGACATCGCATCTACAAAGGCCACGACCCGAGGGCCAAGATCATGCGGTCCTACGCGGGGCAGATCGCATCCACCGAGGAGGAGCTGAAGCACCTCGCCATCCTCGACACGCTCGCTGCGGCGATGATCAGAGAGAGGGGGATCTATCCCAACCTCGACTTCTACTCGGGGTTCGTCCTCCACCACCTCAAGCTCCCGACGTACCTCTTCACGCCGATCTTCGCGGTGGGGCGGACCCCCGGTTGGCTCGCCCACGTGATGGAGCAGTACTCTGACAACAGGATAATCCGGCCGATCGGCGAGTACGTGGGTCCGAGGGACTCGATCTACGTGCCCATCGGAGACCGCAAAGGGGGCGAAGGCTGACAGTTGGTCTCCCCGAGACCCGTCAACATCGGGCTGCTCGGTACAGGGTTCATCCTCAACGACTTCCACCTGCCGGCGCTCAGGGAGGTTCCCGGCGCGCGGGTGGTCGCCGTTGCCGGCCGGACCGGCGTGAAGACCGACGGATTCGCCCGCAAGTGGGGAATCAAGAAGAGGTTCCACGGAGACGGCGCCATCGAACGGCTCTGCAAGGACCCTGACGTCGACGCGGTCCTGGTCGCGCTGCCCAACGACCTCCATCTCCCGGCGATCACCCTGGCCGCAGAGAACGGCAAGGACGTCATCTGCGAGAAGCCCCTCGGCCGGAACCTCAGGGAGGCGGACGAGGCTCTGCGTATCGTGAGGAGCCAGAGGGTGATCCACTGCTACGCCGAGAACCAGATATTCATCCCCCAGATAGAAAGGGCTAGGTCGTTCATCCAGGGGGGCGTGCTCGGGAAGGTCACTTGGGTCCGGTCGAGGGAGGCACACTCGGGCCCGCACAGCCGGTGGTTCTGGGACCCCGAACGCGCGGGCGGAGGGGTCCTCCTCGACATGGGCTGCCACTCCATCGAGGTCACCAGGCACCTCATCGGCACCAATCCGG
>JBEKFK010000131.1:0-5305 GCA_050013375.1 Nitrososphaerales archaeon | reverse complement strand
TTCGCGCCGACCGTAACCGAGGGGCTTGTGATAATAGGCATCTACTTCGTGGTGACGGCCGCGCTGGGACTGCTGCTCTTCGAGCGAAAAGAGTTCAACTGACCGCGGCCTGCTGACGTATCAGGTTCGCTACCTATTTATCACGAGCGCACGCGTTCCTACCCATGGGGACGGCCGCTCGTCCGATCTACACTGAGACTGACCTGAGGAGGGCCTTCTTCGCGATATCGGGAATAGCCGTTGTGATGATCATCGGGACCGTGGGGTTCCATCTCATAGAGGGCATGAACTACATCAACGCCGTCTACTTCGAGAGCATGCTTGCGACGGGCCAGGGGCCTCCTCTTCAGCTCAACACCGACGCCGGGAAACTGTTCGCTTCGGTCATGGCCTTCGTCTCGGTCGGCTCTGTGATTACCACCTTGGTATTCACGCTCGGGCCGATACTCGCCACCATCTGGAGGGAGGGCATCGAGCGGGTCGAGAGAGAGGCGAAGAAGATAGAGGAAGACGTCAAGGAAAGGGAGAAGTCCAAAGAGGATCAGTGAGACTCTCTCCTTCGCAGTCTCACTCCCCTAGCTTTAGCGGCGTACCGAACGGCTATTGAGAGTTGGTGGACCGGGGGGGAAATTCGCCCATCGCCTTCCGTGCGATGAGTCTCGAACCCCCGACCTCCCCCACTATGGGAGTCTGTCTTGCCAAGGGGTTGGACGCCATGCTGTATCCTACCAGACTAGACTACCGGCCCAACACTAAGCGCTCGTGTTTTTGCTCTCTTTAAGGCTTGATGTCGGTCCCTGAGAGTCGGAGCCGTGGGTGTTTGTGGGAGGGGCCTACCATCAATAAATAGGCCCAGTCCGCCTTGCCGGTCGAATGGAAGGGGAGGAGCCTCGGAGATTCAGGTTCGGAAGGAGCCTGAGTTGGTTGCTGCTCGCCGTCATAGGCGTGACCATCGTACTCTCGATAGCCTGGGTCATCCTCCAGTGGTCCATCGCCGAGTCGGTCTACTCGTCGAAGGCCAGCCTGAACTGGTTCGGTATCACGTTCTATCACAACTACTTGTTCGTAGCGGCGGGCCTCTTCGCGCTCCTCCTCGTCTACCCCAAGGTGGGGGGCAGCGACCTCAGAGGGCTGATCGAGGTCCTCGGGAGGAGGATGAGGCGCGACGAGTTCGAACAGGAGGAGAGGCCCCGGAGCGACGGGAAGATGAACACCTGGCTCTGGGCGCTTTGGCAGACCATCAAGTGGGCCCTCGGGTTCTACGCGTTCGTGGCCATCCGCGGGTTCCCGCTCCTGGGAGAGATAATGAACTCGATAATGATGGCTATCATGGGCATAGGAAGCTGGGCGAGCGTCCCGAGGATCTTCGTCCTTCCGCTCTTCCCAGCGTCCGGACAGGAGCTCGTCACACTCATGCCGGCGATGCAGGTCCAGTACGCCGTCATCTCCTACGTGGTCTCCGCGTTCCTGCTCGTCTTCGCCACAAGGATGATCCTTCGCTTCTTTGCAAACCTCCCGACAAGGAGGAGCGAGATCTGGATAAAGAACCTGCTCGCAATCGCGGCCGCGATAATCCTCGAAGTGATAATCGGTGCCCCCTACTGGCTGATGAACATCGCGACCCCCTACGTCTACGGCATCGCGTGGACGCTCTTCGTCTTCGCGGTCACCGGATACTTCTACGCGTCGCGGAGGAGAGACCTTCTGGCGATGCGGGTGAACGTCTTCAAGATAATCGCGGTCGTCTTCGCCATCGTCCTCATAATCCAGGTGGGCGCCGGAGCATACCTCTTCTTCAACTGGAACAACAACTACCTGCCATACCAGTGGACGCCCCAGACCCAGAAGGAGATCACGGTAACGAGGTGGGCGGCGGGGCTGAACAACATCCAGGAGGACAACATCACCTCCCTCCCCACCAGCAACCCCTCAACGACTCTCAACCTGGTCAGGCAGTGGGACCAGACGGCCGCCGCCGTCACGAACACCAAGGAGATAGGCGCCTACAACTGGATGGGGCTGGCCAGCTCGGAGATTGTCTTCTACAACGGCACGGAGTACTGGGTCTCTCCGACCACGCCCACCTTCCCTTCGACGGACTGGATCAGCGAGCACCTAATCTACACCCACGCCGCGAAGGTCCTGGTCATCAACACGCACACCGGGGCTGTCGTGAACGCGACGTCAGCCTTCGACATCCCGACGGAGCCGCTCATCTACTACGGTGAGGGAGTCGGGTTCAACCAGAGCGTCTACGTCCACGTCCCCGGCTACGACGAGGTCCAGAATGTCTCGTACCCAGATGCACCGGACTACGTCCTGAGCGGCTGGCAGAAGAGCCTGTGGTTCACCTTCTCGGAGGGCCAGCTCGGGTTCGCGTTCTCTAGCGAGTCGATCAGCATGCTCTGGAACCGGAACATCTTCTCGAGAGTAGGAGACATTCTAATCCCCGGGCTGACGATGGACCCGGCGGCGTACATAGTCTCGGACGGGAATAGCTTGTACTACGCCGTCCAGGTCTACATCAACTCGCCTCTCAACTCCGAGTTCTCCGCGAGCCCATATCTCAGGTTCTTCGGTGTCGTCCTGGTGAATATCCAGGATGGATCGATGCACGGGTACACCGTCTCCAACCTCATGGGCGGCGTGAACAGCACGGACTTCCTGACGCAGTATTACCAGAACTACTACAGCAGCTGGAAGGCGCCACCGGCTTGGCTCGTCCCCCAGATCCGGTACCCCGAGCAGCTCCTCGGGTCCCCGACCTCCCCTGGCCAGCTGGACTATGATTTCGTCTACCACGTCAGCGACCCGTTCGTCTTCAGGTCAGGCACCCAGTTCTACGAGCGCCCGGCGAACAACACCGTCCAGTACATCCCGTTCGCCGTGGGCAACCAGACGTACTTCGTCGGGATGCAGCTCGTCCAATACCAGGGGGCCGTGAGCAAGAACCTCGCGGGGCTGTACATCGCCTATGGCGGGGACAAGCTAGGAACCATAGACCTCTACCAGAACCCGTCCGCCTCCACGCCCGTGATAGGCCCCTCGGCCGCCGAGAACGCGCTCACGACCAACCAGGCCGTGAGGACCCAGCTCACGCTCCTGCCCAACTACAGGATAGGCTCGTACCTGCTCTACTCGGTGGGAGGGCAGCTGACCTACTTCGTCGCAGTCTACACCAACCCCGGGACCTCTGGAGTCGTCACCCAGCTCCCGTTCATGACCGCCGTCAATCCGAACTCGGGGATCGTCGGGGTCGGGTCCGACGCCACGTCGGCCTTCCAGGCGCTTGGCTCCAGAAACCAGTCGGTGACCGTGACCCAGGACCGCACGACGACGATCCACCAGATCGACGGCCTGATCGTATCGCAGGGGTACACGCTGGTGAACGCGACCACTGTCAACCCGACCGTCTGGATAAACGTGGGTGACGTCTCGTACGCCGCGGTTGGCGCGAACACCACAGTCGCCCAGGTCACGAACCTGCTCCAGTCCTACGGGCCGGGGAGCGTCGCCAACACTGTTTACACGTGGGTGGACAGCTCAGGGAACCTCAACTACGGCGTACTGAGGGTCCCTGCCCAGGGCGTGACCGAGATGTACTATGTTACGATAAGGCCGTGACGGACGGTCGGCTAGCGCGTGGCGAACAGAAGGACCACTACGAGGATTATCGCGATCAGGGCAAGCGCCAGCAGCCGGAGGGTCCCGTTCCTCTCCCAGATGGTCAAGTTCGCGCTCACCTGCGTGAACGGGTTCCTGGAGTTGAGCATCCTGACCACGTGCAGGGCCTCCTCGTAGACGAACTGGCCGCGGTCGATTAGGATCAGATTGTCCCCCCTCATCGACAGGGAGTGCCCGCGGACTGCCAGCGGCAGGCGAGACCGCCTGTTCACCCACTCAGTAAACTGCTCTTCGCTCATTTCGCCGTTACCTCCTTACTTTCCGGGCGAACTCCTTCTTTTCCTTTTTGGGAAGGTCTACCTATAGGCAAACAGCTCGTCTCTTCTCACCGGCTCCTCGGGGACCTTCTTCTTCCGCTTCCTGATGTTCTGCATGGCTTCCTCTGCGACCCGCTTGAAATCCTGCTTCGAGAGGGACCGGGCAGCGTCGTCGCACTCCTTCCCCGTGATCCTCTCGACCTCCTCATCGAGCTCGTGGTGGGCCTTTTCGTTCCTGGCCTCAACGAAGAGTATGAAGAGTTCCCTGCGCATGCGCTCGAAGAAGAAGTCGCTCATTCAGGACGTCCGACGGAAGTGCCCCAACCAGAATAAGCTTCCGGCGCGGCGACAGGAAGCCGATTCGACCTCCCGCCACCATGGTCCAAGGCATGTCTCCGCCAAAGCTTATCTGAATATTTGACGGAGGTTTGTCCGTGTCGGTATCGATCGATGTCTTCGCTCAGCTCGACATCAGGGTCGGGAAGATCGTCGAGGTTGATGACATTCCTCAGGCGAGAAAACCGCTGTACAGGTTCAGGATAGACTTCGGGCCAGTCGGGATCAAGACCTGCGCCGGCGGAATCAAGGCCTACTACACCAAGGAACAGCTTCTTGGCAAGACAGTCGTGGCGGTGGTCAACCTCGAACCCAAGTCGGTGGTGGGGGTGATCTCGGAGTGCATGATGCTCTCCGCGTTCGCAGAGACCGACCTGTCGCTGGTCACGCCTGACAAGGCGATGCCGCTGGGGACGAAGGTCGTTTAGACCTCCGCGTCAAGCTTTTATCCCGTACATTTCTGTCACCGAAACCGCGCGGTCGTCGTCTAGGTCTCTAGCAGGGAGGACAGCCTGGTCAGGACATTAAGCCTGATCTTGGGCGTGCAAGCTTGCCAAGCTAGTAGCCCGGGTTCAAATCCCGGCGACCGCACCTACCTCAACCTCCCAAAGAGATGCATGCGGGGGAGGAAAGCGCGCAACCGGTTGTCCAGGCGGCATACTGTTATCTGTCAGAAAGTATTCGGCAGAGTGACTGGCAGAGACGTTAGTCTTGAAAGTGGAAAACGTGTTCAAAATAGCGACGACCTATTCCAAAGTTCGCGAGGTCCTTACAAGCAAGAGTTGGGAATTCCAAGGAAAGGATGAAGAAGTGGAGATGGACTCATTCAAGAACAAGAAGACCGGGAAGGAGCTGTTCGTCGAGGACATCTCGGAGGACTTTCCGGTGACCCTTCTCATGGGCGAGCTTAGCGTATCGGAGTTCAGCAGGATTGTCAGGGAACTGGCGCCGGAAATCGGATTACTCCAAGTCGACAGTAGTTGGGACGGTGAACCGACGACCATCGTGGTCGCCATGACAGAAGAGCA
>JBEKFK010000130.1:0-5352 GCA_050013375.1 Nitrososphaerales archaeon | reverse complement strand
CTCAACAGGTTTGCTGAGCTAACGAGTGTTTGGTTGGAGTCGGAGACAACCCGGAGGGAGAAACTCCCGGGTCCAACTGTAAGCGTGGGGCACCCAATCAATGATGTAGAGAGGAAGGACTCGGCAAAGATTGTGACCGCGATGGCTCCCACCAGACCTATGGCGACCAAGATTCGGGTGTGCTTTCGCGGCGGTCGGCTGTCCATTACAATCTAGCATTGTGATTTAGAGGGACGCTCATTAGTAGTTTTGTCCCGAACCGCATGACTCAGGAGGGAGCCGCAGCTACCTGGAAGTACGAAAACAGGGTCGCCCCCCAAAGGTCCTGAACCACGAGCGTGTACTCGCCCGGGGGGAAGTAATTGAAGAACTTCGACGTGGTGTTGGCATCCTGTGAATTGAAGTAGGGAGGGCCGCTGCTGCCGTTCCAGGTCCAGTAGCCGAAGAGGCTGCCGTTGTCGCATGAGATGTATCCTGCAGGAAGGAGCACACAATCGCCGGTGGAGGGATGCGACGAAGCTATGAGAGTTTCATTGATTCCAGATGGAGATGTTGAATTTCCAGGGGGATAGTAAATGGCATATCGGCTGCTGTCGGGGAGGAACACGATCTTGTCAGGGTTGACGGAAGCCGGACATTCGATGTTGACGGGGGGTTCCATCGTCAATGGTGCGGCAGAAGAGAGGTTCGCCGACGTGTAATGGCCCTTCATGACCGCAAAGCCGACGAGGTCCGAGCCGCCCGAATTTCCGCACAGGTAGTCGTACCCGTTCCATTTTGCGATGCTCGAGTTCGCCGGCAGGTTCGGGACGAACGACATGTTGTATGGAAGCAAGTTGGTCAAGGTGATCGTCGCGCTCAGGCCGCCGTGATACCCGACTTTTGTCGCGTTCAGCTCGACCTGAAGCAGGGGAGCTACGAACGGCTGGTATGTCGAGGTTACCGTCGAGACACGTGTGGACGTGACCGTGCTCGTTGTCGTTTCGGTCAATGTTGTCGTGTTGGAGCCGAGAGATGTAGTCGTCGTGACGATTGTGGTGACCACTCCACTGGCCGTTGTTGTAATTGTAGAGGTGATGGTACTAAGTGAAGTCGAAACTGTCGTGTCGTCCGTGGTCGCCGCGCGCCCGAGATAGGACGAAGCCGCGATTCCGGCCCCAATCACCAGAGCCGCGATGACGATCGCCGCTGCGAGGCGAGTGTAGTTCCGGACGGGTTCACCACTCATTGGGACAGAACCTCTTTTGTACGCGAAGGCTTGTCTTGATTAATAGTTATGTCCGAACTCGCTCTCCGCATGACAGAAGAGCTCACCGTCGCAAACAAGTTCATTCCTGTCACTATCCTGTCGGGCTGGAGAACGCGGTCTGGTAGACCCAGAACATAGAGAATGTGCACTGAACGCTCGCAGTTCCTATGTTCTGGAAGACTATCGCGAACGGAGAAGGCCCAATCGTCGTGACGAGAGATGTCAAGGGCAGGGATCTCGAGTTCAGCAGGATGTTCACCGTGTACTGGTTTCCTACCAGGCCTCCCCTACTCCCGGCACTGTAGCAACCCCGGTCGGATAGCCAGATTATGGTCCCGTTGTGCCCGTTGAGCTGTTGATTCAGGGGCACCGTAGTATTGGCGGGAATCGTCATCGTCTGGTTGACATACATTGGAAGCACAATCACTTTCTCGACCTGCTCAATAGCCGAGAGCTCCATCTGGAGCTGCGAAGATGCATTCTGGAGTTGAGAGACCCGCAGGTCCAGAGACGAGACCTGAAGCTCCAACGCCTGTCGCTGAGAAATCAAGGCGGATTGATTCGAGCTCAGGGTCGCAATCGTCGAGTTTAGAGCCGTAATCCTTGAGTTCAGAGTCGCAACCGTCGAGTTGAGTGCTTTTGCCTGGGCGCTATCCGAGCTGAGCACCGCCTGCAGGCTGGCGATCGAGCCGTCGTCATTTCGGGACGTGTTACCCATCTGCTGCTGTTGGATGACTGCGACGGAGGAGAGGACGATTATTCCGATAAGGAGTACCGCAATGAGGACCTTCCCATACGGCACGCTCAGTGACAGCTTCTTCCGCCCTCCTCTCTCGGCCGCTTCCTTGGAAGGTCCGATGATTCTGAGAGCCTCTCTACCCTCGTCGGTGACAAAATACGAGCCCTGTTCGTTCAGCTTCACCAGTCCCGACAGCCTGCCGAGGTGAAAGGAGAGGAGCCCGTTGCTCTCGAGCCCGACCGCGTGCTTGAGTTCCGAGAAGGGGAGTGGTCTTTCGCTTACAGCCTGAAGGATTCTGATTCTCGTGGGATGCCCGAGTGCCTCAAATACCTCGGCTCTGGATGAATTGAACGAATCGTCGCCGCTCTCTGCCATTTTACCATGCGCTCGCGCAGTAACTAGGAGAGCTTCGTGATTTAATGCCTCGTTCGTTGACCTGTCTGGTCTTCCGATTATTGTAAGACAACGTCCGTTGACCCTCGTCCGCACGAATCTCTCAAGCCTATATCTGACCGGGTCCGTTCGCCAATGACCGCTTTTGGAGAAACCCCCGAAGACGCTCATGAAAGCGGTCGTTTGCACCCGGTACGGACCGCCTGAAGTCCTTGAGCTCAGAGAGGTGGATAGACCGGTCCCGAAGGATGATGAGATCCTCGTGAGAGTCCATGCTACCACGGCGGCGAGAGGGGACTGCGAGCTGAGGAGCCTCAAGCTCCCCCTTTTGCTGCAGATTCCCGTGCGGGTGGGGTTCGGGTTCAGGGGTCCGAGGAGGAGGATCCTTGGGCAGGAGCTGGCCGGGGAGGTCGATTCGGTGGGGGAAGCTGTGATGAGGTTCAAGAAGGGCGACCGGGTCTTCGCGTTCACGGGGTTCCGGCTCGGCGGCTATGCGGAGTACGACTGTCTGCCTGAAAAGGGGCTCGTCGCGCCGATGCCGGCCAACATGTCCTATGAGGAGGCGGCCGCGGTTCCGGTCGGGGGGCTCCACGCGCTGTATTTCCTCCGGAGGGTGGACATCCGGCCCGGTCAGAGGGTCCTGATCGTCGGCGCGGGTGGGAGCATAGGCACCTTCGCTGTCCAGATCGCCAAGTCCTCAGGGGCAGAGGTCACAGGCGTCGACAGCGGGAGGAAGCTGGATGTGGTGCGCTCGACCGGCGCAGACCACGTCGTCGACTACACTAAAGAAGACTTCACTGAGAGAGGAGAGACCTATGATGTAATCTTCGATACTATAGGCAAAACCCGGTTCTCGCCTACGTTTAGGTGCCTAAATGAGAAAGGGACCTACCTTCTTGGTAACCCCGGGTTGGGGCAGCTGGTCCGGGCGCCGCTGACGTCGAAGAAGGGCGGCAGGAAGGTGATAGGCGGAAGCGTGTCATACAAAGTTGAGGATTGGGTCGCGCTGAAGGGGTTGATCGAGGCAAGGAAGGTCAAATCCGTGATAGACAGGCGCTACAAGCTGGAAGAGATAGTCGAAGCGCACAGGTATGTCGATGAGGGATGGAAGATAGGGAACGTCTCCGTAAGTGTTGGATGAGAAACCTTGGTACACAACACATCCCCTCCTCCCCTGGGCTTCCACTGGAACCTAGAGAAGATCGTAGAAATATTTCATATTTCACTATGGTATAGATGCTCGCTCTTGGATGGTTTTCTACAGTTATACTACTAATCACCCAATTCTTGTGAGTTTTGGCTAGGAAGGGGTCACCAGGCTGGCAGAGAAGCTCAAATCGAGCTCCACTGGAAATGAAGGGGTGGGGGGCATCTGGTGAACCAATGTAAATGAGACGATGTTGTGGGCATTAAACCAACCCTATTCTCCCAAAGGAGCCCTTTCTGACCCCATCTCATCCTTCTATCCTACTGGACACCCCTGTGTTTCCATTGGAACCTGTGGAACTCCCGAGCGTGAGAGAGGGTGTGTGAAGGGTTGTGAACCCCCCGGATCGTATCGCTGGGTGGTCAAGACAAGCTAGCGCCCTGTTCACAAGTTCACACCATCGGGGCATTTATCGGGACCTGCAGGGGCTGCACTCCCTTGCAGAAACGGGTGAAGGTTGAGTTCCAGGACGGGACGGGGACCAAGTACAGCCTCGCCGTAGAGGGACGCATATCGCGGGAGAAGGTCCTCAAGATCATGGACCTCATGGAGCTCGTCGAAGGGAACGACGGCATAGAGGAGCCGGCGATGGACGAATCGACGACGTTCGGGCAGGTCTTCAAGATAATCGAGGGCTCGTACGCAGGGAAGGAGTTCTCATCGGCGGACATCGCCCGGGATTATGAGGACCAGCACGGCCAGCCCATAGCGCTCAGCACGGTCTCGACGTACCTCTCAAGGTTCGCCGAGAGGGGGACGCTCAAGAGGCAGAAGTTCGGCAATTCGTGGGTGTACCGGAGGGTGCACCTGGCGCCCGATCAAGTCGCTTCGCTAAAGTAGAGCGACCCATCCCACCATCAAATGCGTCGGGGAGCACGCCCAGCGGCAGGAATCCCTAAATAAACTCCGGGAGCTCTCGACACACATGACAGCGGCCCCGACCTTAGACCTATCTCCGAAAGCTTCCCCAGCGCATACAGCTGACTCGCAGGGCTCTGGCTCATCTTCGAACGACTACACCTCACAGGGCTTCACGGGGATCGTCTACTTCGCAATAGGGGGCACGCTGTTGCTCCTCGCCATCTTCTGGATCAACTCGGACTATGCATCGGGCCTGGGCGACTTTGAGGTCGTCGGCCAGCTGGTGCAGTACGCGGTCGCCTTCATCGCATTTCTGCTGATAGGCTTTGGCCTGTATGGCATGCTGAAGTCTGCGACGCATTAACCCAAGACAATCTCAAGAACACACCGACGCAGATTCAGCTAACGAACCATACTATCACGTTCGGACATAACTATTAATCGTGAATCTGAACCCAACATTTCAAGGCGTTTCGGTTTGAGCTCTCAGCCGGTTCGGAGTCATCTCATGATCGCCGCAACAATAGTCATAGCGGGCGTGCTGATTTCGGCGAGCCTGTTCGTGGCCGTCGGGCAGCCGACGAAGACGGTCACCACAACCTCTACAATGACGAAGACGGTCACGACCGAAAACACGGCTACGGCAGAGACCTCAGGCCTCAAGAGCGTGGTCTTCCTGATGGACGTGAATGGGTCCTACTACTGGGCGGACGACGTGTCAAACGACATCGTGATAGGATCGCCCGGATACAGCTACTTCGTGAACGGGTCGGTCGCGTTCGACGGCGTGAAGTTCCAGACGATCTGTCCGTCGGTCTACCGCGATTGTCCCGGTTCCAACAGCTCTTCCACCATCGTATGGGCGGACGTGCTGCAGTTGAAGATGACCTTCCCCAACGGGAC
>JBEKFK010000129.1:0-5360 GCA_050013375.1 Nitrososphaerales archaeon | reverse complement strand
GTTCGTGTCCTGCAGGTAGGGCAGCGTGGTGATCTTGTCCATGACCAGCTCCAGCACCTTCTCGTCCGTAGGCAGTACGAGCTCCCTCTCGGTCTCGACGACCGCGAGGATGTCCCATTCCCCAGTGATGATGTGGACCTCCTTGACCTCTGGGAGCTTGTTCAGCTTGTCTGCAACCTCCCTCTCCCTTCCAGGATCGGTCTTAATCAGCACGAAGGCTTTCTGGGGTCTCAACGGGTTGTTGCATCGAATCTTTAGCTTTTAAACACTCAGTCACGATGCGAGCGCTGTTCAGATTCTAAGCCCCGTGATGGGAGGCGACGGATTCAGAGGCGCACCTGAGCCGGTCCTCGGTGACCGGGAGACGCCGCCTATGCGGCGCCGGGAGTTGCGGAGCCTTCAGGCCGAGACCGACCGTCCTCGGAGGTCCTATAGACGTGGGCGACAGCGGCAAACGCCACGACGTCTGCGGCCAATAGGAAGGCGAAGGCGGCCGTCGCCTGGATCGAGAAAGCGCTCAGCAGCCAGAGAAGCGCGACCGTGACTGCCTGGAGCGCGAGCATGCCTATCACGTACGCCTTGATGGTACTACTCTTCATCTCTCCACCCAACCTGTAGAGCCGCCACCTTAGTCTTTATCGAACCGTTGGCAAGGTCGAGCCTGTAAATGAGATAGACCGTTCCCAGCACGGTGAGCCCGACCGCCGCCAGATAGGCGACGAGATTGAGCAGCCCTGCGGCCGTGATTCCGAGCGAGGCCATCTCAGCGGCCCCGGTTATCGAGCCGGCGATTGCGAGGGACCCGCCCACAAGGAGGAGCGTGAAGATCGCGGCCGTCCAGAGCTGAGCGCTCTTGAAGGACTTCGTGGATGGTGCAACCGGTGAGAGCTTCCCGCTGAGCCTCGCGAACATTATCCTGTAGACCACGACGAAGACCACCGCCACGAGCAGGGCCGTGCCGCCGAGTACCAGTGCCGCCTGCTCGGTGGGGATAATCTGGCCCGGAGTCACCTTCCCCCAGTAGCTGAGGACGGCGAGCTCGGCGATGAGGATGACACCCAGCATCGCGAACTTGGGCCGGTTCGCGAGCCTCCTCTCTCCTCCCCTGTCTATGAACGGGAGGAGGAAGAGGACGGCAAAGAGCGCGGTTATCAGTGTGAGCGCTGCTGGAAGGCCCGCCCCCTCGAACGCAGAGATCTTGAGGACCTGGTAGGTCCAGAGGAAGTACCAGTCGGGTTGCGGGGTGGCCGCCTGTGAAGCGGCGACGGAGTACTGCGCGGGTAGCGTGTACGGGAAGAGGGCGGAGATCACAAGCAGCGCCGCGGCGAAGAGCGCCGCGAGCTCGAGGAGGTAGAGGGTGGCGTCAGGGAAGAACGAGATGCCCTTCTTCTGGGTCTCCGGGATGTCCTTCGCCGGTGCGGCCGCGCCGTGGGCCTCGAACATGTACATCTTCCCGAAGAGGAGGAGCAGCAGGATCGCAGGAAGGATCAGGATGTGTATGTCGTAGAACCGGACGAGCTCTGTGGCCGCCCCTCCGGATATCCCCAGGAGCGACTGCGCTAGGTTGCTCAGAGCTGGAGGGAGTGGAGGGCCCAGGAGGCCCAGCCCGACGTTGGTCGCGTCGACGGAGACCACCGTCCAGGGCAGGAGGTACCCGGTGAAACCGAAGCCGAGCGTGAGGAAGCCCATCCCCATCCCGAAGATCCACATCAGCTCTCTCGGGCTCTTGTGGGAGGAGACGAAGTAGTTCCTCATCATGTGCATCAGGGCGAGCAGTATCATGGAGTAGGCGCCGTAGAGATGGACCGTCTCGAGGAAGCGGCCGTAGTTGACGCTGCTGAAGATGTAGGACGTCGACTGGTAGGCGACCGTCGGATCCGGCACGTACCAGATCAGGAGAATCGTCCCGGTCACACCCTGGATGACGAACGCGACGACCGTGAGGGCGCCGATCCAGTAGAACGGGTTGATCGAGTACTGGGGGACCGGGCGGAGCAGCGGGTATGAAAGTCCGAGCCTGGAGTCCAGCCACCTTACGAACTTGACGACGGGACCTGTCTTCTCCTCGGACGTCAGCTCGGCCATGGCTAGGACACCGGGGTCCCGCCCTGAAGGTCTGCGGTGACGTCACTGGATCCCGCCGTTCCGTGCTGGTAGATTGTCGGACCCTCCATCCCCGTGGCGAAGATGTTCCCCGAGCCGTCCACCTGGAGAATCACCCGCGGGACAGGATATGGTGCCGGTCCGCCTATCACCTTGGCGTCGTCCGTCATGTCGTAGATGCTGCCGTGGCAGCAGCAGTACATCACCGGCCCAGTAGCGACGTAGGATGACCGGCACGGAGGCGACTGGCCGGTGGCGACGAATCCGGGATTACAACCGAGGTGCTGGCAAATGTCGCTGAAGGCGACTATGTCGCTTTCTGGACCGACTCCGTCCGGCACCGCGATACCGAGCTTGACGATTATGTTGGGCTCGTTGTCCAGGGGATAGTAGAAACTCAGCGGGACGTTGACGGCGAGGTTGTCAACCGTCACAAGTAGACCTGAAGTGATGTCCTTGACCTGGACGTTCGGGAAAGTGGTCGCGGTGACTCCGCTCGCCTGCGACTCCCCAGGAGTGGCGATGGTCTTCGAGAGTGCGGCCGCACCTCCCACCGCGAGCGCCGCAGAGGCCACTACCGACGCCTTGAGGAACGTACGCCGGCTCTTGTCGAAGTTGTTCTGCTTCCCTTCTTCCCCGTCCAACTCCTACTTCGAACCTCCTGCCACGCGTAACCTGAATAGTGCTTCGTATTATCTTTATCACGAACGGGGTCGGAGAGCCTGATGAGGGACCTTCCACCCGGAGAACCCGTTGGTCCAAACTCATCGGCGGACGGAAGAGAGTTGGACCCGACGTGCTCCACCTTCAGGCCTCCCCAAGATAAGCAATATCCCGCCCATTCTAATGGATTTCTTCTCACTTTGCAATGATAAACGTTAAATCTCTTCGTATCGCAAAGGACGCCGTTCCTGTTTGAGGACAATCAACACCGTCGCAGTCGCGGTGCTGCTGATCTCAGCCGCGGTAGGCACCTACATTCTCGCGACCGATTCGATTCTCTGGCAAGACGCCCCTACGCATGCGGATGGGCTCATAGCGTTCGTCATTCTCGACCTGGCGTTGGTCGTCGGCCTCTGGTGGAAGCCCAAGCTGGCCACAATCGGCATGACTCTGTTGGCTCTGATTCAGTTCGGCGCGATGGGTGCCGACGTCTTCGTCGGCCAGTCAGTGGGGACGACCATGGCGACGCAGTCATTCTTGCAGCACTACCTGCTGGGAGACGCGGCTTTCTTGTCGCTCCTCGGGGTGCAAGCTGTGCTCGTAGTCGTCGGCGTAGTTGGCATTATCCTGACGCGTCGCGCTCCTCACGCTGCGACCCAGCAACCGGGCGCGCCCACGACAAGGCCAAACGTCTAGTCTCGGACGCCGTCCTTGGTGCTTCTGGCTCCGTGGCTCGGGCCGCTGGCCCACCGCGAAGACTCCAAGACCTCAAACACGTTTAAATTTCGACCGCGTCTGCTCGCGGCAGAAACAATGGAAGTGAAGCTCGGCCTCGTCCAGATGCGGATGGTGGAGGACCGTCAGAAGAACCTCAGCGTCGCGGCCCGGATGGTGGGCGCAGCTGCCCGCGAGGGCGCGCAGATAGTCTGTCTGCCCGAGCTCTTCGACGTACCGTACTTCCCGCAGGACGAGAAGTCGGACGCGAGACCGGAGAGGCTCCCAAACGACGCGACGACGGCTCTCTCTGAGGCGGCGAGGGAGAACGAGGTGGTGCTCGTCGGAGGCTCGGTTTACGAGAGGTCGAGGGGCAAATCGTACAACACGGCGACGGTCTACGATGAACGAGGCCGGATGCTCGGGAAATACCGCAAGGTGCACATCCCGCAGGACCCGGGCTTCTACGAGCAGGACTACTTCGCGCCCGGGAAGGACTACCAGGTCTTCGATACCTCGTACGGGAGGATCGGCGTCCTGATCTGCTTCGACCAGTGGTACCCCGAAGCGGCCAGGGCAAACAAACTGCTCGGGGCGGACTTCCTCTTCTACCCGACGGCCATCGGCACCGTGAAGGGGATAGAGCAGTCGGAGGGCGACTGGCAGGAGGCCTGGGAGACCGTGCAGCGAGGACACGCCATCGCCAACAGCATGGTGGTAGCGGCCGTCAACAGGGTCGGGGTCGAGAAGGAGACCACCTTCTGGGGCGGCTCTTTCGTCTGCGACCAGTTCGGAAAGCTGCTCGCCAAGGCCGGAGGGAGGGAACAAGTCCTGGTCGCCGCCTGTGACGTGCAGCTCGGCAGTAACATCGAGAGCGGCTGGGGATTCCTCAGGAACCGGAGGCCGTCGACATACAGGGGGCTCGTCGGATTACCATGATAGACTCCACAGGCCGTGCGGCGCGCACGTACCTGATGCCGGCCGAGTGGGAGAGGCACGAAGGGACGTGGCTGGCGTGGCCGAAAGACCCGCTCACCTTCCCTGAGGAGATCCTTGGCAGGGTCGAGGAGACCTACCGAAGAATGGTTGCCGGACTAGTCCCAGGGGAACGGGTCAACATACTCGTGGACGATGGAGCGATGGAGCGGAGGGTCTCGGCGTTCCTCGGCGACCACACTAACCTGGGCTACAACAGGATCCGCACGGCCGACGTCTGGATGAGGGACTATGGCCCCATCTTCGTCAGGCAGCCGGACGGCAGCCTCGCCGCGTCGAAGTGGATCTTCAACGCATGGGGGAACAAGTACGACGAGCTCCTCGCCGACAACGGTGCCGGCATGGAGGTGGCGAGGGTCTCCGGAGTCGAGGTGCTGGAGCCAGGAATTGTGCTCGAGGGTGGCTCCATCGACACCAACGGCCGGGGCACATGCCTGACGACCGAACAGTGCCTCCTCAACAGGAACCGCAACCCACAGCTTTCGAGGGAGCAGATCCAGGGGTACCTGAACAGGTTCCTCGGGTTCACCAACTTCGTCTGGCTGAGGGATGGGATAGCGGGTGACGACACTGACGGCCACGTCGACGACATCGCGAGGTTCGTTGGCGACAGGCGAGTCGTCTGCATGGTGGAGGAGGACCCCCGCGACGAGAACTTCGAGGCACTCAAGCAGAACCTCGAGGTGCTGAGAGCCGCGAGGGACGAGTGGGGACGGAGCCTGGAGGTAGTGCCCGTCTCGATGCCGCGGAGGAAGGTGGGCGGGGACGAAAGGCTTCCGGCGAGCTATGCGAACTTCTACGTCGGTAACTCGGCCGTGCTGGTCCCCACGTTCGACGACGTGAACGACCGCCCGGCACTCGAGAAAATCGCCGCCGAGTTTCCA
>JBEKFK010000128.1:0-5400 GCA_050013375.1 Nitrososphaerales archaeon | reverse complement strand
CCGGCGCGCTGCCGCAGATGCTGAACTCGGTGGCTGAGTTCTTCGAAGAGGATGTGCAGACCAACCTGACTGCGGCGATGAGCCTGATCGAGCCGATCATTCTGATCGCGATGGGAATTGTGGTGGTGACGATCCTGATTTCACTGTACCTGCCGATCTTCCAGATGGGCGCGGGCGCGGGAGCTGGCGGCGGGATGTAGTGAGCTTTGCGTTCCCGGACTTCCCGGCACTGGAATCAAGACCCTAAAGTTTGTCTTCTAAATGGCTTAAGTCTAGACCGGTTCGGGTTTCTGCCGGGGTGCGCCTGAGCTGCATTTGGGTGCTTGTGGTGTGCCCACACCCCCGGGGTACTTTTTTTGTCAAAGTCTAGATAGCATTGCGGTTAGGTTTTTGTATATACAAGTGGGCGCTGATGATAAACGGCTTGTGCTTATGTATATACCCCTGTGTATAGACTTTTGTTGATTTCACTCGCTTGAGGTCTGGCAGGCTCCAGGTCCGGTCCGGATGAGGCTTGTACACCCGTTCGACGTCGCTCAGGGCAGGCTCTGGGCTCTGTTTGGGCCTTCTTCAATTATATGGGTGGTGTCAAGGATTTCGGTGGAAAACGGGGCTGGCGGTGCGGGAGGGAAAGAGCGAATCACAGAGAACGCGGAGGAAAATGGGAGAACACAGAGAGAGGATTTATTTTTTGGGGATGGTGAGGGGGATTTCGAGGGTGCCGATTTTGTTGGAGGCGGGGTCGAGGATGCCGATGCGGACGAAGAGTTGGCCGGAGGGCAGGTCGAGTTGCTGGAAGAAGCGGAAGGGACCCTGGATGAATTGCTGGTACTTGTCGTCGCTGAGGGGCATTTTGACGGTCTGGCTGAGGCCGGTGAGGATCTTGCCGCTGCCAGAGGGGCTGCCATCGTAGACGGCGATATCGACTTCGAGGGAGCCTTTGTGAGTGCCGTTGGGGCCGGGGGTGAAGCTGATCTGGCGGGCGGGGATGGCGTACTGGAATCCATAGCGGGTGAGGGGCTTGGATTTGAGCTTGGAGTCGAGGGTGCCGAGAATGGGCGGGTCGGAGGGTTTGGGAGGGATGGTGGAGGGCTCGACCTGGACGTCGAAGAGGATTTGAGTGGAGGTGGGCATGGCTCGGCTCATGGCGAGGCGCATGGTGGCTTCGGGGTCGGGGTGCGAATTGGCGCTTTGCGGCACGGACACGCCGATGGCGAGGACCGGGGCAGGCCGGACGGCTGTGGGATCGATGGCGACGTAGCTTAGGCGGTAGGCGAGGTGGAGGCCGGGCTGGCGGGTCTCAATCCCGATAGTGTGGCGCCTGCCGTCATATTGAGTGCCTGGAGGGATGTAGGAGATGGTGTAGTAACTGGACCCCTTTTCGACGGCCTTGGCGACGGCCCCGCCGAGGTCATTGGTGTTGTAGTAGGCGGTGCCACCGGTGGCTTCAGCGACGGATTCGAGGGAGAGTTGTTCATCGTCGACGTAGTTGAGGTAAGCCAGACCGTCCGCGGGAGTGGCCATGCCGGGGCCGACGGGGCTGAAGATGTCGGAGCCGGGTATTCGCGGACCCACCGGATAGACGACCACCTGAGCGGCTGCGAGCAGGCTGTATGTCTTAAGCAGATCGCTGGTGTAATCGGGAAGGCATACCGGCCCTGCCTGGGTGTTGACTGAGGGATCGGTGACGGTGGGAAAGCCGGCGGAAAACCAGATGAGGTTCTTCTTGCTCTTGATGGGAGCGGTGTCGGTGGCGATTTGATTGAGGGCTTCGAGGGTGCCACGATTGCGCTCGTCCTGCTGAAAGCACCACTGCTTTGCGGTTGCGGCTCTTCCGTCCATGTTCATGTCCGTGGTATTGATGGCCGCACTGAGGAGATCCGGATTGGACGATACGTTTTGCAGAATGCGGAGCCCTCGGGACAGGTCGAGGATGACGACCCGGGTTCCCGGAGGCATGTTCTTCACGAAGTTTGTGGCTCCCTGCTTGACGCGGTTCTGCACGGCGAAGGATTGGCCGATCTGATCGGGGTCCGTGGCATCCGGCGGGGCAGTATTGAGGCCGTCGAGCAGGAGGATATTGACGGCGCTGCTGGCCGGGGGCGGCTGGAGGTTGGTGTAGGTGTTGGGCGGGAGTTTGGGCAGAGGCTGCACCGGCTGGGTCCCGAACTCCTCGAAGCTGCGGATGGCCTGGGCCTTGCCGTCTTCCTGGACGGTGAAGTCGGCCTTGGTGAGGCCGCGGACTGGGTTGCCATTGGCGTCGGTGACGTTGACGTCGACGACGGTTTCGCGGGCGTAGACCTTGAGGGTGGGAGCGGGAGGTGTGGTCTGTGCGAGTGCGGGGAGGGTCAGGATGAGGACAAGCGAGCTGAGGGCCGGTTTGGCGAGGCGCATGACTTGCTGCTCCAAAGGCGTAAGGAGGATTGAAGCAGATTCGCGGCGGGAATGAAAGCACTTCGTGCGGTTCTCGACGCTTCGCGTGATGCAGGGGCAGACTTGCGGTGGGAATGGCAATGAAAAGAACGGCAAGGGGGAAAGGCAAATGCGGGGGTCTCTCCACTTCGCGCTGCGCGCTCCGGTCGAGATGACGCGGCTCTGGAGTGGGTGCGGGAATGGCAATGAAAAGAACGGGGGATGACCGGGAAAGGGCGGTCGAGCGAGCTCGATAACCCACCCTTTGCGATGAGGCTGCAAAGGATGGGCCACCCGGTTTTGCGGATGGGCCACCGGGTTTTGTGGGAGGGGCCCGGTTTTGCGGATCGGGCACAGGGTTTTGGGAGAGGGTTAGGTGGGGGTGCGTAGGAGGAGGTAGGTTCCGGCGAAGGCGAAGAGGAGGTCGGGGGACCAGGCGGCGAGGATGGGCGGGAGGGTGGCGATGTTGCCCATGGAGCTAAAGACGCCGGCGACGATCCAGTAGGCAATGGCGACGCCGATGGCGGCGGCGATGCCGACCAGGCCTCCGCGCTTGCCCATGGAGACGGCGAAGGGGACGGCGAGGATGGCCATGACCAGAGTGATGGCGGGGACGGCGAGCTTGTTCTCGAGCTGGACGCTGAGCTTGATGGTGTCGAAGCCGGACTGGCGGAGGTCGGCGATGTAGTCACTGAGCTCGCCGTAGGACATCTCGTCGGAGGGTTTGTCTTCCTTGATGAAATAGCCGGGCTGCTCCTTGATCTCGGGGAAGGTGGCGACGGGGAAGGGCTGATAGCTGGCGATGGTTTCGCCGGAGAAGGAGCGTTGCCAACCGTCTTCGAAGACCCAGCCGTTGACGGTGGAGTCCCAGCGGACGCTCTTGGCGTAGATGCGGCGCTGAAGGGTGAAGGTCTGGGGATCGAACTCGAAGACGCTGAGGTCGGCGAAGATGTTGTGGACCTGGTCGAAGGCCTGGTAGTAGAAGATGCGGGCGGGGGCGCCGGCGCTGTCGGTCTGGCCGGAGATCCACTTGCGGCCGGCGAGGATGAAGGTCTGGGCGGGCTTGTCCTTGATTTCGGCGCGGAGCTGTTCCTGGCGGCGGTTGGCTCCGGGGAGGTAGTACTCGTCGAAGGCGAAGAGGGCGGAGGCGAGGATGGCGGCGAGGACGAGGACGGGGACGACGACGCGATAGAGGCTGATGCCGGTGGCCTTCATGGCGGTGAGCTCGGAGGCGCGGTTGAGGGCCCCGAAGGTGATGAGGACGGCGAGCAGCGAACATAGCGGGGTGACGGCGGAGACGATATAGGGGATGAGGTTGAAGAGGTACTCGCCAACGATGACGAAGGGGGTCTGATTGCGGATGATGTCGCCCATGAGCTCAAAGAAGGTGAAGATGATGTAGAGCAGGACGAAGGCCCCGAGGGAAAGCAGGAAGTTGGCGGCGTAGGAGCGCATGACGTACTCGTCGAGCAGCAGGGGGAAGCTGGTTTTGAAGAGACTGCGCATGCGCTGGACGAGGGTTGGGCTGGGGTGGACGTGATGGTGCGCGTAGGCGGAGTGAGGGCCGGCCGGATCGGGGCTGGTGGGGGTTGAGTTTTGCGGCGCGGCGGCGCGGGAGGCGGCATCGCCAGCGGGGTTGGTGAGCCGGGAGAGGGCCGTGCGGATGCTGCCGGGGGCGATGGCGGCGAGCTTCTTGCCGAGAGTTGCGCCGACGGCGTGGAAGAAGTTGAGCAGGACGCCTCCGCCGGCGAGCTGCTGGAGCAGAATGAGGCCGAAGGCGGCGCAGATGAGGTTGGCGGCCCAGACCCCGAGGAACGGGGTGAGCTTGCCGGATTTTGTGAAGGCGACGCCGACGTTGGAGAGGAGGTAGTAGCCGAAGACGAGCAGCAGGGTGAGGACAAAGCCGGTACTCTTGCCGCCGCGCTTGGAGGAGAGGCCGAGGGGAACGCCGATGAGCATGAGGACGAGGCAGGCGAAGGGATAGGAGAAGCGGGAGTTGAGTTCGATGCGGGCAGCGCGGATGTCGGCGGCGGGAATGGAGCGGCCGGCGAGGTCGAGGCCGTGAGTGCGCTGCCAGAGCTCGCGGAACGGAAGCGCCTGGAGACGGGTGTTGGAGCGGGAGATGTGGGTCTCGTCCTGGGTGGCGAGCTGGAGGGGGACGTCGGTGGAGGTGAAGGTGGATATGTCGTAATGGTCGGCTGGGGTGATCTGGTGCTGGCCGCCGTCGATGAGGTGAAGGCGGAGGCTTTGCTGATCGCCGGTGCTGGAGTTGGTGACGAAGGCCTGATCGGCGGTGGTGATGTTGGGATTTGCGGGCTGGGTGAGGTCGGCGAGGAAGACATGCTTCCACCTGGTGGCGCCGGAGCCTGAGGGGACATCCTGCACGTAGAGGACGTAGTTCTTGAAGTCCTCGTAGAAGACGCGGGGCTGGATTTCGAAGGAAGCCTGCGAAGACTTGAGCTGATCCTCGAGGCGGAGGAGGTCGGCGGCGCCGCGGGGTGCGAAGTAGAGGGCGTTGACGAGGCCGATGGCGAGGGCGACGAAAGAGAGGATGGAGACGATGCGGACGAAGCGGAAGGCGCCAATGCCGCAGGCCCGCATGGCGGTGACTTCAGAATCGGCGGCGAGGCGGCTGAGGCCGAGCAGGATACCGGCGAGGACGGCGGTGGGAATGGTGACGGTGAGGGTGTTGGGGAGCATGTCCGCGAAGATGCGGAGGGCGTCGGTGAGGGAGGCGGAGTCGCGGACCAGGAGGTCGAGGATCTTGTCGAGGTCGCGCATGAAGAGCACGAAGGTGAAGAGGACCCCGCCGAGCAGGGCGTAGGAGGTGACTTCGCGGAGGATGTAACGGGTGAAGATGCGCATACAAGTGCTGAGTTTGAGTGTAGCGCGGAGAGGGTCAGGCTGCGGACTTGGCTCGGGCCTTGGGGCGGATGGTGCTGACGGGGCGGATTCTCGTTCTTTTGATGCGGCGGGCCTGGGCGAGAT
>JBEKFK010000127.1:0-5404 GCA_050013375.1 Nitrososphaerales archaeon | reverse complement strand
TCCGCCTTCCTGCTCATCTTCGGGACGCTCCTGCTCTGGCTCAGCGCGACCATGATCATCTTCGGCTAGGCTTCCGTCGCGCGGCGGGGCGCCGGCTAGCCCGAACCGGAAGACGGCAGGTTCCCAGTTTTAAATAGGCCGAGTCCTCCCCGGGCCAAGCAATGCGCGCAGACGAGCGCGGCATCGCCCGTGCCGCGATTGCAATAGCCGGGGTCCTCATCATCGTAGCCGCCGGGGTGGCGGGCTACGTAGTCCTCACCCAGGGTCCGTCGCCCTCAGGTTCCACCTCCTCCTTCTCATCGTCGAGCGTCTCTGTCACCTCCTCGAACAGCACCTCCTCAAGCACGACTAGCTCCTCCTCGGAAGTCACCTCCAGCCAGTCCAGCTCGAGCACGACTTCGACGAGTGCCACCTCGAGCTCGAGCACGACCACCTCCTCGACGACCACCAGCCAGTCAACCTCGTCGATCACCACGAGCTTCACCTCCTCCTCGAGCACCACCTCGAGCACCTCGACGACCTCGACGATCGAGAACACCACCACATCGACATCGTGCTCGACCTTGCTGCCCCCTACCGAGCCCCAGATGGTCGCGGACTTCGCCACTCTCCTCGGCAACTTCACCCGGATCTCCGTTTCGCTGGCGACCAGTGCCACCTCGGAGGCGTCCCACCCGGTCTCCTCCTACGTCGTGCTCTACGCGAGCCACTCCGGTGACCTGACAACCTACAAGGTTCAGCTCAACGACACGGTCTCGGGGACGACCACGATCTCCCTTGCCTGGATAACCTCGGCAGGGACGGTGGTCGCCGTCGACTCGAGCGGGAACAACCAGACCGGGGCGCCGGCAGAGTCAGCGTTCTCCACCGACGCCGGACCATTCCTCTCGCTCAT
Source organism: Nitrososphaerales archaeon (assembly GCA_050013375.1). Taxonomy (GTDB): domain Archaea; phylum Thermoproteota; class Nitrososphaeria; order Nitrososphaerales; family Gagatemarchaeaceae; genus Gagatemarchaeum. Next base: position 4,509 of record JBEKFK010000127.1, on the reverse strand, counting down.
CAACGAGGGCAGGCTCCTGGACCTCTACACCTCCTCCCCCCAGGTCCGGCCCGTCAGCCAGCAGCCCTTGATGTTCGGACAGGCATCCCTCTACGTCACGAACTTCGCGGCCATAAGCCTCCCAGCTGCCGCCAGCACCTGCGACGCGGCCTACAGCTTCACCACCTTCTCGCTGCAGGCCACCCCTGTCTACGGCACGGACCTAATCCTCGTCACCCAGGAGAACATCCAGGGGTCGGTGACCTCCGGCTCGGGGACCTCGCCCTACTACGTCGTGCTCCAGGTGCTCTCGGTCACAGAAGCCTGAGGACCGCCCATACGGGCGCCCAACTCGAGTCCTCCGACATTCACAGGAGCCGCGGGATTGCCAAACCCCTTATTACCCGGGCGACGCTCTACTTGCACATGCGTTTCATCGTCATAGAGAAGGTCCGGACGGGCGTCAGCGGGGACAACAAGGAGTTCATGAAGAGCGCCGAGGGGTACCTCAAGTACATGGCCAAGCTCCAGAAGAAGGGCAAGGTCATCGGCGGCCCCTGCCTCGACGTGCTCTCGAACGGCTACATCCTGGAGACCAAGACCATCGAGGAGATGGGCGAGATCTTCTTCGACTCCCCGGCGAACTTCTTCCTCGACAGGGAGGTCCACCCCATCGGCACCTTCGAGGACACCCTCGAGGGAATGAAAGAGCGGTCCTAGTCCGCCACCGACCGTACCAGTGCCACCCTAAGGGTGGCGCACTCCCAGGCCTTCTTCGTCCCTGATCGACCTTCGTGCATCGGCCGGGACCTGCGAAGCTTTTTTTGGAACCTCTTACTCCCAAGAAGTGACCATAATTGGCGAAGATGGAAGTCAAGGGTTTCGCAAAGCCCGTGGAGACCAGGAAGTTCGAGAAGGGCAAGCTCGACCTCGTGAAGATCGGGGGCGCGATTGTGGGACGAGCGGAGTTCCAGCCCGGGTGGCGCTGGTCGAAGTCGCTGAAGCCGATCGTGAAGACCGAGAGCTGCGAGGCGCCGCACTTCCAATATCACGTCGCCGGTACGCTGCGGATCAAGATGGATGACGGCACAACGATGGACGCAAAGGCCGGGGACATCTCCTTCCTTCCCCCGGGTCACGACGCCTGGGTCGTCGGCAAGGAGCCCGTGGTCGTGGTCGACTTCCAGGGCATGGTCGACTACGCGAAGTCGTCGATGTAGGTAGCCCGATCGGGGCGCTCAGGCCATCGGGCACTGGCGAGTGAGTCAGCTGACGGACTTTGACGGCTTCGCTCTTTACGGCGCCCTTGACGCGAAGCGCGCCTCGATGGGCATGAGCTGGCCCCAGGCAGCGGAAGACATCTGGAAGCAGTCGTACGCTCTCAACAAGCTCCGGCACGACCACCCCATTAGCCCGTCCACCATCGCGTGGATGGCCAAGAACGGGGACACATCGTGTCAGCACGCTCTCTTCTTCCTGAGGTGGCTCGGCCGCTCGCCCTAGAGCTTCACCCCGGGAGGCTGACATCCGAAGGGGATGGGACCCCTCGGTCAGGTGCGCATGACCCGGACCCGGGCCTTGGGCAGGAACTTCAGGTAGTCGCCGTCGAGCGTCCAGACGCTGGCGTCGTACCTCCTCGCCGTGGCGGCGATCAGCGCGTCCTCCTCCGCGACCCCGGCGCTCGTCTGCCCCAGCACCTCAGGCGGGGCCCTGATGCCCGGCGGAGCGACCTTCACCGACTCCTCGGGACACTCGTGGCTGGCCCCGAGCGGCAACGACGGGATTGGCAAGTGGTCGAGCTACTTCTTCGCCGGGTCGCAGGGCGCGATTCCTGCGCCCATGATGCAGGGCTGGGTAGTCACCTTCTACTGCTGACCCCCGCCACCGGCGCACCCACGGTCGGCCGCGGGGCCCGGTCCTGTCCGCACCTAGGAGCCCGGAGCGTTCACGCCCTGCCCTCGGAGTCCGCCAAATCCGGCCCAGACATGGCTTAATAGCTCACGAGCGTCTCGATGGACTGGTTTGCAGGCAAGGAAGCGCGGAGTGGGAGGCGCAACGGTCGCGGTCGTGATGGCCGCCGTCGTCATCCTCGCCGCCGCGGCGGTGATCTATTCGGGATCCCAGAGGGTTACGGAGACGGTCACCGTATCCCCCGTCACCACGACCGAGACCACTACCGAGACCTCGACGCTCACGGTCACCCAGACCCTGACCACGGTCTCGACCTCCAGCCTTTCCTGCAGCGCGACGACCTCGACGACCTCGGCGGCAGCCTCCTCCCCGGCCGACAGGGCCCTGGTAGACCTTGCCAGGAACTTCACGAGCGTCTCCCTGGCCTACGGGGAGAACAGCTCCGGCAAGCCGGTCGTCATCGACCAGACCTACAGCCTGGCGTACGCGTCGCCGACCACCTACAAGATGACGTTCTCGCTGAGCGGGTCGTCGTCCCCGGTCCTGACCGCGTGGGTCCTCTCGAACGGGACCATCGTCGCCGCCGACTCCGGCGGGAAGAACTACAGCGGGTCCTCAGCGTCGTCCCTCGTCGAGACCTCCGCGCCGGTCTTCTACGAGCCCCTGCCGGCGCTCAACCCTGACTCCCAGATCTCCTTCCCGGTGGATGACCTGCACGCCACAGGCTCGTCCAACGTCACCCTTGGGAACACCCAGGTCTCCGTGACCAACTACAGGGCGAACTCCCTTCCCCTCGTGTTCTGCCAGGGCACGGTCCTCTTCGACCTGAACACCGTCGTCTTCCAGACGGCCCCCGTGCCAGGCAGGGACTTCTCCCTCATCACCTACGCCGACCTGCAGGGCACCATGTCGTCCAGCCCCTACAGCTTCTACCTCTCCATCCTCTCGATCACGGAAGCCTAGGCGGGAGCCCTCCGTGGCGCACCGGTGCCTCAAAACCGGCCCCAAAACCCTAATTCACCTTTATCCCTAAGAGAAGTTAAAAGGCTTATAACATAACTGATACGGTGGTTACCCATGGCTCAAATCGCAGACATCTCCCTAGAACTGAAGAGGGAGGTCTCGAAAGGCACGTTCATCAGACAGACGCAGTCGATCTGCCCCGAATGCAACAAGATACTCCCCGCGATAATCTTCGAGCGCGAAGGCAAGGTCTTCATGACCAAGACCTGCCCCCAGCACGGCGAGACCGAGGAGCTCTATTTCGGCTCCTACGAGATGTTCGCCAAGTTCTCGCGCTACTGGAAGGACGGCAAGGGCACCCACGCCGCCAACGTCCCCATGGACGTCTGCTCGTGCCCCGCCAACTGCGGCCTCTGCTCGAACCACCTCTCGCACACCGGCCTCTCGAACATCATCGTAACCAACCGCTGCGACCTGACCTGCTGGTACTGCTTCTTCTACGTCAAGAAGGGCCTCGAGGGCGCCTACGTCTACGAGCCCACCCTGGCCCAGGTCCGCGAGATGGCCCGCACGCTCAAGGCCGAGCGCCCGGTCCCCGGCAACTCCGTCCAGATAACCGGCGGCGAGCCCACCATCCGCGACGACCTGCCCGAGATAATCCAGATAATGAAGGAGGAGGGGGTCGACCACATCCAGCTCAACACCAACGGCATCAACCTCGCCCTCGACCCCGGCATGGCCCAGCGGCTGAAGGTCGCCGGCGTCTCGAACCTCTACATGTCCTACGACGGGACCTCGCCCAGGACCAACCCCAAGAACCACTGGGAGGCGCCCTACGCCATCGAGTCCTGCAGGAAGGCCGGCATCGGCGTCGTCCTCGTCCCGACGGTCATCAAGGGGATAAACGACCACGAGCTCGGGTCGATAATCAACTTCGGGCACAAGAACCTCGGCACCGTCCACGCAGTGAACTTCCAGCCCGTCTCGCTGACCGGCCGCATGACCGCCTCCGAGCGGGGCAAGTACCGCATCACGATACCCGACTGCATCAAGCGCATCGAGGAGCAGACCAACGGGGAGATAACCTCCGAGGGCTGGTTCCCGGTCCCGTCGTGCTCGCCGCTCACCTCGTTCATCGAGGCCTTCACCAAGAAGGAGCAGTACGAGCTCTCCATACACTTCGCCTGCGGCGCCGGGACCTACGTCTTCGAGGACGCCGAGACCAAGAAGCTCGTCCCGCTGACCAACTTCGTCGACATCCAGGGGCTCGTCGAGTACCTCGAGGAGAAGACCGACGAGATATACTCCGGGACGAACCGCTACGTCATAGCCGCCAAGGTCCTGACGCAGATCAACAGCTTCGTCAACAAGGAGAAGCAGCCCAAGGGGCTCTCGTTCGGCAAGATGATAACCAACGCCCTGATACGCCACGACTACGCCGCCATCGGCGACTTCCACCTAAAGTCGATGTTCCTGGGGATGATGCATTTTCAGGACAAATATAATCAGGACGAGGAGAGACTCCAGCGCTGCGACATCCACTACCTGACCCCGGACCTCAGAATCATTCCCTTCTGCTCGTTCAATGTCATACCAGAGTGGTACAGGGACAAGGTCCAGCAGAAGTACGGCATGCCCATCGAGGCCTGGGAGAAG
>JBEKFK010000126.1:0-5462 GCA_050013375.1 Nitrososphaerales archaeon | reverse complement strand
TTATCTTCTCGGCGTCCTTGTGCTCCCTGATGTATTTCGCCAGGTAGTCCACTACGATAGGGGTCTCCTTGGGGTAGTAGGAGTACGCTGTCTGGAGCACTTCGTCCCCCCGGTCGTAGAGCGTGCCCATCACTATCTCCCGGTTCGACCTCTCCACTGGCTTCGGAGCCGTCGCTATCTCGACCCTCCTCTTCAGCTGGGCCATCTTCTTTGCATTGATTCTCCGGAGCTCGGCGTCCTCTTCCAACGCGGTTGAAAGACCGTCCAACCTGCAGTTAAATCCCTTTCTGGGGGCCAATCCGTCCCGCCCGCCTCCTAGGCTGGCCAACCCGACGACTCCTTGGTGCTTATACGCCCTCCCGGCCTCCCTCCTCGATGATTCGCGGTTACTGCCTCCGGTGCAGGAAGGCGGTGGGGGGATTCAGAAACCCCACTCCGTGGCAGTGCCACAGGTGCAGGAACCTCTACTGCGAGAGCTGCTGCAAGAAGAAGGTGGGCTGGATCTTCAAGAAGCCGGTCTGTCCCGAGTGCGGGATAGAGCTCGCCGAGGGCGGGTCGAGGTTCGGGGGCGGATACCCCTCGGACGGAGGATCTGGGTGGGGGATGTAAGCGACGGTCCGTCGACCTAGTTCAGCGCGTCAAGGTTGTCGTAGACGAATGCCTTGACGTCCACCTCATTGCCGCACTTCAAGCACTCGAAGTACTCTGTGGCTCCTTCTCGAGACCTTATCGCGTGACGAGTCCTCCGGTTGCACTTGACACAGTTGCCCTGGACGGTCTCCGACTGCTTCCTGTTCCCCTTCGCGCGCAAGGTCGCCCGATCCTCCCGGGGTGGTCTAATCAAGTTGGCGGCGGTTGCGCCACTTCTTCTGCGCTGGAGTGCACCGCCTCAGTTAAATGTCAAGAGCAGGAGCCTGAGTGTCGAGTATGTCGAGTCCGTCCGGTCCCGGGTCTCCGCTCGCGGACTCGAGTGGCCTCCACAAAGCAGAACCCGTCCGAGACTCGAAGTACGCGACAGAGGTGCTCATCACTGTCACGGCCGTCGCCCTGCTAGTCAACTACGTCGAGACGATGGTGATACCAGGCGTGCCGATAATTCAGAAGGATTTCTCGACGACGTCCACAATCGCATCATGGATCACCTCGGCCTTCCTAATCGTCGGGAGCGCCGTAGCGCCGCTCTTCGGGAAGCTCGGCGACGCATACGGGAAGAAGAGGATGGTCTTGATCTCGCTCACCTTCTACACCTTCGGCGTGGGGATCGCCGGATTCTCCCCCTCGATATACTTCCTGCTCTTCTCGAGGGCGGTCCAGGGAGTCGGATTCGCTATAGTCCCACTATCGTTGGCCATAATCACGGACACTTTCCCGCGGGAGAAGATAGCCCCTGCGCAGGGCATCATCAGCGCGACGTTCGCAATAGGCGCGGCCGCCGGCCTGATCGTGGGCTCCTATGTAATACAGGACCTCGGGTGGCAGTATGCCTTCCACAGCGCCTTCGTGTTGAGCATCGTCCTCTTCGCCATAGTCTGGCGCGTGATTCGACGCGACGCTCCCGGTCCCAAGGCGAAGATCGACTACACTGGGGCCGCGATCCTCATGTCCGGGGTCACCCTCCTTCTCGTCTACCTGACAGAGGGGCCGTCCCTCGGATGGCTGGCAGCCGAGGAGCTCGCCTTCCTCATCCCCGGCGCGGTGCTGACGCTGTTCTTCTTCGTCTACGAGCGAGGCCTTGTAGAGCCGCTCATAAGACTGGACCTGCTCCGGATAAGGAACGTGCTCGTGGCGAACCTCATCGGAATCGTCTCGGGTACGCTGATGTTCTTGGTGTTCTTCGCTGTCGTCTACTACGCCGAGCTTCCGAAGCCGTTCGGGTTCGGCCTGGGCATAATCGCGACCGGCCTGACCATGGCGCCTGCCACGCTCGCCATGCTCATAGTGGGCCCGTTCGCCGGTAGGATGGTGGCCAGGCAGGGGCCCAAACCCATTCTCTTTGTCAGCGCGGGCGCCATGTTGATCGGGCTCGTCCTGTTCATCGTGAATAGAGGGACAACAACGGCACTGACCGTCGACATGATCTTCGCGCTCATAGGGGTCGTGTGCACCATAATCCCGATCGTCAACATGATCTCGGTGTCGCTCCCCCGTCAGACCATAGCTGTCGGCCTCGGAATCAACACCATGCTCAGGAACCTCGGTGGCGCGATCGGACCCGTGGTCGCGACCGTGATAATGACGACCTACACCACCCCCATGATTGTGGATGGACACACCGTTCCGGGGGTGATGCTTCCCTCAGCCATGGCCTTCGACCTGATCTTCGAGGTCGGGCTCGTCCTTACGGTTTTGGTGATAGCCCTGGCCGCCGTGAGCAAGAACTACACCTTCCGGGGTCCGAAGAACGGTGCAGCGAAACAACCGGCGTCCGCATCGGCATGATCGCCCAGACCACAGCTTGTGCTCGGAGTTCCTGACTCCTTCCTCCCGAGCATCAGAATAACGTCGAGCTCGTGTTAGGGTTGAGTGATCTTTATGCTCAACGTAGGGCACGAGGTCTCGCAGGCCATGCAGAATATGCAGTCTGCCTCTCGGGCCGGATCTGACTTGTCCGTCCTCAGAGTGTCCCACTCAGGGGTTCCCTTGTCGACGATCTTCTCCTTGCCGGTCCCGGACTGTCCCGGGTTCAGGAGCCACTCGAAGACGAAGACCGGACAGACGTCCATGCAGACCCCGTCCGCGATGCAGGCCTCGAAGTCGACCGCGACGGCCTTGCCGTGGATGCCGTTGGTGGTCGGGTATGGCTTTCCGTCCGCGTCCATCCTCGCCTTTCCGGCCGCCCTGACCTCGTGCCCAGCGTGGGTGCCCGTCACAGGGAATTCGTCGGGCTTCTGGAGGAAGTTCGGGTCTATGGCCTTGGTCTTGTAATCGACTTCATGAACCATTGCAGATGTCTGCCGGCGCTTGCCCCAGCCCGGTTATAAATTTGTCCCAGAGCGACCGGAATTCTTCGACAATCGTCTGCCCGCGCTGGTCCGGAAACGCGCGGTCAGACCTTGGAGAGTACCCTGTAGCCGCCGTCCTGCTGGATCACGAAGACCTCGATGGGGCTCGGTGTGAAGACTCCCGACTCCACGACCCCGGCGATTGACTTCAGCTCGCGCTCGAGGACCGGGGGGTTCTCGATTGGCTTGAAACCGACGTCGAAGAGGATGTTGCCGTTCTCGGTGTAGAAGGGGAAGCCCCTCTCCCCCAGCCTTATCCTCGGCTCCCCTCCAAGCATGCGGAGCCTCTCGGCGACGGGGACCCTCGCGAAGGGGTGGGCCTCGACCGGGACCGCCACGCCGCCGCCGCAGAGCTTCTCGGTGAGCTTCCTTTCGTCGGCGACGATGATCGTCCTCCTGGCGCACGCGATCACGACCTTCTCCCTGAACAGGGCTCCGCCGCCTCCCTTGATCAGGTTCAGGTCCGCGTCTATCTGATCAGCGCCGTCAACGACCAGGTCGACGGCGGGTCTCTCGATGGCCGCTATCTCCTGGTCCAGCCCCTGGGCGACGAGCTGAATCTGCAGTGACGTGGGGATCCACTTTGGCCGCACCCTCCTCTCCCTCAGGTCGGCTGCAATGGCCGGCATGAGGGCCGCTGTGGTGCTTCCGCTTCCGAGGCCGAGGAGCGCACCGCGCCCTATCCTCGACGCGATCAGCCTCCCGATCTTCTCAATGCTCTCAGCCCTGCGGTCCTTCAAGCGGTCTCGGTCTCTTTCCTGGTGTCGATCTGCTCCAGCTCGGCGAGGGCGTCCATGACTTCGTCGCGGAGGGCCTTGACCCTCTTCTCGCCCTCGCTGTCGTCCTTCTTGACGGGCGCCTTCCTCTCGACCACCCTCTCGAGGTCCTCTGTCTGAGAGAGCGACGAGGTGACGCGAGCGGGCCTGGCCGGTTCCGGCCTGACCTCCTGCCTGACTGGCTGCAGCCTCTCCTTGGCCTGGTCGAGGCGGGACTCGATGTTCTGGATCTTCTCCCTGAAGAGTGAGACGAGCTCGTCCCTCAGCTTCTCGAGCTCCCCCACCTCGACGATGAGCTCCTTGTCCCTCAGCTTTGCTTCGAACTCCCTTATCTGGGAGCTGTACTTGCGCGCGATAAGCTCCCTCTCGTCCCGGGTGATCTGGCCATCGCTCTCGGCCTCGTATACCTTGTTGAGGGCCGCCGAGAGCAGGTCCCTCTCGAGCATCAGGGTCCTCATCTCGCGCTTCGAGCTGTCGAGCTCGTCGACGGTGACGGTCTTCCTCCTCATCTGCCCTGACTCGTCTCGCTGGATGACCTGCACCTTCGTCCTGCTCCCCCTCCGATAGAAGACCAGGTAGGAGACGGCGACGCCCGCCAGAGCTCCGCCCGCGATCCCGGCCGCCAGCGTGGCGGGGTCTAGGGACATCGTGGCCGCCCCTCGTCGGACAGGAAAGATGGGTATAGCTTCACTGCACTCGCGATGAGCCTTTGTTGGGAATATTAAGTTTCAGAGGTCAGCCCGGGGGAGGAGAGATCATGATTATGTTGTCTCCCCTGACGATGAGCGTCCCAAGCGAGACGGAGGTGCCGTCCTCGGAGACCTCCTCGGCGTTCTCGAGCGAGAGGTTCATGTGCTGATCGAAACCCTGAAGCGATCCGCGGATGATCTTGCTGCCCTTCAGCTTGATCAGGACGACCTTCCCGAGGCTCTGGTCCAGTACCTTGATTGCCATATCGACGGACACTAGGGTATCACTATCTGTTTCGTGGTCTTCGAGAGTGGCTTTATTAAACTGATGGGTGACGCGAGTCGAGATTGAAGAGACAGGTCGCGTCGAAGCACGACTCCCGAGACTACATCGAAAGGGTCCAGTCCTCCTCCGGGATCAACCTCGACGTGTCGCGCTCGTCGCAGGTCGAGATAATAGAGCCACAGGACGGTCTCAGGTTCCTGGTGATCGACGGCAAGCACACCTTCGTCGAGAAGGACGGCCTGCTCGTCCCGTTCGTCGGATCCCAGGCGACCCTCGCGCTCCTCCCCTCGGCCTACATCGACGACGGCGCGATAAAGTACATCCTGAAGGGGGCAGACGTGATGAGGCCGGGAATCGTGAAGTTCGACCAGTGGGGCGGGAAGGACGCCCTCGTCGTCGTGAGGGACGAGAAGAAGAGCCGGGGTCTCGCGGTCGGCCGGGCAAGCGTGACCAGCGAGGAGATGGCCGGTCTGACCAAGGGCGTCTCGATCAAGAACCTCCACCATGCCGGAGACTCCTACTGGGAGTCATACAAGCTGATTTGAAGCGACCGGTCTAGGTTTAAAAAGGGGCCGGGGTTCTTTGGCGGTGACAAAAGTAGTTGGAATCAGGTTTGAGCGAAGAGACCGACACGCAGGAGAAGAGCACCGACATACTGCTGAAGGCGCTGCAGCTGAAGAGCCTCGACGATATCCCGAAGATACAGGAG
>JBEKFK010000125.1:0-5540 GCA_050013375.1 Nitrososphaerales archaeon | reverse complement strand
TCAGCGAGGACCTCAAGGCCGACCCCGAGAAGTACAGGATAGACAAGATCGAGTTCGAGAGCCTGAACGAAGTGGAACCGGCTAAGAGCGAGGAACCAGCAAGCCCGCAGGTGCAGGTTCTTGAGCCTCTGGGACCGGCTGAAGAGATCGTGCTCTCCCTAGTCCTATCAGGCGGGTACACCAGCAGGGAGGAGATCGCGAAGAAATGCAGCGACGCGGGGCTCGACGTGGGCGAGAGGTCGGTCTCCCGGTACCTCAGGAATCTGACCGAGAGGGGGCTTCTGAAGAGGGTGGGGAACGGCTACGAACCGACAGAACTGTCGAGGAAGCTGTCTCGTCAGGACACCCTGTGAGCGCTCCCGGGGGTACGGTCCCCACCCATCCTCTGTCCTTATTAGGAAAAGCTCATCAAGGAACTGGGAAATTGCAGGAACGGGTGAACGAGAAAGTGGAGACCCCCTGGCCCTACGGCGGCTTCAGCGTCAGGGCATCTGAGAGGAAACTGGGCGAGGGAAAGCTCACCCTGACAGAGCAATCTCTACTTTTTGAACCCAAGGATGGTTCTTCGATTGGCTTCGACTTTCCCAATCTGAGGCTGATACGGCTCACAGATACCCACGCAGTCGAGCTGGCGTACTCGATTCAGGGAGAACTGAAAACTCTCTCATTGAAGGTTCTGGTTACCTTTCCCGACGGAACTGAGCGAGACGACCTTCCCACAAGAGAAGAACCTTACCGAGCAAGTCTTCTCCGGGCGCTAACTGGAGGAGTCGTGGCTCGCTTTCTTGCGGACCACTCAAGCGCCAAGACGGAAGGGGTAACCAAGATCACAAATGAGGAATTCGAGTCACGAATCAGAGATCTTCAGGCGAACATAGCGCTCTTCCCCGACAAGAAGCAATTTGATGACAATGTCTGGTGGGACGAGGAACTCAGAAAGCGCTCGCTCGCGTCGTCCGAATCAGAGCCAGCCATTTGGAACGACCCCTCCCGAAACAAACTCTTCTACACAGGCACAAATCCGCAGATGACGGTGGACAATGCCTTCGAGAAGCTTGACATCCTGCAAGAAGACTGGGTCAATGGTAGACTCGATCCGAAGCAAAGGGCTCAGACTGCTGCGATGGATTACAAAATACAGAGGCGCCAGAATGAACTCGGTTACTCCGGCGTGGGTGGAGAGCCAACAAGCGTCTGGAGAGATGCCGCAGATAGACTAATTCAAAACGAGAAGCGTGTTGGCGTAGATATCAACTCATTCCTCTAAGGCACACTTCCCTGCCACGCGGACCTTGGCTTCCTTACGTGGGGCCTCTCAATGGCGTCTCTGAGATTGGCAGTTCGTCCTAGACCCGCAGACGTCAGGTTTCCCAAGGCGTCCCGTTCTGATATCGAGTTCAGCTGCACCTTGTAGGTCTCAGCGAATTCTGCCTGCGCGCGTGGATCTCTGGCCAAAGCCTGATACTGGTTGACATTGATTATGTGGTTCTGCCTCGCCTGGGAGAGGAACTGGCTAGGGGCTACCTGGCTTTGCTGCGTGTACCAGCGGTTCAAGGCCGGAGCCTGTGAGGTCAGGAAGTCTGCTCCAGGGCTCGATGCCGTGGCTGCGTTGAAGACCAGCGTCCCAAGGCTCTGATTCCCTTCCTGCAGAGCGGTGGCGGTTTCGTATTCCTGTGCAGCCTGCTGCCTGACCGCATTTATCTGCCCTATTCCACGAGAAACAGTGGCGGAGCTGCTCAAAGGAGCCACCGTCGATAGCGACCTGACAGCGCTATAGGCGCCCATGGCACCTAGGACCCCCGTCGTTCCGACTACGGCCACGTTCTTCAGTGCGTGAGGTGCCGCATAGAGGAGCCTCTCGCCTAGCCCCATGCTCTGCATGGTACCTGCTGCCTCCTGTCCGATCGTCTGAGTTGCCCCGCCCGCAGCGCCCGACGCCCCCTTGCCAAGGCTGCCCAGCGCACTCATCCCGCCCGCCCCTCCGGCCCCGCCAACGCCCCCTGCGGCGGCCCCTGCAACCGGCGCTGCTGCAGCTCCAGCCATAGAGGCGGCTACGCCCACCCCGACCATCGCCGCCTGCGAAGCAGTCTGGAACAGGGTACCGGTCAGGGGCGCGAATACAGTAGGTATCAGGACCGCTGTGAATAGCGCCGCCGCGGCCACCCAGTTCGAGATCCCGTTTATCCCGGTGCTCGCGAAGATGGTCGCGCTCCAGACAGGGCCGCTTGGAGCGTCGGCGAGGACGTAGGCCGCAACGCCTATCGCTATCGAGCTCATCAGGGACGCGAGCATCAGCCCGTAGAGCGTGTCCTCGACCATCGAGCTCAGCTTCTTCGCGAAGGGGACCTGCTTCAGCGCCAAGGAGATAGGGAAGCCTATGACCATGACCGTGACCAGCCAGATTCTGATTACGCCGAGGAAGATGGTCATCAGGTAGACGATCAGGGCGACCAGCCAGCCGGCCACGCTCGTTATCGGGGAGACGAGGATGCCCCAGATGCCCCCTCCCTGCGCCCACGAGAGCAGCTTCCCCCAGACGAGGCTGACCTGCAGGCTATAGTCGGTGTACGGCAGGTTCGGTCCGGCAATTATGGTCATGTCGAGGTAGTTCGTGAGAAGCGCGATGTTGTTGTAGATTACCGGGAAGAGGACTATGAAGAGCACGGCGATGACGAAATCGAGCAGGACGTTCTTCCTCTCGTCCCCGGTGTACTGTTTGTTCGCTAGGGCGATGAGGAGACCTCCTCCGGCCAGGATTATGGCGATGATGAAGATGAAGTCGTAGAAGCCCTGCAGAGGGAGCCCGCAAGGAGAGGTGGTCGGGGCGCAGTGGACCGTCGTTCCCAGGGTCGTCTCGTTGAAGAGGGGCATCTCCATTACCAGCTGGAACATCTGGGTGGACCCTCCGGTCACGGACACCGTCACCGTGGAGTTCGCGAGGACGCACGGCCCCCCGGTGCAGCCCGGCTGATTCGAGGCGGCCACCCAGTAGGTGTACCCGTCGATGACCGGTTGGCAGAAGTTCGAGTTGACCTGCGGGTTGTCGACCCCCGACTGGCTCTGGCCCGGGAAGTTCATCGGATTGGGGCTAAAATCGCCCTGGTTGAGGACCAATGTCTCAGTCTCTGGCTTGTCGGTCGCCTTGTCGTGGCCGTAGATCATGATCGAACCCGTGAGGAAAACCTTGCCCGAATATGTCCCGGAAGCCGAAACTCCTCCGCTCGCCTGATAGTAGCCGTTTGAAGGGAAGAACGGGAGGCCGCACCCGAAGGGCGTAACCGCGTTTAGGTTCACGTTCGGCGAGAGGTTGAGGGAGCCCGGCCCGCTGGCAAGGACCGAGGGAATCGCGAACGACGCGAGGAGTATGATGAAGACTGCGAAGCGGGCGCTCTTCCGATAGTAGGCTGCGACCTGCCGGATCGTATTCCTGACTGGCATCTATCGAAGACCATTCTAGCGAATAAAAGAGGGGAGAGAGGAGGACGCTCCTCTCGGGTTGTCAGTCTTCCCTTGTCACGAGCAGGCTTCCGACCAGCCTAATCGCCTCGATGACAGTCACTATCGCGACGATGAAGAGGAGCGCCGTGTTGAGCAGCGTGAGCAACACCGTCGGAAGAGTCGGGCCGCCCGGGAGCCATATCGCGCTCACCCCGTTGGCCGTGCACGCGGCTGCGGCGCATGCTGAGATTCCGTAGCCGACGACCGGGAGCGACGTCGCTCCGGCTGCGTTCGCGAGGATGTAGAGGAAGAACTGGACGATCAGCGGGACCGACAGCGCTACGAGGAGGATGATGATCCTTTCGCGGGTCTGTCCGAGGGTAGATGCGTTTCGAGAGCTCATGAAGCCTTTGTCGGATTCAGCTTAAAACACGGGGAAGTCCGTTTTAAACAGAAAACCGCTCGTTAGGATGTGTCAGACTCCATTTGGTGGCCGGACGAATCATGGTATGAAAGGAAGGCCCTGCCCCTCGGCTTCATCACGCTGTCATTCCGACAACTAGTGACCATAATGTTCTCGTTCCTCATGGCTTTCGTAGTCTCCCTGCCATTCGAGTTTGCGATAGCAGGAGCGAGCTTTGGAGGGAGGGCAGCGGTGTTCTGCATCATCTTTGGTGTGGGATACATGATTTCGAGTCGGCGGGTGAAGCTCCTCCCCGTCGAGCTTCAGGCGTTCTATTTTCTTCGCACGAAGGGAATGAGCAAGGTGCGGATGAAGCTGGATCGGCTGTTCGGGTCGAAGAAGATTAGGGCTGAGCCTCCAGCGGAGACGAGGCGGCCATCTGCGGTGCAAGAGATCTCGGTGGAGGATTTCAAGAATCCCATCCCTCTGACCGTCTCAGACTCTCTGAAGGGTATTCAGAAGGAGACGCGTGTGGTGCTCTTCTTGGACGAGCAAGCGAGGGGAGAGGACCTCGTTTCGCCGCAGAGGCCGAGATACAGGCTAACCTACGTCCCCCTTCAGGACGATGTTGGGAAGCACCTTCTCACGGTCAGGCTTGATGGTTCGACCGAACCGCTGGTCTCCGTCGAACTTCTCGTGCAAGGGAGGGGCGCGGAGGCCGGAGAATCGATCACGAGGGTGAAGTGACCATGCAACTCAAGAAGAAGCCCTCCATCAGCCTGCGCCCATCGGTCCTGTACGAGCTGAGGTCAGTGAACCTGGCAAACCTGCCCGAGAAGGAGCAGGGGTCCGTGCTCGACAGGTTCGCATCCTTCCTCGACTCTCTCATGGAGCCCATCACCTTCCACATCGTCCAGGACGAAAGAGAGGTCGAAGCCATTGGAGCGCTCTACCACATTCCCTACAAGCGCTTCTTCGTGGAGACGCGCTCGCAGGTTGATTCGCTCGTCCAGAAGCTCGGAACGAGGATGGTGCGGGTGCACGCTCTTCCCCAGATCAGGCCGACCAGAGTGTCTTCCAGGTATATCGTCGACTCCGAAGGTTACTATGTCCAGACCTACTGCATCACCAGGCTCGGGGGCAATCTTGTGCCGGGGTTTCTGGCGGAACTCTACCAGCTAGCGTACTCCATCATGGTGGACATAGACCCAATCGACATCTACGAAGCCAAGAAGATGGTTAGGTCCTATGCCCGCTCGGTCGGCTCGAGGCTTATCCTGAGGCAGACGGAGGGACGGTCTCTCGACCCTGAGGAGCAGGCAGAGTTTCAGAGGGCGTCAGGAGCGGCCCAGCTGATCGGGGCGGGGAAGGAGAGGCTGTTCAGGACCCGCATCCGGATCGTCCTGCGTGTGAACGGATACAAGGAGCTGGTGGAGGCGAGGAAGAAGCTTAGGCAGCTGGTCGGGGGGATGGTGGGTCAGGTGGACTCTCCGGCGCATCTGCAGGAGGCGCTCCTCACCGGAGTGGGTCCGAAGTATGTGACTGGGAGGTGGTTCTTCATCACGACATCGGGCGCCCTGAGCCTCTTCCCGTTCTGCGGGCTCGACGTGGTCGACCCTTCCGGGGTGTTCCTCGGCCAGAACCTCCAGACCGGCAACGCCATCCTCTACGACGTGTTCGAGAAAGAGAACTACAACGT
>JBEKFK010000124.1:0-5665 GCA_050013375.1 Nitrososphaerales archaeon | reverse complement strand
TTCATGAAGTTCTCCTTAGTCGGTCCCGGACCTCCGACGATTATCCCGTTGACGTTGTTGTCGGTGATGAATATCCGGGTGACGTGCTCGGAGACCCTGTTGAAGAAGTAGGTGAGCTCCATCTCCCTGCCCCTCTCGTACCTGCGGGCGCTCTGCCCTCCCTTCCTCGTCTTCCCGGAGATCCCCGAGGTCATGAGGTCTTCAACGTCCAGCCTGTCACCCGAGAGAATTCCTATCCCTGCCTCGTTCGAGTCGATGGAGAGGATGCCGTAGACCTTCTCGGCCTTCAGCATGTCCTTCAGGTACTCGACGTGGAAGTGGTCGTCGCACATGTACAGGAAAGTATTGACCGGCTTCGGCGGGGTTATCTCGTTCAGCCGTATCACCTCGCTCCCTGGCCCGTTGGTGGGCAGAGCGCCCGAGAAGATGACCAGCCCTGTGTCCGGCGTCTCCCTGTAGAGCTTGAGGCGCTGCATCGTCTTCGTCAGCGCGTCCTGCACGTGGTTCCGCGTGGTGTCGGACTTGATGTTGCCGGCCGTGCCCCACTCGTTCCTCAGGTACGCGATGACCTCGTGCAGGGGCTTCTTCGGAGGTATGTACAGCGAGACGAGCTCGGTGCCCCTGCCCTCCTTGCTAGAGAGCTCGGAGATTGCCTTCCTAATCTTGTATAACCTGACTGAGTCTGCTTTGCTAAGCAATGTATTATGGCCTCTGGGTCAGCTCAGAGAATCAGCATCGAAGACGGCAGAGATGCTCAACGCAGACGGCCTTTCGCTCCTCCGGTGCCTTATAAAATATATCATTACGTTGAATAAGCGACCCTCTCGCTCGTAGCGCCGGATTGAAGATAGTCCTGAGGATAGGTGGCTCGATACTGGGCTCACCGCCTGACGGGGCGGTGATGGCGAGCTACGCGGCGGTCGTCGAGAAGGCCCTGAAGGAGGGGCACAAGATCGCCATCGTCGTCGGGGGAGGGTCGGTCGCGCGGCAGTACATCGAAGCGGCGAGGAAGATGGGACTGGAGCACAGGGACCAGGACCTCGTCGCCATAGCTGCTTCACGGGTGAACGCAAAGCTGGTCGGTATGAAGCTCGGGTTCCCTGACGTCCCGACCACGATAGTCACGGCCCTCTCGAGGGTCGCAAGGGACCACGTCGTCGTGATGGGTGGTCTCAGACCCGGGATTACCACGGATACCGTTGCCACACTCGTCGCAGAGGCCTGGCGGTCCGACCTGATGGTCAAGGCCTCAAACCAGGAAGGAATCTACACAGCAGACCCTCGCGTGCACAAGAGGGCGCAGCTGCTGCCCAAGGTCTCCTATCCCATGCTGGTCGCGATACTCGGAGGAGATTACACTCCCGGGCTCCACAGCATAATCGACCCCGTCGCGGTCGGCAGGATCGCTAAGAACAGGATCAAGCTCACGGTCGTGAACGGGAGCAATCCGGAGAACGTGCTCCTGGCGATTCATGGAGACGTCGTAGGCTCTACCGTCGGCTAGATCACAGCGGCTACGGCGACGTCGTTCACGTTCGTGCCTGTGGCTCCGGTCATCACGAGGTCGCCGAGACCGCCGAAGAGCCTGAAGGTGTCGTTCTGGCGCAGAATCTCCTCTGGAGAGAAGCCCAGGGACCTCCCTCTCCTGACGGTGGAGCCGTCTATGATTGCCCCGGCCGCGTCTGTTGAGCCATCCACGCCGTCCGTCCCCACTGCGACCATCGCAACTCTCCGGTTTCCATCGGTTTTCATCGCGGCGCCCAGGGCGAACTCCTGATTCCTGCCTCCTCTCCCCTCTCCGGTGACCGTCACGGTCGTCTCTCCGCCGACGACGTAGCTCGAGGGCTCGGGCATCGCGTCCGCGTGCTGGAGAACTGAACCCATGAACATCCCGGCGAACCTTGCCTCTCCCTCGAGGCTGGTGGTCAGGAGTACCGGTCTCTGACCCCTTGACTTCAGTCGGCGCACGGCCGCGCTGCTGGCATCCTCATTGCTGCCTATGATGACGTTCATGACTTTCCTGAAGTACCTCGAACCCGGCTTTGGGGTCTCGGGGATTCTGCCCTCGACGCCCCTCCTCAGCAGAGCCGTCACGCTGTCTGGGATATGCTCCCAGGTGTTGAACTTCTTGAGCACGTGGACCGCGTCAGAGAATGTAGAGGAGTCGGGGTAGAGCGGACCAGAGGCTATCGAGTCCAGCCTGTTCCCTACTACATCCGAGATTACTAGCGAAAGGACGACCGAAGGATACAGCCTCTGAGCGAGCCATCCCCCCTTCAGGCTTGACAGGTGCTTCCTGACGATGTTGAGCTCCTGTATGGTCGCACCCGCCCTGAGGAGCCGCCTCGTGACTTCGATCTTGTCGGCAAGGGACACCCCATCCCTGGGCATCGGCAAGAGCGAAGACCCCCCTCCCGAAATCAGGCAGATGATGAGGTCGTCCCTTGTCGGCTTCCCGACAAGGTCGAGCATCAGTTCAACCCCCTCCATGCCCGCTCTGCTCGGCAGCGGGTGGGTCGCACGATGAAGTTTGATCCTACCTGACCCATCTCCCCCACTGGTCTGGGAATCCGGTACATTGACGATGCCGGCTGTGACCCTGTCCCCGAGTACTGACTCTAGAGCCTTCGCCATCGGTCCGCCGGCCTTGCCGCCCCCCATGATCAGAATCCGTCTGAATCTCGCAAGCTCGAACCCTGTGTCCTGGACGGTGAGCAGACCGCCTCTGACGCTGAGCTTGGACCTGATTAGCCGCCCGGGCTCGACCGCGGCCAGGGCCGCCTCGACCGCTTCGATGGATAGGCGCCTCGCCCTCCTCGCAGCCTCGGTCTCGCCGTTCTCGATCAACTCGGCGGCGTTCTTGATGTACATCTGCGGGCGCTCTTGTATCTGGTTCTCCGGAGCGAGATAATTAAGGTGACGCGCAACCCGCCACCTGAGTGCGAGCTAGTGGCTCGAGAGGCTCTTCACGAGGTCCTCGACCGCCTTCCGGGTGTACGCCACGCCCTGGGGTCTCCCAGTAAGCGCATGTTTCATCCCTCCGTCATCCGTCTCCAAGAAGATCTGTGGGATGATATAGTCCGGAGTCCAGTCGCCGTATTTCTTGACCAACTCGTCGGCCTCGTCCTCGTCGTCTGTGTCGATATCGAGTAGCCTTACGGGCACGCCCAGCTCCTTTCCGACCTTCTTCATCGGCTCGACCGCCGTGGGAACGCAGTGGGGGCACCAGTTGGCATAGACGACGTAGATTGTCTTGACCTTGGTCATCGGAAGCCCTGGCCCGGACGGAGTCTATCTGTATAAGGCTTGACTGTCGCCGCACCCTAGGACGAGCTTGGCTCTGTCCTTCCAGCGTCGAAGCCCACCGCTCTGAGGAGTCGCCGGAACTCCTCCTCGGTTACCCATTCCACCTTCAGGTAGTCGAGTATCTCCTCCTTCTTCATCCCGATTCTCTCCGCCTCCCTGGTCGCGGCGGCGTACGCCTCTATCTCCGTCGGCCGGTCGACGTAGCTGTACCTGCTGTCGAAGAGCTCCTTGCCTTCTATGAACTGCCTGATGTGGACCAGCTCGTGGATCACATCGAGGTAGAGGTACCTCTCGTCGCCGGTCCTCAGGTACTCGGAGCTCACCACGATGTTGCCCGTCTCATCATCGACGCGCAGATACCCGGCCCGCGGGAGTATGTCGACCATAAGGTCCCCGAGTATCCTCTCGGTCTGGTCCAGGAATATCGACCTCACGGCTTCGACGCTGTGGAACCCCGGAAAGACCTCCACAAAGGCGAGCGATCCGGTCTTTGTGGTCCTGTTGATGCTGTGACCGGAGGACTTCTTCTTCCTCTGGACCTTGGTCATTTGAGCACCCGCCCCGCATCCTTCACGAAGAGGTCCTTCAGGTAGGCTCTCCTGAACCCGAGCTTCAGGTACAGCCCCTCTAGGGACTCGGAGAGGATGGTCTGCAGGACGAGAGTCCTCCCTTCTCCGACGGCCAGCCTGTGCGAGAACTCAAGCATCGAGCTCGCGACGCGCTTCCGCCTCCAGTCGCGGTGCGTGGCCACGCAGTACGCGCCGCAGACCTTCCCGCTCCTGAAGAGCGCCGTCACCCCGGCAGGCTGGCCCTCGATCGTGCCGAGCAGGAGGCTGGCCTCCTTGACCTTCGCAAGCTTCTGGACGATCTCCATGACGGTCTTGAGCTGGCCCGAGTCTCCGTAGAACGAATCCAGGTATACGCGAGCCCATGCCTCAAGCTTGCTGCCCGTGACATGCTCTATCTTGAGGTCAGGGTTCACCTTGAAGGACGGCTCGTCGATCTCCATGACGGCCATCTGGTCCGCGATTCTGTACCCGCCCTTCGCCAGCGTCACCAGCAGCTTCGGGTCCAGCTGGTCGCTCTGGAGGAGCAGGTGCGGCTTCCGCTTGCGCGCTTCGAACTCGACCTCCATCGGCGCGACGGACTTACTCGAGTCGGCCGTTATCTTCAGAAACCCTCCGCGGTTGAAGAAGTACTCGTCAAAGTCCTTCGAGAACAACAGGTAGGCGTTCCGGCTCAGCCATCTCGTCTCGGTCCAGTTGGACCACCAGGTTACCTCGTTGAACTCGTAGGCCGTCTCATTGGAATCTGCCAAAGAAGTTCACGCCGAGGATATTGGAGGTGATTCTCAGTGCCTCATAGTACAGCTCGACCTGGTTCTGGTCCTTCTCTGACGCCCCGTCTTCGATAAGCTTCTTCATGAACGTGATCGCCTGCGGGGTATCGAAGTCGTCGTTGAGGAAGGCGTAGAAGTCGCCGAGTACCTTCCCAGAGTCCCTCCTGCGGGCCTTCGTCGCCCTCCTCTCCTCCATTATCTTCGACTTGTCCCTCAGCGAGGTGTAGACCTCGTACATCTTCTTGAGACCCTTCTCTTCGAATTCCATGTCCTCCCTGTAGTGATGCGACAGCAGGTACAGCCTCAGGGTGTCCGGCCCGTACTCCTTCAGGATGTCCCTCACGGTCAGGACGTTACCGACCGACTTTGACATCTTGCTCCCGTCGGTGTTCACCAGCCCGGTGTGCACCCAGTAGTTCACCAGGGGCTTGACCTTAGTCAACGACTCTCCCTGGGCTATCTCCGCCTCATGGTGCGGGTAGATCAGCTCGTAGGCCCCTCCGTGAATGTCGTACTGGGCCCCGAAGTTCGTCAGCGTGACCGCCGTGTCCTGTATGTGCCAGCCTGGCGAGCCCCTGCCCCACGGGCTGTCCCAGCGGCCCTCGACGAGGACGACGGGCCGCCAGAGCGTGAAGTCGAGAAGGTGCTTCTTCTTGACGGAGAGCTCCAGAGGCCTCAGCGAGAGCTCCTTCGGCGTCATGTGCGAGAGCTTTCCAAAGTCGGGGAAGGTCGCCGTGTTGAAGTAGACCGTGCCGTCGACAACATAGGCGTTCCCGTCCCGGATGAGGGCGGAGATCTCGTTTAGGGTCTCCTGCACATAGTTCGAGACCCTTTCGTACTTGGTGACCGTGTAAATCTTGAGGCTGTCCGTGTCCTCGAGGAAGGCCTTGGTGTACTTCTCCGCCAGCCTCATGGCATCGACGCCTTCCTGCTTTGCGACCTGGGTGATCTTGTCGTCGATATCGGTGATGTTCATGAGGAAGTTCACCTCGAACCCCATGTGCGACAGATACCTTGCCA
>JBEKFK010000123.1:0-5678 GCA_050013375.1 Nitrososphaerales archaeon | reverse complement strand
TCATCATCCCCCGGCTTATCGGACGCGGGAGGTAGCCGATCCTCTCTGCGTCGAACATCCTTCCGTGGACTACCGGCGGGTCGTCTGCCCTGCTGCTCCGCGCGCTCGCGTACTGCACGGTGACCGCGTTACTGTCCTTGAGGCCGGCGAAGTTCACCTTGCTCCTGAGGCTCTCGGCGAGTTCGTCTGCCGCGTGAGGTGTGTCGACCCCGTCCTTCCTAACGCTGTAGACCGGAACGTAACCAGCCTTCCGCTCCTTCTCGACAAGACCGAGGTCCAGGATCTCGTTGACCTGGAAGTCCTCCCTGCTTGATCTCAGCACGCCGGAGCACCTTCCGGTCTTTGTGGCATAGACCATCATCCCGGACGCTATGTCCGGAGACGGCGGGACGAGGCTCATAGGAGCTTGAGCTGCCCTGTCAGCCTGTCGACAAGCTCTGCCGGAGCGGGCCCGATGGCCATGCAGGTCACGGTGCCCGGCTCGAGCTGGGTGCGCCCCGCGTCCTGGATCAGCGACGAGGGGAGCCCCATCGACCTCGCCTTCTTGAAGAGCTCCTGCAGCTCCGACTCGTCCGCGCCCTTCACGACCACCTTGGCCTGGCCTTGGTCCTTCCATTCGTGGTACCACGAAGCGTGCCTCCCCATGCTCTCCTCGGCCGATGCGAGGGCAGCGTGGGCGACCTGGGCGGCGAGCTTGCCCTTCCCCATCTTCAGGTCGGTCCTCACCACGATCACCTGCTTGATCTCGGCCATTTTCCCTTCTCGGTTCGGTGCAAGGGTTATAGCGGAACTGGTTAAGGGTTTACCTTGAAGATTGACCTCAGGCTACGATTTCGTTGTGGGGGGCGGGTCCGTCGGAGGACTGAGCTTCGCCATCGGCGCCGCCTCGCGGGGCCTGAAGGTCCTCGTCCTCGAGGAGGACGATGAGATAGGCGAGCCCGAGAAGTGCGACGGCCTCGTCTCGCTCAGGGCGATGAGACGGTTCATCCCTCCGGAGGATGCTTGCATCCAGAGCAGGGTCACCTCCGGCGTGATACACTCTCCCTCCGGCCTTGTCGCAACGCTCGACGCTTCCCGGTTCGAGGTCGTCGTCATCGACAGGAGCGCATACGAGAAGCAGCTGGCGTCGTTGGCCGTCTCGGCAGGGGCCATCGTCAGGACCGGCGTCCGGGTGGACGCCGCCACCGAGGAGGATGGCGCCGTGAGAGTCAAGGCCGACGCGACGTACGGCTGCCGCTACTATGTAGACGCGACCGGGCCGGCGGGAATCCTGAGGCGCAACCGGCTCCGCCTCGTCCCTGCCGCGAAGTACGAGATTGAGGGCGACTGGTTCGCCGACGGCGAGGTGCAGGTCTTCCTCGATCAGGGGAAGTACCCGGGTTTCTTCGCCTGGGTGATCCCCCGCGGCGACGGCATCGCCAAGGTGGGGGCGGCCGGCTTCGGGATCAACAGCTTCAGGACGCTCGACTCGTTCCTCCAGGGCAGGACCTACCGGACGCTGTCCCGGGTCGCCGCTCCGATATACGTCGGGGGTCCCGTCGAGGAGTTCGTCTCGGGAAGGACGATACTCGTGGGCGAGTCTGCCGGTCAGGTCAAGCCCTCCACGGCAGGGGGCATCCTCGGTTCAGTGGCTGGCGGGGCTATTGCGGCCAGGTGGGCGACAGAGTCAGTCGAGAGAACGGATCCCTCCTTGCTCCTGGGGTACCAGCGGGAGTGGCTGCAACAGTTCGGGGATGAATTCAGAACCATGAAGCGGCTCAGACAGATGTTCGAACGTCTCTCCAACGCGGAGATCGACAGGATAGTCGCCACCCTCGGCTCGAAGAGGGTCTCTGAGAGGCTCGCCAAGACCGACTTCGACTTTCACGCCACTGCGTTCCTCGCCGCGCTCGGGGCTAAGGGAACACTTCAGCTGGCGAGTATCCTTCTCTCGGCGGAGGCAAGGCAGGCACTCTCGTCCCTGGCCTAGGCCCGCAGGTCGCCAAGTTCTCAGCAAGGTATATGTGGTAGTCCCGGAGAGGCCTCGCCAGTTTGTCGCAGTCGAGCGTAACACTTCCGACCTGTACTTCATGCAACAGGCCGATAATGCCTAGGGAGAAGGCGTCGAGGTTCTACTGCCCGAACTGTCACCAGGTCTTCGTCTGGCGATGCGAGAGATGCAGGAAATTCTCCCGCAAATACAAGTGCATCAACTGCGGTTTTGAAGGGCCCTAGTGAAGCTACGAGATGGGTTCCTATCTAGTCCGAATCAAGGTCCTGCCTACGGGCCCCGAAGTTCCAGCGCAGCAGCTCATCGACTCGGTGAAGGGGAGACTGGACAAGGACATGGTCTTCAAGAACAGCAAGGAAGATCCGATTGCCTTCGGGCTCTACTCTCTGACCATAGACATCATCGTCCCTGAGGTCGAGGGCATGATCGACAAGGTCGAGGCTGCGGTGGCCGGCGCCCCCCTCGTGGCGCAGTCCGAGCTTATGGGTGCGAGCCGGTTGTCCAGCCAGCTCAAGAACCTGTAGCCGAAGACTTAATACGAGCTCCCCCCTTGCTTTCCTATCTTTCGGAACTGAATGATTCATGAAACCTCCTCTCAAGTACCAGGTCTTCGAGTTCGTCAAGGAGAAGAAGGCCGTGACGGACGACGAGATAATGGACTTCCTCAAGAAGTCTGACAACTACTCCGTACATGATCTCAACAAGTGCCTCATGGACCTGGAGATCCTCGGAGCTGTGAGCATACGGTGGGTCGCCAAGGAGAAGAGGAGGGTCGAGTTCGTGGAGACGCCACTCGAGACCACTCGATACGGCGAAGGTTAATTATTCACTGGGCAGCGACGGCTGTCGTTACATGGGCGTAGACCTCGGCGACATAATACCCCGGCGGAAGGTCGAGCTGGTGAGCCTCTCGAACAAGAAGCTCGCAGTCGACGCCTACAACACGCTCTACCAGTTCCTCGCCATCATCAGGGGTGTCGGTGGAGAGCACCTCAAGGACTCCAGCGGCCGTGTGACCAGCCACCTGAGTGGGCTCTTCTACCGGAATATCAATCTCATGGAGCTGAACATCAAGCTCGTCTACGTCTTCGACGGCGCCCCTCCCGAGCTCAAGACCGAGGAGATCCAGCGGAGACGGAAGGTCCGCGAGGAGGCGGGGCGGCACTACGTCGAAGCGGTCGCGGCGGGGGACATGACGAGCGCTAGGAAGTACGCGGAGGCCTCGACATCCCTCAGGAACGACATGATCTCGGACTCCAAGCGCCTCCTGGACGCGATGGGGATACCTTGGATAGATGCGCCGTCCGAGGGGGAGGCCCAGGCCTCGGTGATGGCGTCCGAAGGAACGGTCGACGGTGTGGCTTCCCAGGACCACGACTCCCTGCTCTTCGGAGCCCCGCTGCTGGTGAGGAACGTCACAATCTCCGGCAGGAGGCGCCTCCCGAGCAAGAACATCTTCATCGAAGTCGAGCCCGAGACGATCAGCGAGTCGGAGACCCTGCGCGATCTTCAGCTGACCCGCGAGCAGCTCGTCGACCTCGGCATCCTCGTGGGGACTGACTTCAACCCCGACGGTTTCAAGGGGATCGGGCCGGCGCGGGCCCTCAAGTTCCTCAGGGCTTCCGGGTCGCTGGAGAAGATCGAGCCCATAAGGGAGGAGCTGGCCAAGGTTAACTACCCGGCGATCAGAGAGCTGTTCCTATCGCCCCCCGCCGAGCGCGGGATCAAGCCGGTCTGGAAGGAGTACAAGGCCGACGCGGTCAAGGCGTTCCTCGTAGACGAGCACTCGTTCTCGGCTGAGAGAGTGGACGCAGCCGCAAAGAGACTCGCCGGGGTGGAGAGCGCCAAGAACGAGTCGCTCGAGAAGTGGTTCGGCTAGCCCTACTCCACGCCGGTGAACTCTCTGAGGTTCCTCGCCAGAAGCGTTGGGTTCAGCTTCGCCTCCTCCCCTAGCCTCCTGCTTGGGACGTCCCCGTAGTCGTGTCCCGGGTAGACCATAGTCTCTCCGGGCAGCGCCATCAGGACGGTGTGGAGGCTGCGGAAGAGCTCGCTGGCGGACCCTCCAGGGAGGTCGGTCCTCCCGCAGTTGCCGATGAAGAGCGTGTCACCCGTGAACAGGTTCCTCCCGTCGTACAGGCAGATGCTGTCCGGAGTGTGCCCCGGGGTGTGGATGACGCTGACACGCGTCCCGCCCATTGCGAGGGTGTCTCCCCCTCGGACCCGTAGGTCGGTCTGGAGCTCCGAGGACTCATGCGCCACAGTCTGGGCGCCGAACTTGCCGGCTAGTTCCGCTATGGTCTCAACGTGGTCGAAGTGTCCGTGTGTGGCGACGACGTATCTTACCTTCATCCCGCCTTCCTTCGCGGCGGCCACTACCGGCCCGGTCTCCCACCCGGAGTCGATCGCTATCGCCTCCGAGCCGGCCTCGTCCATCAGCAGGTAGTCGAAGTTCTTCATGGGCCCTACCGGAATCTGTTTTACAAACATCCTACTCCCTTATCCCTATGGGGACGGCGAGGACCTCGCCGGTATATCCGCCTTTCCCGCGCATCCCAACCTTCGCCCGGTGCAGTGTGATGGTCAGGTCGGCCCGGACCGTCGTTGCACAGGCCGCTCCCGAGAGAGGGTCGAGTCCCGACGGGAGGTCGATGGCGATCTTAGACGAACCCGAGTCGTTCGCGAGCCTGACCGCCGAGGCCATCGGCTCCCTCAGCTCACCCTTGACCCCGGTCCCCAGGATCGCGTCGAGGATGACGTCCGCCCATGCGAACCACTCTCGGCGGGACAGCAGACTCTGCTGGTCGGGTGCCTCGGCCCGCTCGACCGGCGCCCTGAGCTTGGCCCAGTTAGTCGCCGCTTCACGCGTCTTGAGGTCGGCCGCTCGCCCGAGGAGCAGGACGCGAACGCGCCACCCGCTCCCGAGATACCTCGCAGCCACCAACCCGTCGCCCCCGTTGTTGCCAAGGCCGCACAGGATGAGGATGTTCGCTCCCGCGGTCCGCGCGTACCGCTCTTCGACGACCCTGGCAACCGCCGCGCCTGCGTTCTCCATCAGCTCCGCCGGTCCGAGGCCGTAGGAGCCTGCCCTCGCCTCGGCATCTCGCATCTGCTGCGGGGTCAGGTATTCCATAGGACGCGATTCGCCGAAACTACCTTTATCAATCTGACTTTGCCGCTCCGGGTACAATCATGGCCAAGAGCAACCAGCCCGGTAGGCCGGTCTCCGAGTCCACCACGACCTCGGTCCGGATAATGATGCCTGCCGATGCGAACATCAGGGGGAACGTCTTTGGCGGCGCGATAATGAAGTACATGGACGAGATTGCTGCAGTCACAGCCTTCCGCCACGCGAAGAAGCCGGTGGTCACCGCCTCCATAGACAGGATGAACTTCATCGCGCCCGTCTACCTAGGCGACCTTCTCGTGTTGAAGGCCTCGATCAACTACGTCGGGAGAACGTCGATGGAGGTTGGGGTGAGGATGGAGGCGGAGAACCTGCTTTCGGGGAAGTCCACACACGTAGGGTCCTGCTTTCTGACCTACGTGGCCCTCGATGAGGGTGGTAATCCGACGCCCGTAGACCCCGTGGTGCCCGTGAGCCCCGACGAGAAGAGGAGGTACCGGGAGGCGGAGACCCGGAGGAAGCTGAGGGAGGTGGAGAGGGCCGAAATACGGAATCTGGGAGTTT
>JBEKFK010000122.1:0-5709 GCA_050013375.1 Nitrososphaerales archaeon | reverse complement strand
GCAGACTGCGCGGCCTCGACGACGTTATAGCTTATCGCCGAGGCGGTGAAGTAGCCGTTGTCGACGACGTACTCTCCCTGGTACCCGGCGTTGGTGCTCCCGACTATTGTGACTGACGCCGCGTATGCGCCGACAGACCCCACCAGGATGAGGGAGAGCACAAGAAGGTAGACCACCCTGATGCTACGGTGGACCAGGGGCAAGCGGACGAACTTCGCCATCTCTCTTCACTACCTCTTCTACGAGTCGCTTCACTAGGCGACCGTTATCTGCACTGCAGCCGGAGCGGTCCAGGTCTGGGCACCCACGTCCCAGATTATGGTCATCGTCTGTCCCGGCGTTATGGTGGCCAAGGTCGTGAACGTGAAGGAGTAGAGCGCGGACGTCGTGCCGGTGGCAGAAGTGCTCGTCACCGCTATCGTGTACGTGTGGCTGACCGTCGCGCCCGCATTGAGCGTGATCGTCCAGAGGATCTCCCAGTCGCCCGGCACCTGTGCGTTCACGTATGCCGTGGCGCCGTTCGCCCATGTCATTGGCGCGGACGTCGCCGCCTGCGCAGACTGGACGACGTTGTAGGTTATGGCCGAGGCGCTAAAGTAGTTACTGTCGACGACGTACTCGCCCTGGTACCCGGCGTTCGTGCTGGCGTTGATCGTCACCGAGGCCGCGTACGCCCCTATGGACCCCACCAGGATGAGGGAGAGCACCAGAAGATAGACCATCCTTACGCTGCGATGTACTACAGGAATTCGGACGAATCGGGCCATATCTTACCACAATCCTCCGCCGATAGCCCAATTAAATCGGGTTGACATAAATTGACCGGGAATATTGCCCGTATTTAATTCGAACTAATTTTATCTCAAAACTAAGCCATTTTGTCAATTAAATGTTACATCGCACCGTTTCGCTCAGGATCAGGCACCTCTCGCGCATGGAAACGTTCATGGCACTTTCTGATGAGCAGTGGGAGAAGGTCAGGGCGCTCATCCCCGCTGCCCCAAAGGCCGGCAGGCCGAGGTCCGACGACAGGCGCACACTCAACGCGATACTCTTCGTCCTGAAGGCTCACATCCCGTGGAACTACCTACCGCAAGAGTACGGAGACGACGCAACCGCGAACAGGAGGTTCAGACGCTGGAAGCAGGAGGGAGTCTGGAGCCTGATCGACCAGACGCTGAGGTCGGCGGGTTACCGCCCTGACGAGCTCTAGCGGCGAAGAATCAAAGCGGGACGGCCGGGTCCTCCGGGTAGTCCCCGAAATCAGCGGCTCTTCGAGTAGGTCAGCCCCTCCACCCTGACCGCATATCCTTCGATCTCCCTCATCCTGTTGGCGACGTTGGGCTGCGCCCAGAGCTCCAACGGGTCCAAGTAGTCGAAGTCGAACTCGATGATGTTCCCGCACCTGCACCTTGTCCCCCAGAGCTTCTCCCCGACCCTCCTAGACTTCAGTGTCGAGGCCATGAACATGTTCAGGCACCTGGGGCACTCTAGGATTACGCTGTTCATTCAGTCCTCACAGGCCTTGCATCTCTTCGGCGGGAGGAAGTGCATGACGCCCGTGCTGTCGTGGTAGATCTCGTAGTCCTTCGGCTCGAGCTTCCGTTCCTGGTCTTTCTTTGTCCCGGTCATGTGCCAAAGGATAGCGCATTAGGCTTTAACGTCGGAGGGAGGGTGAAAGTGAACGGGTACGGAGAGAGCATCCCGAAACTGAGCCAGTAATATACTCCAGCCGCTCACCCTCTCCGACGACGAGCTTGCCTACACCAGACGAGGGTCTTCATCTCGGGGAGAAGGACGGCCATCCGAAATGAAGATCTCAGGGTTCGTCGTCCATAGGAAGAAGACGGTAATCATCATCTGGGTCATAGTCCTACTTGCCCTAACCCCGCTACTGCTGAGCTACGGACAGTACATCAGCTACTCCGAGAGCCCGAAGTCGCTCACGAACAGCGAGTCGGGCAAGGCACAACAGGTGCTCTCTACCCTTGCGCCGTCCAACTCCATCCTGACGGTGGTCTTCCAGCCCGGCGCCGGTGAGTCGATCGGCAAGATAGAGGACCAGACGCTCACATTCCAGAGGGCTCTGAACGCGAGCGGGATCCCGTTCTACTCGGGGAGCAGCTCTGCATTCTCCAGCTACGAGAAGTTCCTTGATGGGGTGCTCACGAACACCACCGTGCTGACCATCCGTGACACATACTACAACTTCTCGGAGCTATCGACCCAGGTCTACAGCTTCCCCAGCGCCTTCCTCGGGAACTGGTCCCAGTCCGCATTCTCCCAGAGTTCGATCAACCAGACCGCAGCCAAGGCGGCCTACGACGGAAGCGACTACGAGTCCCTGTTCCTGAAGGACCTCGATCAGACCTATTCGGCCTCCGCGCCTCTGACCCCGACCGAGAGGGTCCAGAACGCCACGGCCACGGCGGCCGTCCCGAGCTTCATCGATCTGAGCCCGTTCTACATCTTCGCCGTTGTGGGCACCCCGGGGTACAACGTGACGAACTACGGCACGGATCTTCTGGCGCCCGTCTCGACCTACCTCTCGGAGTACGCCGGGTTCCACATCTCGTCGCTTCTCGTGCAGTCAGCCCTGGTGGCGGGGACCAACGCAAGCAAGTACTACTTCGCCAAGTACGGCCTCCTAGGAGCCCCGTCGTTCATCACCCAGGACTACATCAGCCCGGACAACTCGACGTACCTCATAACGGTGAACTTCAACGTCACAGAGGACTTCAGAGGTCCCAACGACTTCTACCCGGCCCAGAACGCGACCGCCGAGCTCAGGGACCTTTCCCAGAAGTACCTCGGTGCCGCCCAGGTGACAGGGCAGGGGGCGGTAGCAGCCGATACGGCCCAGCTCTCTGCGAGCAGCGGCTACGCGTTCGGCCTGATCTTCGTCTTTCTCGCCATCGCCGTCGGTCTGCTCTTCGCGGCATACCTCCCGCCGATCTTTGTCCTGATAGTCGTCTCGCTCGCGACGGCCCTCGGCTACGTCTCGATATTCCTCACCGGCGTGGTCCTCGGCCATGTCGACTACGTGGTGACCGACGTTCTCACAGCTGTGATATTGGGGGTGTCCACGGACTACTTCGTCTTCATCCTTGCCAGATACAGAGAGGAACTCAGGTCGGGAAAGACGAGCTTCGAGGCGCTCTCGGTCGCAACCGACAAGGCCGGGTTCGCGGTGGTCGTCTCAGGGGTGACGGTAGCCGTGAGCCTCGGCGCCATCTCTCTGGTCTCGGGCCTCGAGAGCTGGGGACCCGTCCTCCTGATCACGATGCTGCTGACGGTGGTGCTCGAAGTGACCTTAGTGCCGGCACTTCTCAGCCTGATCGGCCCGAGGGTCTTCAAGGGAGGGCGGCTGTCTCTCGGAAGAGGGAAGAGGGGGCCGACGGTCTCTCCCGTGGTGAAGCCGGTGCGGCCGATGGAACGGTCCGCCTTCTACAGGGTCGTCAAGGTCTCAGAGCGCCGCAAGTTCCTGATCATCGGTGTGATCGTACTCCTCGCCGTTCCCACCACCTACCTGTGGTTCAACCTCCCGACCACGTACAACATCAACGAGGGCCTACCGCAGGGTTTGTCGAGCGTCCAGGCCCTGAACACTATCGAGCAGAAGTTCGGCAGCAGCATCATCTACCCGACCTTCGTGGTCGTGAGCTTCACGCAGAACGCGAGCACGGTCTTCGGAGGCCTCACCCCCAACGCGACCGCCACCCTGGAGGCCGACGCGACCCTGCTGCTGGGCACGAATGGGGTCAAGGAGGTCATAGGTCCGACGATCAACGGCACGAAGATCGAGCCGAGCAACCTCGACGGGGCGTTCGTCTTCGACCACGGGTCGGACGCCTACTTCATCGTCTTCACTAAGTACGACCCGTACTCCCCGAACGCCATCTCGATCGTCAACCAGCTGAGGCAGAACGACCAGTTCCTCGTGGGAGGGCTGACCTCGAGCATCATCGACCTGCAGGCGTACTACAACAGCGCATTCCAGCAGCTCGAGATAGTGATCCTTGTCGTCATCGCCATCGTGCTTGGGCTCTCGTTCAGGAGCGCCAAGTATCCGTTCATCTCGCTCACCGGGGTCTTCATCAGCATCACCTGGACGACGGCAATCCTCTACCTGATCTCTACCTACGTCCTCGGGCAGGAGCTCGTCTTCCTGATCCCCATCGTCGTGTATGTGATCCTCATGTCGCTCGGGAACGACTTTGCGGTCTTCATCCTCTCCCGGGTCAGGGAGGAGCAGAAGTCGCACGGGTTCGAGGAGGGTCTGGCCAGGGCAATGGTGGGCTCGGGCGCAGTCGTGACCGCCCTCGGCTTGATACTTGCGGTCTCGCTAGGGAGCCTCGGGCTGGTCCCCTTCGGGTACCTGGAGCAGCTCGGGATCGCGTTCGTCATCTCGCTGATAGTGGACACCTTCGTGATCCGGATCTTCTACTTCCCGTCGATGATACTCGTGCTCAAGGGCGGCGGGACGGAGCCTTCGGCAGCTCCGAGAACGGCCAAACAAGAGGGCTGACGGGGACAAACCCCTATCGAAGGATCAGGAGAGTGGCGCGGCTCGGCGGAGGCGCCTCTCCGCGTTCACACCACATCGACTTCTTCCAGCGAGATGAGCCCGTTGGTCCCGACGATCGACTTCACTTCCACCAGCACCCCGTGAATCTTCTCTGGAACGTCCACGGTCTCGATGACGAGAGGGAGATTCATCGACAGGCCCAGCACGTCGGCCCTCGAGGAGCCTCGGACACCGTAGCCGCGAATCCCTTGTAGGACGGTGGCGCCGGAGATCCCGCTCCTCTT
Source organism: Nitrososphaerales archaeon (assembly GCA_050013375.1). Lineage (GTDB taxonomy): Archaea > Thermoproteota > Nitrososphaeria > Nitrososphaerales > Gagatemarchaeaceae > Gagatemarchaeum. The sequence goes on along the minus strand of JBEKFK010000122.1, from coordinate 897 downwards.
GTAGAGTGCGAGAAGCAGGTCGAGTATGGGCTTCCCGGCATGCTCGTCCCTGTGGCGAATCCTCACCGTTAGCTTCAGCATCCGTCTGGTCGGGGGTTCATTCGACATGGGTCTCAGCCAGCTGCTCCCAGTAGCAGAACCAGTAGGGCCCTTCCTATGAAGATAGCCCCGATCGACGCTCCCACGTTCAGGAGGACGTCCGCTCCCGCGAGCAGGAACTTCCCTGCGTCCATCAGGTTGGCCGTCTCGAAGGCGAAGGTCGACATCGTCGTCAGCGAGCCGCAGAACCCGATTCCCACCAGCAGGGTAAGGCGCGGGTCGGCGCCGAACTGGGTCGTGCCCGTCGCGGCCACTCCGAGTATGAAGCTGCCGAGGATGTTTATCATCAAGACGGATACAGGAAGTCCGTAGACGATGTATCCCTCGCCGGTCACCTTGTACCGCAGCAAGGCTCCCGCTACGGCTCCGATTGAAACCAGACCTACGTCCCAGACTATGTCCCACTTCACTTTCTTACCGCTCGCTGATTGTTTTGGTAGAAGCTATTGGCTCACAACTCGGTTGCGAGCGGTTTATGGCGAGCTTCACCGCCGGGACGGAGGACGGCGCGGGGTTTCTTAAACGCTTCCAAGATCCTCGAGCGGCCCGGGCCTTGGCGGGCTTCAGTCTCTTAGCTCCGTTCAACGGGGCATGTCGTGGCATCACTGACGGGTAAGGACCATGCCGACGTGATCGGAGGGCCTGGCCTTCCTGTGCGGTATGATCTGAAAGTGCTCTGCGATGAGGCAGGGGACGAGCGCGAAGACCGCCCCCGCTATGAGGTCGATAAGGTAGTGCTGCCCTAGATATAGGGTCGAGAAGAGGATGCCGATGGTGATCGGAATCGAGACGATGGCG
>JBEKFK010000121.1:0-5741 GCA_050013375.1 Nitrososphaerales archaeon | reverse complement strand
CGGCCCTCTGCGCAGACGCCTTCTCGGCTGCCGCCCGCTTCTTCCTCTCCGGAGCCTTCCTGACGCTCTGCTTCTTGGCAGGTGCCTTCTTGGCCGCCTTCTCGCTCATATTCTTCTGACGCCCGGCCCGCGGACTTTAAAAGCAGTTCCCTCGGCGCGGGCCGCCATCCGGAGCCCCAGACCGCCACTGCGCGGCCGTCGCGCCCGGAAACGCTTAAGAAATGCGCTCGGGGCGTGGTCACGTCCCGCGGTAGCTCAGCCTGGTAGATCCTAGCACGGAACCAAGAGCTTCCGGCTGTAGAGGTCGGCCATCGGCTGACCCGTTCAGCATACGCAGGCAACAGAAACCGGAGCGTCGTCGGCTCAAATCCGACCCGCGGGACGTATTCCTATAAGCATATAATGATGCCCTGAAATATTCACTTGAGTGACCGCTGCCATCTCCGATTCACGAGTTCGTACATCGATGTGAACTCGACATAACCAGCGGAGGGCGACTTACCGTTCATGATCTCTATCATGTCTGACAGTTTTTCCTTCTTCTTCGGAATTGTGAAACCTACGGTGGAGAAGAAGAGCAGCACATTCGTCTTTCCTTCCAAGCGAACCTGATGGACCTCTCTCTGCCTGAAGAAGGTTCTTCCCCTGATGGTCATAGGCTCTCCGGTTTCGTGCGTCGTGACCAGCCTCGAACTCATCCCAAGTTCTCTAAGAAGATGCTGTGCCAACTTCAGGTAATCATCGTTTGTGTTGGCTACTCCTATCTCAATCCCATTGAATTGCCGGGTCCCGTGATTCAGAACTGGAGAAGCGAACCCCTCCGCGTCGAAGAAACCGCGCAGAAAAGCGCACGAGTGCGAACTGATTAGGGATGCAAATGCATCGATCGGCTGTTGCAAGAAGTCATAGAGGACCGCCGCATCATAACTCACGCAGGAGAATCCCTCCTCAAGAGTCACGGGTTTTCGGCTTGCCCCGATGACCCTTGATACCAAGTCGTTTAGCTGGTCTGCAAAAGCCGGGTCAGCAACTTTGAACCTGACCTTCTTGTCCTGCTCTCCCGCCGTCCTCCCGTCGCCCAGGTAGGCCCCGACAAGGTACGCGAGCTCGTCCCTTGGAGTGAGGTCGGGGGAGTAGACCGTCCTCGACGGTTTCCCGACGCGGAACCAGTAGCTGACGTCCCGCCTGCTAATCCCGAGTGCCTCTGCGATCTCCCTCACGGTCTTCCCGCCCGCCCGCAGCTCCATGACCTCCATGTGCACCTTCAGCCGCTCCTCGAGCGTCCTGTGCCTGTACGGCCCCCGCTTGCCCACTCTCCGTCATCTTCCCCTTCGATATAGGCGCCAATCTCCAGCGAGTCGCCTCTGGCCGATGGGCGGTCGTGCCTTGGTGAGTCTCGCAAGGATATAGAGCCAACCTGCCGAGAGGCAGACCGCCGTTGAAGCTCAGCCTGGCCGGGAACCTGTGGCACCACCGGGACTTCACGAGGCTCTGGTTCTCGGAGACGGTGAGCTCCTTCGGGAGCCAGTTCAGCGGCTTTGCGATCCCGGTACTGGCGATCCTCTCATTCAACGCGAGCTCCTTCGAGTACGGCGCCCTGATTGCCCTCGGGATCCTCCCCTACCCCGTCCTCGGCCTATTCGTGGGCGTGTGGGCCGACAGGTTCCGAAAGAGGAGGATCATGACCATCTGCAATCTCGGCAGGATGGCATCCCTGGCGACCATCCCCGTCGCCGCTGTCCTCGGGGTGCTCAGCCTGCCGCAGCTCTTCTTGGTCGCGCTGACCAACGGGGTCTTCTCGGTCTTCTTCGACATCTCCTACCAGGCGTACCTCCCGATACTGGTCGACCGGCAGGACCTCATCGAGGGGAACCAGAAGCTGCAGGTCTCGGCCTCCGGAGCCTCCGTCGCCGGTCCCGGACTTGCAGGATTCGTCTACCAGGTGATCGGGGGCGCGTTCACCTGCGCGGTGGACGCCGTAGGATATCTTGTCGCGTTCCTGGCACTCATGGACATCCGCAAGGTCGAGCCGGAGAAGCAAAAGTCCGGCGGATTCTTCCTCGAGATGAAGGAGGGCCTGCACGTCGTCCTCGGCAACCCTCTCCTGAGGACCATCGCAGGATGCACCGCGACCTCCAACTTGGGCGCGTACATGGTGGGCTCGGTCTTCAACATCTTCCTCCTAGAGCACCTCGACTACTCGGCGTTCGAACTCGGCCTGGTCTACACCATCGGCGCGCTAGGCTTCGTCGTCGGGGCGCTGGCCGCGAGGCGGGTGACGACGACTCTGGGTTTCGGACCGGGCCTGGCGGTCTCGATAGCCGTTGGAGGCATGGCGGTCCTCTACCCTCTAGCCACGTACGGATACGCGTTCATCCTTCCGGCCGTGGTCGCGTTCATCATCGGAACCAGCTCCCCGATCTACAACATCAGCCAGATCAGCCTGAGGCAGGCGATCACCCCCAACCGGCTCCAAGGCCGGATGAACGGAACCATGCGCGTGATCGTCTGGGGCACCATCCCCGTCGGGTCGTTCGTGGGTGGCGCACTCGGGGTCACGATCGGCCTTGTCGACACGATGTACCTGGGAGGTGTGATAGCCGGCCTGGCGGCGTTGTGGATCCTGCTCGGCCCCGTTATCCGGCTGAAGCAGCAGCCCGAGCCCGCGGTCGAGGAAGTGCTTCCCTGATCCACTCGCGGTTGTCGGAACGGATTTAAGGCCAGCCCGGCCGCTCCGGAATCGCGTCATCAATGGCTTCGAAGGCCCTGCTGACAGGAGTGGTCTCGCTCGTCGTCGGCGGCGCCGTCGCGTTCTTCAACATGTTCAGGTGGTCTGACACCCAGGAGCTCATAGGGTACTCGTCGAAGGACCCCGGGTCCCTCGTCCTCGGGTTCTACGCCGCGCAAGCCCTCTCCACTGTCCTGGTCGTCCTCGGGTTCTACCTGGTCTACAGGGTCACGCTCACGTGGAGGGCCCGTGAGGCCACGTCCATCTCCGCGGTCATTGGGGAGGCGTTGAGCTCGAGGACCGCCCTCAGACTCGGGGCTGCCGTCGCCATCCTCTATGGCTTCGTCTACGCCGTCTTCTCCAGTCTCATCACCTACCAGCCGACGGTGAACTTCGCCCAGGTCTACGGGGTGTCGCAGACGAGCTGGACGTACCTCACATGCTGCGGTGACACGGGGACGGTGCCGAAGCTCATCGTCTACATCTCCCCCGCGCTCCACCTCGGCATGGTGCTCGTCCCGCTGAGCCTCCTCTTCCTCTTCGTCGTCCCCATACTCGTCGGGTTCAACGTCGCGCTGAGCTACTACGCCCTCAGGCAGTCATCGTTCCCGATGAGCGGACGCTGGCTAGTCGGCTCCGGCGCGGTCGTGGGCCTCTTCACGGCCTGCCCGACCTGCGCTGGACTCTTCCTTGCGAGCTCGGTAGGCGGGATAGGGACGACGCTGGCCGTGGCCCTCGCTCCCTACCAGCTCCTCTTCATCGCCGTGACGATCCCCGTGCTCCTCGTCGGTCCGCTCTTCACGGCGCTCAGCGTAAAGCGGTCCTACGAGGCTTCCTGCAGGATCCCCGCCACCCTGGGACCGGGCAAGGTCCGTTCTGGATAATTGTTTAAATCGTCATCCAGCGGCCGTCGGCGAGGTCTAAGAGAAACGATAGGCTATTGACGCTAAGGGATTACGTGCGGCTGATCAAGCCCAGAATCATCCCCCTCCTTGTCCTCGTGGCCCTGGCCTCAGCGATAATAGCGGACAGGTCGATACCACCGGCCCTGACGCTGGTGGGCCTGCTCGCAGCGGGTACGCTGGCGTCCGCGGGCGCTCTCGCGACCAACAGCTACCTCGAGATCGACGTCGACTCCATGATGAAGCGCACCAAGGGTAGACCGCTGCCCACCGAGCAGATACCGAAGAACCACGCCCTGGCCTTCGCGGTCTCCCTCCTCGCGCTCGGGGTGGTGGTCGCCTTCCTCACGCTGAACATCTACGCCACCTTCTTCATCGCGCTCGGCGCGCTGGTCTACATTGAGATATACACGATCTGGCTCAAGCCCCGCACGACCTGGAACATTGTCCTCGGCGGGTTCGCCGGGTCGTGCGCCGTCCTGGCCGGGTGGTACGCGATCACGCTCTCGGACCCAGCGACAGCCTGGGTCCTCGCCGCCCTGGTCTTCGTCTGGACCCCGAGCCACTTCTGGAGCCTCGCCGTCATAACCGAGTCCGACTACGCCGCCGCCGGGATACCCATGCTCCCCTCGGTCGTGGGCAAGGAGCGGGCAGCGCAGTTCATAGTGACCAACACCCTCCTCCTCATCCCGATAAGCCTCCTGTTCTACTTCTACCTGAGCGGCGGGGGAGCCCTGGTCTACCTCCTGGGGGCGGTCGCCTTCGACGCCGGCCTGCTCGCCACGAACATCAAGCTGCTCCGTGCGCCCACGAAGTCGAACGCGTTCCTCGCCTTCAAGTTCTCGAGCCCTTACCTCGCGGTGATCTTCGTCCTCGCCTGCGTGGCCGCGCTCCTCTAGCTCGAAAATCTTAACTAAGCTCGCAGGGCCGCGGCTGAATCAGAAATGAGCCTGGGGAAGTATCTCGTCTACGCGACCATACTCTCGACCTTCGTCCTGATAGTCTGGGGTGCATACCTCACCGCCGGCAACTACGGGGGCGACTGCGGTACCACGACGGGCGGATCGCTTGTGAGCAGCGACTGGCCGTTCTGCAACGGGAGCCTCGCCATACCGAACCCCGCCGTGAACTACGGCGCGCTCGTCGAGTACATCCACAGGACGCTCAGCGTCGTCACCTCGGTCTTCCTCGTGGTCGCGACCGTAGTCGTCTGGAGGATGAAGCCCCGCCCGGTCGAGCCGTCCAGGGCCCTCCTGCTGGCGCTGGCGATGCTAGTCGTCCAGGTCGGCCTCGGGGATGTCGTCGTCAACTCCGACCTCAACGCGGCCGTCACGGCCGTCCACCTCGCGAACGCGACCGCCCTCTTCGCCGTGATGGTCATCGCGGGGACCTACATGCACATCCGGGAGAAACGGTCTCCCTCGTGAAGCACCGGGGCGATCCTCATCCCTCGAGCACCGGACCCGTCGAGGCTGGTCGCCGACGCGATGCTCGGTAGCCTCGCCAGGAAGCTGAGGATCTTCGGCTACGACACACTCTACTTCAGGGATGGTTCGGACGCCGAACTGGAGAGACTGGCGATCGCCGAGGACCGGGTCATAGTCACGGCCGACCGGGGGCTCGCAGGGCACTCGAACAGGCACGGCGTGAGGGTCCTCGCGGTCGAAGGGGAGAGCGACAGGGAGAGGCTGGTGTCGCTGCTCGCCCAGGCCCGGTCGACGTCGCTGGACCTGCGGGCGGGCTCGCCCAGGTGCGCCGTCTGCAACTCTGGCCTCGAACGGGTCGGCAGAGGCGTCGCCGAGGAGTCCCTCCCCGCCGCCGTGACCTCGCGGCACCGGCTCTACTACAGATGCCAGGCTTGCCGGAAGCTCTACTGGAGGGGCGGGCACTGGCGACGGCTTGCGAAGCTGTCGTCGGTCGCGAAGCAGCGATAGCAATTTAACCCCTCTCGGGCAAAAGTTATCATGGCTCTGACGAAGGAGCAAGGCCAGGAACTGGTCCGGCTAGCAAGGACGACCGTCGACGCCTTCGTGAGGGGCGAGGACATCGCCAACCCCGAGTACTGGACCGAGCCGTTCCTTAGGGAGACGAGGGGCACCTTCGTGACCCTG
>JBEKFK010000120.1:0-5833 GCA_050013375.1 Nitrososphaerales archaeon | reverse complement strand
AGGAGTCGAGCCGCATATTAAACCCTCGTAATGCAGAACGACAACATTACGATAGTCTCTGGGGTCGGGAGTCAACACGTCAGCAGTAAGTTCCATCCAGCGTTCTCCTGTGGCTAACCTTAATCTACACACAAGTCAACCACTCTTCTTACCGTCATTGTCGAAGGTCTACCTCACCCATTACTCAGCCAAGAAAGACAATTCCTTGAAGACCACATCGAAGGAGGTGACTCCCGACCAGTTGTACACAGCGGCTCCAATCCAGAGATTCATCAAGAGATGCAAGGAACGAGGAGTAAAATTGGGCGGTCTTCTCAGACAAATATGGCGTCTGGTTTCCTAGTGAAAGACACGCATACTATGACAAAGACCCTCACAGCGTTACAGCAAGAGAGTTTACGGAGCTGCTTGAGGACTTCAATCGTCGTCTGCAAGTCTTCGACGAGATTAGGTTCTACCAGAATCCAGGCCGTTTTCATCCACTTTACAAGAGGCTGCTATCGAGGACCCGACTGAGGAAGAATGTGCACCTCTTCTCACATATCTCGGAGATTGAACTGTAGTTGCACGCAACCAATGAATCGTGCCGGTGGCTTCACGAGAGACTCGAGTCGCTAGGTTCGGCGGTTCGCTACCCCTTCTCGCTCGACAACCTCCCGCTGAACGGGATCAACTTCTTCTACGAGGAAGGAGAAGTCTGGGGACACGGAGGAAGCAAGCCCAGGATAGTCCGTATTGGCACGCACCGAGACGTGAACTTCAGGTCCCGGATGGGGGAGCACTTCCTTACGAGCGAATCTTCGATGCAATTCGACGCAACCAAGTCACGACCCCACGACAGAAGCATTTTCAGAAAGAACTTGGGGCGCGCCCTGTTGACCCTCAACGGAGATCCCTACCTCGAGATGTGGAATAGGGATTTCACAAGGGACGAGATCAAGGTGCAATACCGCCGTGTTCGAAATGTCGAGAAAGAGAAAGATCTGGAATCAAAGGTCACCGGAATACTCAGAAAGCGGTTCTCATTCAGGTTCATCATCGTATCGAATCAAACCGAAAGAATGGGAAAATCGGGCCTCGAGAGTCGGTTAATCGGGACGGCTGCCCGTTGTGATGAATGCAGACCATCCAACAGCTGGCTGGGCCTGAGCTCACCCGTAGAGAAGATCCGGAGCGGGCATCTCTGGCTAGTCCAGCATCTGAATTCACCTCCGATAAGTGACGAAGACAGAGGAAAGATAACATCTGCCATAGCTATTACGAAGGACTGGTTAGAGAGCTTCATTCAAGGGCAATCTTGAGAGCGCCCGATTCGGCGGAGGCGCAATGAAACCCAACACAACTCACGCGCCTCAGTTACGCCAGTCTGGCTTCTCCGTTCCTATTCGGGGGTATGCAGATATACAGACTAAGTTTCCTGTGAAACATGGCTAAGGGCTGGATGGTCTTGGTCCTTATTGCAGCCTTCTTTCTGCTTCCCATCGTTCCCTACAATCAGAACACGAGCTTACTTGTGCAATCAAACATAACCGCGCAGGTCTCTCCTTCCTTTGCCTTGTTCAATTGCGGGCTGGTGTGGGATGCTGTAGAGCATTACCCGGGAAACTATGTCACTCTCGAGATGGTTCTGTGGAGTAACGGAGAATGGGTCTGTGGCGGATCGATAGGTTTTGGATAATCCACTCCTTATTTGGATGACCAAACTCGTGGATAGAATGCCTTGGCGAGACGCGTATGCGAAGTACGTGCGTTGCTCAAGTCATGATTCTCGTCGCGTTAAAACATAAGAGAGTGCATGCAATGGTACACCATGTATAACCTAATCGGGGTTTACACAAATCCTTACGACGGTCGAAACGTGTGGAGATGTTCTCGTTGCGGCAACGATTACTCTTCAAGAGAAGAAGCCTATGCAAAGGAATGCAGTGGGGAACCTAGATTGGTACAGTCTTGGGGAGGCGATGACTCACCAAGCTCCTATCATCTTCTGGGTCCCACTCCACGCCAAATGAAAGAAATGAAACGCCATTGGTGGAGTAGAAGGAGATAGGGTCAGATACGCTATCGCCAACCACAGAGGCTCGATGAACTCTCTCGAATCACCTAGACGACGGCTTCAGACGCACCATCATCCGCCTCTTCCAGCCACGGGGCATGTACGTCCAGGAGCAACCGCTCCCCGTTGGAGCCGGGCGCGGGGTCGAGGAGCACGCCGTACAGCGGCCCCCACTCCTCCGCGTGGTCGTGTCGGTTCCCGGTGACCACCCCGTAGGACCGCACGATTGTTCCCGTCCCTCCCCTCGCGTACTCCGGCACGCGCCTGTTCGTCCCGCCGCCCTCCCTCCTGATCCTCACCCTCTGTCCCAAAGTGAACTCCTTCGGCACCTGGCCACCCACCTAGCGTGCCTCGGAGACAGTCGGCTTGACGGTCTCCCCGACGCCTATCAGGCTGTCCTGGGTGACAAGCTTCGCCAGCTCCTCCTCTCCGAGCCCGTCCGACCCCTCCGGCCTCTTCGGCATGACCATGTACCTCACGTCAGAGGTGCTGTCGACCACGCGGACCTCGGTCCCGCCGTCCACCGAGAGCCTGAACATCTCGCCCAGCGTCTTCCGAGGCTCGCGGACGATCGCCTCCTTGTAGGAGTCGTGCTTGTACCACCAGGGAGGGTTGCCGAGGAGCTCGTAGGGGTAGCAGGAGCACAGGGTGCAGACGATGACGTGGTGGACGGAGTCCGTGTCCTCGAGGACCACCAGCTTCGGCGTCCTGTTCAGCGCAAAGCCCAGCTCCCTCAGCGTCCCCTTGGCGTCGTCCATCAGCCTGGCCTTGAAGGCCGGGTCCAGCCACGCCCGCGCCACGATCTTCGCCCCGTTCTCGTACCGCGGCGGGTTCGGGGCCCTCAGCATCTCCTCGAGCCTGGAATCGTTGATCCACCCCTTCCGCACGAGGACCTCCAGGACGCAGCCCAGCAGCAGCATCTCCTCCTCGAGGTACCTCCCGAGCCCGGAGATGCGGTCGTCCGTCGTCCCGTCCACATGCCTGTGGCCGAACTTGAAGGACCCGTCGTAGACGCCGGCCTCGTCCCTGCCCTCCTCGTTCAGGACGTTGGACCCGATCACGGAGCTGGCGACCAGAACCCCGTGGATGAACTCGCCGAGCCTCAGTTCCAGCGCCGCGACCATCTCCTCCTGGGTCGCACCGCTGGCGGGCGGCGCGGGGACGTGCTTCCCGGCACTGTCGGCAGACGTGATGATGTCGGAGAAGGATATCTCCCCCTTCCTGAGGAGCCGGAAGACCCTCGGCTCCAGCCGTTTCGTCCGCCAGTACTCCATGTCCTCTTCCACCGATCTCAGGTGGGCGTCGAGGTCGTCTGAGTGGACCAATCACAAAAACTGCGCCCCGCGGCATAATATCCCTTTCGAGGAGGGGCACGGTAACTCAAGGGAAGGGCAGACTTCTCAGGGATGCTATCGCTCGGCCCAGCTTGTGGATGAAATGCCCCTGCGGAGGCGCGATGGACCTTCCGGACTACCTAGACGACGGTTTTGGACACGCCGGCGCCGTCTCCTCCAGCCATGGAGAGTGGACGTCCAGGAGCACGCCGTACACGGGCCCCTATTCATCCGCCTGGTCGTGCGGGGACAGCGAGTCCTCTGGCGCCTCTCTTCGAGGTCTTGGCGGACGGGTAGTACCTCTGCAGGTGCTCGTACGAGATCCTCGCCTGCCTGACCTCTTCTTCGGCGTACCCCAGCATCGTGGCGAGCATGTGCCTCCCGGACGGGTAGACGTTCTGGCCGAGGGGGATGCTGAACTTCAGGTAGATGGGAGAAGCGACCCTGACCATTTCCGGAACTTCGTAGTGTCTCACGAAGCCGCCGTAGCCGGTCGGGACCGCGATGTAGACGTCGAGGGGTATCCGGATGGCGCTCCTGATCGATGCCAGCTGGGGCAGGGTGAGGTCCGTCATGACGTTGAGGGTCCCTGCGCCGAGCCGTTCCAGAAGGCGTGCCGAGGCCGGGTTTCCATGCCCGGTCGTGACCGATATCTTCCAGACCACATCCTTGGGGATGTCCCCCTCCTTCTTCATCTCCTGGAGGACCCACAGCAGCCCTTCGTCGGCGACAAGGAAGCTCTTGATTCCGAGGCGCAGCCCGCGCTTGATGTCCTCCACAGCGTCCTTCAGCTGGTCGGCGCCCCTGAGCCTCCAGGACACGGCCGCAGCGTTCGCAGACTTCGAGGTCGCCCCGATGTCGTAGCTGGCCCTCGGTCCCGTGAAGAGGCTCACCTCGATCCCTTCTGACCGTCCGATATCGGCCATCTGCTCGACCTCCTTGTCGGTCAGGAGCATCACACCGCTGCCCTGCGAGACCCGGTGCAGGGGGATCTCATACGCCTCTGCCATCTCGACGACCCGGTGCAGCTGCTCTGGACTCTCCACGCTTGGTATCTCGATCCTGTACTGGGCCCCATCGGGGAACCTCTTGGTCGAGGTAGGCAGTTCCGCAAGGTCCCCCGGCGGCAGACCCATCTTCCTCAGCAGATCCTCGGTCTTCAAGCTGCACGCCACCGCCTCGATGTCACATATGGACATTTTGGAATCATCCGATACTCGTCAGGTTCCATCATAGACCAGACGCCGGGGCTGTCTGAGGGCGTGGCGCTGTCCAGGAGGTACGTCGACTCGAGGTTGGGAGCCGGGGTGACGACGGTCCCGAGAGTGCCTGTCCAGAAGGAGGCACAATGAACCCCCGCTGCGCCCGCCCGTCCTCCGGAACCGCACTGCGTGGCGTGCGCTTAATAGACAGCGGGCCACCGTGAACAGCGAGACCATTGAAGATGAACAAGCTGACCCCGGAAGAGGAAGAGGTCATAGTTCACAAAGGAACGGAGATGCCCTTCTCCGGCGAGTACGAGCGCAACTTCAAGCCCGGGACATACGTATGCAGGCGGTGCGAGACGCCCTTGTACCGGTCTGAAGACAAGTTCGACGCGAGGTGCGGGTGGCCGGCCTTCGACGACGAGATACCGGGTGCGGTCAAGAGGGTCTCCGACGCCGACGGAGAGAGGACGGAGATCGAGTGCGTCAACTGTGGCGCTCACCTGGGCCACGTCTTCCTGGACGAGGGATTCACGGCGAAGAACACGAGGCACTGTGCCAACTCGATATCTCTCAAGTTCATCCCGAAGGCTTCCCCCTGAGCGGCGATCGATGGGGACGCGGCCGCATCCCCGGCCATCCGTCTGTCCAGACGAAGCTTACCGGTCGTCCTTTGAGCGCATGTCCCTGCCACCGTTCGAGGCCGACTTCATGTCCGTCAGGTTGGGGGGCATCCTGAGGGGCGCCAACCGAAACTCTCAGAGGCGCGATGAACCCACGAGCGCCGGTGTGCCAACCTCCCTTTGGTCCCTCGCAGAATCAAGGCCATCGGGATGTCATCAGCGACGGGGTTCAATTCGGTTCCATCTTCCTAGGCATACCGACTTAATACACGGTCCCACCGCATCACGTTTGATGGGAGAAGGATCGGCCGGAGTCGACGCATACATCCAGAATTGCCCCAAGAAAGCACAGGCCAGGCTCGGGGAGGTCAGGAAGGCAATCAGCGAAGCCGCGCCAAGAGCGGTCGAGGGCATCAGGCAGTTCGGAATTCCGAGTGTCGCCTATCCGGGCCGCGGTCACGGTGTATACGACGGCGTGTTCGTCTGGTACGGGCTCCAGAGCAAGCATATCGGACTTTACCTGCGCCCTCCGACGATAAGCGATCACAAGAAGGACCTTGCGGGTTACGTGACCACGAAGTCGGCCGTACACCTGCCCTTGGACAGAGAAGTTTC
>JBEKFK010000119.1:0-5835 GCA_050013375.1 Nitrososphaerales archaeon | reverse complement strand
CCGGGGGTCAGTCTCCCCGATCGGGTCCCTCGCGCCCATGATCCTGCCGATCAGGACCCCGCCTGCGTACTTGGCAGCGATGAGGAGCACAACCACAAGTGCGAACGCCGGCCAGATCTGCAGCGCCGGGAAAGGGTCGATCTGGGTGCCCATGTAGACGAAGAAGATGAAGACCAGGAGTCCCTTGATGGGCGCCACCTTGCCGGAGAGGTACTTCGAGTGCTTGCCCCGCATCGCGAGGCCTATGATGAAGGCGCCGACGCCCGCGGAGTATCCGAGGTACGCGCCCAGGACCCCGAAGGCGAACCCGAGACCGATCGCGAAGAAGAACGGGAGCTCCTCGAACTCCTCTTCGTAGTGGCTGAGGAAGTTTATCGCAGGCGGGGCGACGTATCTGGCTACCACGACGCCGATGGTGAGGAGGGCGAAGCCCCCGAGGATCGTCTCTGAGATGGCGAGGAGCCCGGTCCTCGCGGTGATGATGCCTCCGGCGGGGAGCGAGGAGATCACGATGAGGAAGACGACCGCGACGATGTCCTCGATGACGAGGATGCCGATGAGGAGGCGCGAGGTCTGGTCGCGCATGCCGCGCGAGAGGAGGAACTGCCCGACGATCGCAGTGCTCGTTGCGGACGCCGCCATCGCGAAGACCAGCGTCTCCGAGAGGTCGAGGCCGAGGAAGCGTGCGCACGCCAGACCGACGATGAAGGTCAGTCCCATCTCGACGAGCGCGAGCGAACCGGCCCGCCTGATCATCCTGAGGAACTTCACCGGGTCGAGCTCCAGCCCGATCAGGAAGAGCAGGACCACGATCCCGACGCTGGCGAAATCGCTTATGACCGAGACGTCCGAGATCCAACCGAGGACGTAGGGCCCGACCAGCATGCCGGCGAGTATCTCCGCGGCGATCACCGAGGTGCGGAGCCTTGCGAAGAGGAGTCCGAGGAGGAGGGCGACGCCGGAGATTATGCCAAGGCTTAGGAGGAATCCGACGTCTTCAACCATCTTCTACGTTTGACTGTTTGGAAGGGTTCGCCCACAAAACTCTTTCGGTCTCCGCCGAGGCCTTCGGAAGGAAGCAAGGCTTAATCCCGCGTCCGCGCGCAGGTCTGTCGTTGCAGGACATCGACCCGGTCCTCTTCCTCGCGCCTCTGGCCACGGTGGTCTTCAGCGTCATTCTCGTATTCTGGTGGCACCTCAAGCGCAGGTTGACCGCGACCATCCTGGTCGTCGCAGCGCTGGCGTACTTCTCCGCGATCGGCCTCAAGGTCGTCTTCCAGGAGGCCACCTACGGTTGGATACAGTCGGTGTTCGGGACGGTCAGCGTTCCCACCGGGTTGTACTTCGGGCTCCAGACGAGCTTCTTCGAGGTTGGCCTGGCCTACCTTGTCGCTGTGTTCGCGGTCTCGCGCTGGAACATCGACGCCAGGGACGGCGAGGGCTACGGGGTATCGCTCGCCTTCTGGGAGAACGGCATCCTGACCGGCGCGCTCTCGCTCTTCAGCCTGGTCCTCACCTACGTCTTCATCGCCGACGGCCTGCTGCCGCAGTCGACCTACCAGACCCTCGTGACCACACAGCCGTCGGTGTTCTACCCTCCGTCCCAGCTGCTCTTCCCCACGGCCCTCAGCATCCTCGAGAGGTTCTCCTCGTTCCTGATCCACTTCTCTTGGGGGTATCTTTGCGTCCTCGCTGCGTACCTCCACAGGAGGAACTACCTCTTCCTCGCGCTCCCGATGGGGCTGGTGGACGCCCTAGTCCCGTTCGCGGGAGAGGTGCCGCTGTGGGTCTTCGAGCTGACCATATTCCTGATCGCGGCTGGGGCGTTCGCTGTCACCTGGAGGGCGACCGAGCGCGACAGGCGCGGCGGCTACGCCAAAGAATTAACTCCGACGGCTCCCGAAGCGGCGGCATGAGAAAGGTCGAGGGTTCGAACGTCTACCGCCTCCTCTACCCCTCCGTCCCCGTCGTCGTCGCCGCGTCCCATCGGGGAAAGATCTCTGCCATGCCTGCTGTCTCCGTCATCTCGCTCTCGAACAGTCCGACACTGATCGGTGTCTCGTCGTCCCCGTCCAACGACACGCGCGGGACCATCGTCAAGGCACGGTGCTTCTCCCTGTCCTGGCTCGACGTTCGGTACGCCAGCGCGGTCGTGGGCCTTGGGACCGTCACGGGCGCGGGAACACCGGACAAGCTCAGGAGCGCTGGCCTGGACCACTCGCTCAGGGGTTCGCCGGCGATCCCAGTCCTGAAGGATGCGTCAGCATACCTCGCGTGCGCCCTCTCCAAGGTGGAGAGGTTCGGCGACCACGACCTGCTCGTCGGAGAGGTTCGGGAGGCGAGGGCGATCGATGACTTCGAGGATTACTGGGCATTCAAACAGTACCGGCCGATCCTCTACACGGGGAGCAGAAGGCCCGTGGAGAGAGCGCCGGTCCGGTCAGACAATCCTGATTGAGGGCGACCTGATCTTGTTGAGCTTCCCGACGTTCAGGAGGGCCGGGGTTATCCCCTCGATCATCCTGGAGTTCCTCAGGGGGCCGGCAAAGAGCGGGCGGAGCTTGGGGACGCTCTCGACGACCTCCGCCGTCTCCGCGTAGACCTCCTTCGTCTCGGCGGTGACGAGCACGTCGTAGGCCAGCTCCCTGCCGACCTCGAGAAGGCGTGCGGCGGGGACGGTGTGGAACGCCCCCGCGACCCTCGTCCCCAGCAGAGCGGCGACCTTCTCGGCGGCGGACCCGGTCTCCAAGGAGGGCGCGAAAAGCCCATCTCGGAAGAGCATCGGGACGATCGGAGATATCACCAGCTTCCCGGCGAGGTGCGGCTTAAGCGAGGCGAGCAGGTCGTCGGAGGGCAGGTCCGGGATGGCGAGTATGGCGATCTCGGAGCCGTCCGCCGCGGCACCGTTCTCCTCCCCGAGGACCGTCGCCCCTGAGAGTGCGGAGACCTTCGACGCGGCCGCAAGCGCCTTGGCCGCGTCGCGCGAGCCTATCGTGACCTGGTACGACTTTGACAGACGCGCGGCGAGTCCCATGCCGAGGTCCCCGGTCCCCCCGATCACGGCGATCCGCTTCATAGGAGCCGCTCCTGCTTGGGTGCGGGGCCGCTCTGGGTCGCGTAGGGGGCGTCGAGCATGTGGGCTATCCTCGCGGCCTTCTTGCTCCCGACCCCCTGGACCATCGCCAGCTGCGACTCGGTGAGGCCCATTATCTTCCGGGGCGTGCCGTACCTCGAGAGCATCCTCCTTGCCAGCTTCATGCCCACGCCGGGCAGCGAGGAGACGAGATAGAGCTGCTGCTGGGGCTCGTCCTTCGCCTTCGGGGCGGCGGCGACGAAGCCCATCGGGACCGGCCGAGCGTGGCTGTGCTGGATTAGCGCGGCTATCGCCGCCGCGGTCTGCAGAGGGTCGGCGGTGTGGATCACCCTGAGGTCGTAGGCGAGCGTGACCGAGGCGACCGCGCCATAGTAGGAGTTGATGTTCTTGGTCAGGCTCGTGAGCTCCTTCATGTCGCCCTCGACGATCAGGTACGGCTTCCTGTAGGAGCTCGAGATCGCCGAGGCCTGGACGAAGAGCCGGCCGTCGTAGACGGACGAGACGAAGTCCGGGAGGGCCTTCCTCTCGACCGCGATCTCCGGGCTGATCACATAGTCGGCCGTCGGCAGCCGGCTGAAGTACACTCTGACGTTGAGCCTCGAGAGCTGCTCGGGGACACCGCAGCCCCTCTCCCTCTCGTCGACAACCACCCGCGGCGGGATCATCAGAACGGAAAGTGGTAGAAGTGGTAGATATACAGTGCTACGCCGAAGACGGCAAGGCTGGTGAGCAGGACGACCCAGTCGTACCAATTCAGCTTCATCCTGTAGAGCGAGGTCGGGTGGGGCGTCGAGCCGTAACCCCTCGACTCCATAGCCTCGGCCAGCTCCCCGCTCCTGATCACCGAGTTGACCACCAGCGGGATGAGTATCGGGATCATGTTGCGGACGCGGGCGATGAGGTTGCCCTTCTCCAGCTCGAGGCCCCTCGACTTCTGGGCGTCCATTATCTGGAAGGTGTCGAGCATCACGACCGGGATGAACCTGACCGCCGTGACGAAGGCGAAGACCACGTCGCGCGGGACCCTCAGCCACTTCATGATCTGCTCGAGCTCGTCGGGAGAGGTGGTCACGAAGAAGAGGCTCGTCGAGCTGATTATGGCGAGGAAGCGCAGGGCGTAGGTGAACGACCTCAGGATGCCGAGCCCGAAGACGATGTTGATGCCGAAGATGAAGACCGCGAAGACGAGGGAGAACGCCATGGTCCTCCCGATCCTCTTGAGCGACCTGGCCAGGACCGCGACCACGAGGATGGCGAGGAGGACCGCGCTTATCGAGACTATCGAGGAGGCGGCGAGCGAGAGCGCGAAGAACTCGACCGCGATGATGAGCTTGGTCCGCGGGTCGAGCTTGTGGAACGGGGAGACGACCCTCCTGAAGAGGAACCCGCCTGCGAGCCAGTACACCCTAGGTCCCCCTCCCCTCTATCCAGGACCTGGCCTCTGATACGTCCCTGAACGGCTGGTCGGGCCTCACGCTCAGCGCGTCGTACAGCTGGACGAGCTGAGGCTGCGACACCCGAGCGCCCTCGAGCAACCTGCGGTCCTTCATGACGGTCGCGCAGGGTCCGTCCCCCACCACCGCCCCCTGCTTCATCACGACCAGCCTCGGCTGGAGCGTCCAGAGGAACTCGACGTCGTGCGAGACGGTTATGATCGTCTTACCCGCCGAGTGAAGCAGCTTGATGATCTCGGCGAGCTTCTCCTTCTGTATCGCGTCCTGGCCGACCGTCGGCTCGTCGAGGACCACGACGTCAGGGTCCCACGCGAGGATCGAGGCGAGCGTCAGGCGCTTCTTCTCGCCGCCGCTGAGGATGAGCGGCGAGGACTTGCGGTACTCCTCGAGCCCGAAGAAGCCTAGGGCCCAGTCGAGGCGCTTCTCGATGAGCCCGGGTTCGAAGCCGAAGTTCTTCAGGGCGTAGGTGATCTCGTTCTCGACGCTGTCCGAGAAGAGCTGCTGGTTGGCGTTCTGGAAGGCTATCCCGACGTTGCGCGCGAGGGCGGCGGTGCTGACGTCCCGCGTGTTCTTCCCGTCGACGTTCACCGAGCCGGAGGTCGGCTTTAGGAGCCCGTTGATGTGCTTGACCAGCGTCGTCTTCCCTGCGCCGTTCTCGCCCACTATCCCGACGAGCTCGTCCCTCTCCACGGTCAGGCTGACGCCCTTCAGCGCCGTCACGCCGTTCTGGTGGACGAACGTCACGTCCCTGAACTCGATGAGGCTCAACGGCCGTTGACCTCCTCCGCGAGTTCGTGCGCGGTGTTGGGGACCGACCCGAGCGGGAGCCCGTCCCTCGTGAGATCCGCGTAGAGCTTCGAGATGGGAGGGACGGCGATTCCGTAGCCCGCCGCCTGGGGGTCGGTGAGCACGACGGCAGGCTTGCCTTCCATCACCTTCCGGCCCCTGTCCATCACCACGATGCGGTCGGCTATGGGCGTGAGGAGCTCGAGCCGGTGCTCTACGATGACGAAGGTGATCCCGAGGTCCTTGTTGAGCGTGTGCACGAGCGCCACCAGCTCGGACGCCGTCTGCGGGTCGAGGAGCGACGTCGGTTCGTCTAGGATGATCAGCCTCGGTCTCATTGCGATGACGCCGGCGAGCGCCACCCGCTGCTTCTGCCCGTCGGAGAGCTCGTGGGGGGCCCGCAGGGCGAGATGAGTGATCCCAAGGAGTCGCATGACCTCGTCGACCCTCTTCCTGATCTCCTCCCTCGGCAGCCCCAGGTTCTCGAGCCCGAACGCGATG
>JBEKFK010000118.1:0-5864 GCA_050013375.1 Nitrososphaerales archaeon | reverse complement strand
CTCCCGGTCCCCCCTCCCTTGAACCCCCTCTTGGCTGCGGCGTAGAATATCGCCCTGTTGAGGCCCCAAGAGTGGGCTGACTCCAGCGGGAGGCCCAGCTCGAAGGCCCTGGCAGCCTGGAGCATCGCCATCACTTGGAAGCGTCCGACGGCCATGGGACCTCATGCAGGCGGTCGGCCTATTAAGCGTGGAATGCTCCTAGCCACCTTTCAGTCGGCGCCTGCTGCCCCACTGCGTCCAAGTGCTGCCCGTGTTCGAGGCTTTCCCTGATCCTGACATGTTGTTTTTCGCGATACGGCGACAAAAAACCCGTGGCATGCCTGGCTGGGCGAAAGGAGAGCAGGGCAACATCCAAGCTAGAATACATGCGGTCATGAGAGCGGATGACTTGCAAAGAGGAGGCGCCGTGACGACAAGTCTTTTTAGGACTCGGGAGCCCAAAACGGGCGAGCATGAGAATCAGACAGCTTGAGCGGCTCGGGATGGGGGTGTTTCCGACTCCGTTCGAACCAATGCCGAGGCTCCAAGAGGAGCTTGGAGGACCGAGGTTGTTCGTCAAGCGGGACGACCTTACGGGCGTAGCCTTGGGAGGAAACAAGATACGCCAGTTGGACTATATCCTGGTCGAGGCCAAGAAGAAGAATGCCGACTACGTGATAACCACCTGCGGCGTCCAGTCAAACTGGTCCAGGCAGACCGCCGCCCTTGCCGCCAAGATGGGCATGAAGGCGTTGCTCGTCCTGCGCACGGCGCAGTTCAAGACAAAGCCGAAGGTCTACGACGGGAACACCCTTCTGGACCACATCATGGGAGCCGAGATCAAGATCATCGACATGAGGATAAGCGAGGACCCGGCCGCCATTCTCGAGGAGGAGGCGGAGAAGCTACGGAGGAAGGGACACAGACCCTTCGTGTTGGGGCTGGCCGCTTCCGTCTCGCCGCTCGCAACCGCCGCCTACGCGTACGGTTTCATCGAGATGACGCAGCAGGCGAGCGCCATGAACGTGAAGCTCGACGCCGTCTTCGTGGCTACCTCGGCCGGTCCCACCCAGGCCGGCCTGATACTGGGCGCGAAGATCATGGGACTAAAGACGAAGGTGATAGGGGTGAACGTCGGCGCGTACTCCACGGAGAAGACGCGCAAGGTCATACTCGAGTCCTCCGAGGGCGCGGCCAAGCTCCTCGGGACGAAGGAGAGGGTTCGGGAAGGCGATATCATCATCAACGACGACTACGCCGGCGAAGATTACGGGATCTCCACCAAGGAGTCGATCGCGGCGCTGAG
Organism: Nitrososphaerales archaeon; assembly: GCA_050013375.1. GTDB lineage: Archaea > Thermoproteota > Nitrososphaeria > Nitrososphaerales > Gagatemarchaeaceae > Gagatemarchaeum. The sequence continues at coordinate 4,579 of JBEKFK010000118.1, read as the reverse complement.
GCTCGTCGCGAGGACCGAGGCGCTGATCCTAGACCCAGTCTACACGGCGAAGACGATGGCAGGGATGATAGACATGGTCAAGAAAGGCGAGTTCGAGAAGGGACAGAACATATGCTTCCTGCACACGGGAGGCATACCTGCCCTCTTCGCGTACAAGGAACAGTTCCAGCCGGGGCGCTGACCCGCCCTGGGTCGGACCCTATGGGGGTGCCCTCTCGCGGCCACCGTAGGCGCGATCGTCATTGCGGCCGTTTAGGAACGGCTTATGCGGGTACCCTCCCGAGATTGTCTCGGTAATGGTCTCGGGGTTCGGATGTCTTTGTTCAGGCAAAGGCAGACTCATGAAAGTTGCAGGGCGACACTTCCTCCTATGGCCCAGAGCTTTCACCCATGGGCTTCAGATTCGGCGCTGTCCCACCTTCCACTACACTTATCTACGCTCTCTCTCTGCAGTTTAGTCCTTGCATCGGCCATCTGAGCGCGTTGCGATCGGGAGGGCTGTTATTGCAGCTGTTGTGGTGGTAGTCCTTGTGGTGGCTGCGGGGGCAGCAATCTACATTTCGAGCATGTCATCAAAGTCAACGAGCTCCGGTTCCACAGGCACGACGTCGACTACATCCTCGACTCTGGTGATGGACGACCAGAACTGGCCGATTGACGGTGTGAACGTGCTCAACTTCGGCTCGGAGGTCCCGTGGCCTGACTGGTGGCAGTACTCCGTCTACCAGCCGCTTGTCACGGTGAACGACACCGCTGAATACGGCAGCGGGACCATACAGTACCTCCCGGTCCTTGCCCAGAACTACACCAGTACCAACGACAACATGACGTGGACGTTCAACCTGAGGCCGAACGTCACATTCTCCAACGGCGACCCGTTCAACGCCTACCAGCTGTGGGGCGACCTCTACAGCGAGTACTACCTCTCCGCGAACAGCTCCGGCTGGTGGCAGTCGTACACGATCTTCAACATGAACAGTGTGGACTTTGGGCCGAGCACGCTCGCTCTGATGGGCTCCACGAACGACCAGCTGATCCACCCGAACGCCCAGTTGCTCGCCATCATGTCGAACACATCTTGGCCGATCTACGTCTCCGGGCCGAACCAGGTCGTCTTCCAGCTGAAGGCACCCTTCCTGTATTTCCTGGGGACTTTCGTCTCCTACATCGGGATGGTCTTCGACACCCAGTACGTGCTGAACAATGGCGGGATAGGCACGGCGGGGGCACCGAACACCAGCTTCGACACCGCGCCGATTCCTGGCACCGGACCCTATTCGATAACCGGGGTGAGCACTAACGCCTACGTCCAGTTCTCGCAGTACTCGGGCTACTGGGGTTCGAGCCTGACGCCTGCCCAGATAGCGAGCAATCCGGTACTGGACCCTGGTCACTACAAGACCGTCGTGATCAACTACGTGAGCGACGACCTGGCTAGGTACACCGCCCTGACGACCGGCGCGGCGCAGATAGCGGCAGTCACCTCGTCTGCGGAGTGGCCTCTTGTCCTGGCGAGCCCGAACGAGTTCTCGTACACCAGCCTCCCGTCTTGGTCCTCGGACGGGCCCTTTGGCGTGGCCCTCAACACAAACCTCTATCCGACAAACATCACCGCGGTGAGGCAGGCGATAGTGCAGGCCATCAACTACAGCAACATCATACAGACCGTGTTCTACGGCAAGATGGTGCCCGCTGTGGGACCCGAATCTTCACTCTACCCCCAGTACTACGACTTGGGCAGCTTGAGCCCGTATGTGTACAACCCCACCAATGCCACGGACATCCTGAAGGCTGCGGGCATCAATCCGTCGAGCCTAGGCACCCTGACGTTCAGAACTGAGGCGGGATGCTCGATGTGCTCTGACATTGCATCGATCGTCCAGTTGGACCTACAGCAGATAGGCTTCTCCGTGTCCATCTCGGCGGTGGCGGGGAGCGAGTACGACTCGGTCTACGGAAGCTTCTCGACGAACGTGGCCAATGCCGCCCAGATTGGGCAGCTTTCCCTCCTCGGAGGGCAGAGTTGGGCGCCATCCGCCCTCACCCCGGCAGACAACTGGGTCTCCTTGGTGAGCAACGTATCGAGCTGGGGCAACTGGGCGGGCTTCACCACTCCGCAGGTCCAGGCCTGCGTGAACTCGTTCACGTCCACGTCGAACGTAGCGCAGATACAGGCATTGTGCACCGCGGCGCAGGCGCAGATCTACAAAGACGCGCCTTACGCCTGGATTGGCTATGCCAAGCTCTGGTACTACACGGGCTCGCTCGTCTGGAAGGCGGGAACCATCAAGAGCTTCAACCTAGACCCGGTCTGGGACGGAGTCAACACGATGCCCCTGATCAACACCGTCGTCCCAGGGGACGCGTAGCTAATCGGCTGGGTTCGTCTCCCTAGGATCGACTATCAGAGCCCCCAGCGATTCATTTCCGCCGAGTCCGCCATCGATAGCGGGGATTTCGGCGGAGGCACAGTGAACCCGATGCGCCTGCGTACCACTTGACGGGATGAGCCAACGTTTAAGCCCGAGTCTCGGGCAAGTTCGCTACTCTCCCCTGAAGTGAGGGAGTACCTTCTCTCCCATGTACCTGATCTTCTCGGGAAAGGAATGAGTGCATATGTTGACGCTTGTCGCGCCAGCCCTTCGGTACTGCTCGACGCGCTCGATCACCTGATCGGGGGAAGTAGCGAAGCAGTAGCTCTTGATGATATCTTCGTCGCTGACCTCCCTCGCCATCTCGGCAATCTTCCGCGGGTCCTGCTCCCCGAAGGCCTCCTTCCTGCAGACTCCAGCTTCTCCCGTCTCCCTCATTCTCTTTACGCCGCTCTCCTCGTCCATCAGGTAGACCTCGAAGGTAGCCATCTTCCCCATCTTCGACGGGTCTCTTCCTGATTTTCGAGCTCCAGCTTCGAAGGCCGGGAAGATTGTGTCGCGACACTCTTTTGCCGAGTTCCCTACGGTGACGAGGTTGTCTCCGTACTGACCGGCATAACCTGCTGCCTTCACTCCGATCGCGGAGAAGTAGATCGGTATGGTCGACTTGGGCTTTGTGTAGAGAAATACCTGGTCCATCTTGAAGTATTTTCCGTGGAAATCGAAGTACTCCTCACTGCTCCAAAGCCTTCGAATCAGCTCGGTCGCCTCGGCGAGCCTCTCTATCCTTTCCTGCCACTTTGGGAAGCCGTTAGGCATGAACCTCTGCTCGTTCATCGCTTCACCTGAACCCACTCCGAGCAGTAACCGGCCTGGGTAGATGTTGTCAATCGTCGCCGCGGCCTGCGCTATGATCGCCGGGTGGAATCTTCCTCCGATGGGGACAGTCACATCCGGACCAACCTTTACCTTGTCCGTTCGGTCGAGACAGACCGGCATCACAGACCAGACGAATGCGGACTTGTTTTGGCTATGAACCCATGGAATGAAGTGGTCTCCTAGCCAGACGGTCTCGAAGCCGTACGACTCAGCCAACTGAACACACTCTATGAATTGCAGCGGATCGTTGTATCCCTCTCCCAAATCAATGCTAATCCGGAAGCCAGGCATTATCGAGTTATTTTCGGAGAGGTGCGGAGTTAATAATCTTGTTGTGGTCCTATCCGAGATCACATGAGGGATTGGGTGGCGCCCCCCTCCGCCCGACCCGCTCCCGGTCCCCCCTCCGTTGAACCCCCTCTTGGCTGCGGCGTAGAATATCGCCCTGTTGAGGCCCAAGGAGTGGGCGGACTCCAGCGGGAGGCCCGACTCGAAGGCCATGGGACCTCAAGCATGCGGTCGGCCTGTTGGACGCGGAACTTCCCATGCCTGCACCCGGGCGGCGTAGTGATCGGTCGTCTGTTAAGACCTTGGTGCCTTGATCTCTCCCGTCGGTCGAGGGACCCGAGCCGACGCGCTCCCCGGGGCCTTCTTTCGTGGCCTCTTTGGGGGGGGCCGAGTGAAAACCGCTAAATATCTGGGCGACAATTTACGTCCATGCGAGAAGAGCGAACCGTCGGGAACAGCACCGAGGACGTGGACTAGACCTTGAGCGGGATCTTCAAGGAGATTAATCTGCCGCCCGCCGCGGAGGCCGTCCTCACGGCTCCGGCGGTCTCGGGCGTCTCGCCGACGGGCTCCACGGTCGGGGTCCTCGGCCAGAGCGTTGCGCAGGCCGGCGTCTACGGGTCAAGCAAGTCAGGCGACGGGGTCGACGGGGTCAGCGACTCGGGAGTTGGAGTCAGGGGAACCAGCAACTCGCAGTCGGGAGTGGCGGGGCAGAGCAAGACCGCTGACGGGGTCTGGGGCGAAGGAGGGAATAACGGGGTCTACGGAAAGACCTCGAACGACCAGGGAAGCGGTGTGTACGGGATAAACTGGGGGAAGGGGCCGGGCGTCACGGCCGCGAGCCAGTATGGCCCGAGCCTCAGCGCCGCCGGCTACAACGGGAACCCTGCGGCCGAGCTCGACGGGGATGTGAACGTCTCGGGGTCTGTCTCGGCAGCAGGCGCGCTCACCGCAGGTAGCCTGACCACCAAGGGCGACATCAACGCGGCGAACGTCAATGTTACCGGGGACGTCATCCTCCTGAACAGCAGCGGCGCTGA
>JBEKFK010000117.1:0-5906 GCA_050013375.1 Nitrososphaerales archaeon | reverse complement strand
GAGCTGGGAGAGGAAGATAGCGATGCCGAGGCTGAGAGGGACGCCGATGATTATAGCCAAGGTGGAGGTGATGAGGGTGCCCGCAAAGAACACGACCATGCCGTAGGACGCGCCCGACAGGGTCTTGATCCCGTTCACCACGACGACCGCGTTCTCGGTGGGCACGTTCCACTTCGTCGATACAAAGAAATTGAAGCCGTTAACAACGAAGGAAGGATAACTGTAGATAATCAGAACTCCAACGATCAGAAATAGAAAGAGGAAGGCACTGCTCCCAAGCAGTGCCGTCACCATTCCGTAGACGCGGTCTGCCGTGTTCGACTTTGTTTGTTGCTTCAACTGACGCAGTCCTTTTGCCTAGGTTGTGATCAGGTTGATCTGAGCCCAGCTGAGCTGAGCGATCGAGTTGGGGAGAGGGACGAAGCCGACCTGGTTCAGGAAGAAAGGAGAGTTGCCGTAGTTGGGTAGGGTTGCGAAGTCGAGGAGTGCCCTGACGTCCGCCGCCAGCGCTGCGTTGCCCTGGTGGGTCTGGACCAGCGCGTACTCGTAGCAGACTATCGGATACGAGGTGGCGCCTGGACCGAAGATCAGGGAGTATCTCTCGCTCGGAGGAGTGTTGAGGTACTGGGCGTTCACTGCGGACAGGATGTTTGCCTGTGTCTCCTGTACGAAGTTGCCGGCGAGGTTCTGGAGCTTTCCTGTGCCGAGGCCGAGAGCGGTCGCTCCGTTTGCGCCGATTTCGTAGCTGATGCCTATGTATGCGATGGAGTACTGGGTCTGGGAACATCCCGTGAGCATGCCGGAGTTGCCGTTGTCGGCCGCCGCTGTCGGGACGGATGGCCACGAGACTACGTTGCCTGCGCCGGTGTTCTTGGCCCAGTCGGGGCTGGTGTCGGAGAGGTAGGTCGTGAAGAGGTTGGTGTCACCGCTGCTGTCGGAGCGGTGGATGGGGACGATAAGCTGGTGTGGGAGCTGGTTTGCAGCGAGCGGGTTGATTGCCTTTATCGCCGCTGCGTCCCAGTAGGTGATCGTGCCGTTGTAGATGCCTGCGAGGACGTTGCCGGTGAAGTTGAGCTGGTGTGTGAGTCCGGGGATGTTGTAGTTGACCTGCTGAGCCGCGACTGCTACCGGGATGTTCAGGATGCTCGGATATGCCTGCACCTGGGCGTTGCTCATGAACGGGTCAGAGCCGCCGATGTTGATGGTGTTAGCCTCGACGCCGGAGAGCCCCGCACCGCTTCCGCCTGCCGCAGTGTTCACCTGGACGTTGGGATAGTCCGCGGTGAAGTTAGCTGCCCAGAGCTGGAAGAGGGGGTAGATGAGGGAGGAGCCTGCTTCCGAGATCGGACTGCCGATGTTCGGGAGCGAGTTCGAGCCCTTTACCGGGAGGATTGGTGCGGGGGTCGTGGTCTGGACCGAGGTCGAGACCGATGTGGATACTGACGTTGAGATTGAGGTGGAGATTGAAGTGGAGACCGACGTGACCGTGGATACCGTTCCAGTTATCGTGCTCGTGACGGTCCCGGTCACTTCGACCGTGTTCGTCTGAGTGACCGTGCCGATGCTGGTGGAGGTATCCGTGACGGTGTTGGTTACCGTGTTGGTGGTTCCAGGAAGGGTTGAGGTGATGATTGACGTGGAGGTCGACACGTTCGACGACGCCGCGAAATAGCCCGCTACTGCGGCTATTATCATCAGGACGACGACAATTATGCCGACGATTGCTCCACTCATACCGTGTCTTTTGTGATATCTTTCAGAGAAAGATGCCATGTTTTTCGTGCCTTTTGCCCCGATTTTACTCTATATGTGAAAAGCGCAAGGGAAATATATTGATGTGGGGAGCCATATTGGCATCTATTCTTCGAGTGTTTTAATTTGTCCAAAGAGAGTGAAAAAGGCGAGATTAGGAAGATCCAGTTTTCAGGAAAGTCGTCGTACATGCTCGCCCTGCCCAAGAAGTGGGTGGAGGAGATGGGACTGAAAAGGGGGGAATCCGTCGCGGTGGAGAGGCAAGGCGACTCCTCGCTCATCGTCACTCCGAGGGTCGGCAAGGTCGTCACGACGAAGGCCGAGGCCTGGATCGAGGTCTCCCCGAAGAACAAGACCGACGCCATAGTGAGGCGGCTCATCGCAATCTACCTGCTCGGCTACAGCACCATCCATGTCAAGGCAAAGGAGGGGCTGCTGACCTCGGCGCAGCGGGACGCGGTCAAGGAGGCCTCCCGCCGGCACCTCATTGGGACGGAGATAATCGCGGACTCGAGGGAGGGCATAACGCTCCAGGTCCTGCTGAGCTACCCAGAACTCAGCGTCAAGAACGTCCTCAAGAGGATGTTCCTGATAGCCGAGTCGATGCACCGGGACTCGATTCGCGCGCTCGTCAAGCTCGACATGGACACGGCGAGCGCTGTGACCAAGTCCGACGACGAGGTCGACCGGTTCAGCCTCTACGCAATCCGGCAGCTCAACATGGCGGTCCAGAACGACTTCATCCTGCGGGAGATAGAGCTGAAGAACAGGCGGGACTGCCTCGACTACAGGCTCATCGTCAAGAGCGTCGAGCGCGTCGCCGACCACGCGAACAAGATAGCCGAAGGGGTGCTGCACATCGACGGCCAGGTGAGCCAGGCGATACTCGAGAAGATCCTGAAGATGAGCGAGTTCAGCGTCGGGCTCTTTGAGAAGGCAGGGCTGGCGCTGTCAAAGGCAGACTACGATTCGGCCGACAACGTGGTAGAGTCGGCCAAGGAAGCCGAGGGATTGCAGGAGGACCTGCTCACCCTGATAGAGAAGACCAAGGAGAACGAGTCGGACCAGGTGCTCCCCCTGATCGTGGAGGACATTCGCCGGACGGCCGAATATGCCGCGGACATCGCAGAGGTCGTGATAAACATGACCACGGAGGGATCGATGCCGAACCGTGAAGAAGGGCCCCTGCTCAAGAACGCTTGAGAGGCCTTCTACCAGTTCTCTAGTTTGCGTTTTCTGAGAGCCACGGAAGGAGGACGTGACTCGACTCAAAGTCCGAATCCGTGCACTCCGAAGTGCGCACCGCCAGCCCGGCGAGGAAGAAGAAGTGCTTCTCTTGGCTCCTGTAGATTATCCTCGGCCGCTCCACATTGATGATCTCGAGGAACTCTATCCTGCCGAAATCGACGCTGCCGCTGCTCCCATGAACCCGACCGACTTCCTCTTCTGTCATTGCTGATTCCATTGCCATTTCTCTTTTCACTCAATGCCATATGCCAAAGGTTAGACTATAAGGTTTAACCACAGATTCCATATGGTTACAGTTGCAATCGGAAGTGGGCCTTCTCGGTGATGCTTTGTTTCTCCTGCCGGTCCGTGCGATTCCCGTCCAGTCCCACGCGATGCTTATGCAAGCTTGGAGCCGTTGGGCACCTTGCGCTCCGGCTGGGAGAGGATCACCTCCCCTCCGCCGACAACGAAGCCCGTCGTGAGGACCTCGGAGACGAAACCGGCGATCCGCTTCGGCGGGAAGTTGGTGACGCAGATGACCTGTCTTCCTAAGAGTTCGTCCTTGGCGTAAAGGACGGTCAGCTGGGCGCTCGATCTTCTGACCCCGAGCTCTCCGAGGTCAATGGTGAGCTTGTAGGCAGGCTTTCTGGCCTCCGGAAACTCCTCCACCTCGACTATCGTGCCTACCCGGAGCTCCACCTTCTCGAAGTCCTCCCACGTGATATAGTCCGACCGATTGCGTTCAGGTTCCATTGCTTTGGTCGCTTTTCCTGCCCTCACCCGAAATGAAAAAGCATATACAAAGACTTCCGACCTCGAAGACTCGATGTCGACTTTCACAGGGCAGTCCTCCTCACTCGACATTGACAAGAGCAGAACGGCGCTCGTTGTCATCGACCTGCAGAAGGGCATCGCGGACATGCCGGCCCAACCCCACGATGCAGCCGCTGTTGTAAGAAACGCCGTCAGCCTGGCTGATGCGTTCAGGAAGAACGGTATGCCGGTCTTCCTCGTTCACGTGGTATTCTCGGAGGCGGACAGGCTGAGGCCGATCACCGACCAGCAGCCATGGGCCGGGGCAGGCCAGCAGCGCCCTCCGGATTGGGCCGACATCCTCCCCGAGTTCGGACCGAAGGAGAACGACGTGGTAATAGCAAAGAAACAGTGGGGGGCGTTCTACGGGACGGAGCTGGACCTGCAGCTCAGGAGGAGAGGGCTGAGCACAATCGTGCTCTGCGGAATATCGACCAACGCCGGCGTCGAGAGCACCGCGAGGTTCGCCTACGAATTCGGCTATCAGCAGATATTCGCCGAGGATGCGATGTCGGCGCGCTCGGCTGAAGAGCACAACAACACGGTGAACTACACATTCAAGAGGATCGGGAGAGTCCGGAGCACCCAACAGATTCTCGCTGCGCTGGGAATAGAAGGCGGCCACTAGCCGACTGCAGGACATCCAAAATCGTTCTGAGAAAAAACGCGGCGGACATGAATCATGTCAGCGTTCTTGGCTCCAGCTCATCGCGTGGATCAGGTTGAGTTCCTTCTTACTTCTGACTAGTACGCGCATACAAGGCCTTCCTCCCTTGGGGGGTTCATTGGGCCAGGCGTAGATGGCGATCCGGCTACAGCTCGACGGCCCTGGGAGCATTACTGTAAACCTCCTTCTTGCTTTCGCTTAGGACTACACAAGCGGCTAGGGACGTAATGTCGATATCACGAAGATTCCCAGAGGGACGGAACTGATAATATGCCAAATGTCTCGGCGGCTGCCATGAACCTGCCAAGAGTACCAGAGGTCGATGTGAAGTGAGAAGACTCATCGCATCAGAGTTCGTCTCCGCCGACGGGTACATCGTCGGACCAGGAGAGGACATGAGCTGGGTGATGAAGAACTTCAACTAGGAGATGGGCAGATACGCCGGGGATTTGATGGCGTCCATGGATGCGGTTCTGCTCGGCAGGGTGACCTATCAGATCATGGCTGGCGCTTGGCCCAACTTTACCGAGGACCAGTCTCCCGGCGTCGACAAGATGAACAGTATACCCAAATTCGTCCTTTCAAGGACGCTTGAGAAGGCACCCTGGGGAAACTATGAGCCAGCTACGATAATCAACGAAGACGTCGTACGGAAGGTAAGGGAATTGAAGGAGAAGCAGGGGAAGAACATTGTAATCTACGGAAGCGCGAACACAGTCCAGAGCCTGACGCGAATGGGCCTGATAGATGAATATCAACTCCTCGTTCACCCGATCTTCCTGGGCGACGGCAAGGCGCTCTTCAGGCAGATGGAACGGCCGGTCAACCTCAAGCTTGCGCGTGCCCAGACCTACCGCAACGGTGTCAGTGTGCTCTACTACGAGCCGGTCTCCTCGGGAGCGTAAAATGGCGGACATACAAGTCGTATAGAAAGGAGGAGAGACGGATATGAATCACGTACGCGATGACTTCAGGTGAGCACTCAAATTAGGTACAGGATCGTCCTTGATGTGCCTGGTGTGCGCCTACAGACCTCCCTCTCCCCGTCGCTGAGCAAGTTACGGAAGATAATGCTTGTGAAGCTTCGCGCTTGAGGTCCCTAGAGTTCGCTCAGCATCTCGGTGAGCAGGCGCCGTTCGGCCTTCCTCCTGTGCGCGACGAAGGTCGATTTCACGAGGTTGAGCTTGCGAGCAAGCTCCTCCGAGCCTATCCTCCTCGGGAGATCGTAGTATCCGAGCTTGTAGGCGGTGATGAGAACCTTGCGCTGCTTTTCGGTCAGGCGGGCAATCGGTGAATTCGGCGCGAACCTCGCGTCGGTGAGCGAGACGACCTTGAACCGGCCCCGAGCGTGTCTTTCCAGATATTCGAGGTGATTCCTTATCTGCTTCGCGCTGCCAAGAAATGCCAGCTTCGCCCTACCGTCTCTGAACTCGAACGGGGTGGA
>JBEKFK010000116.1:0-5930 GCA_050013375.1 Nitrososphaerales archaeon | reverse complement strand
TAGGGAATAAAGACCATGTGTTAGGTCAGACTCCGAGTTCGGCCCTGAGGACATCCGGCCGCCCCCTCGTACCCTCTCACCCGGATCACCCGACGCGTTCAAGATACCTTTGGTCAGGTCGGCGTGAATGACCTCGTTCAACCGGGTCAACCACTTGGCGAGATGTCTTCGGCCGTGGGTCTTCGGCTCGTGGATGCCTAAGGAGTCACGCCAGTCCCGATGTCGACCCATAGCTCCTCGCCGACCTTCCTGAATCCCAGACTCCGATACATAGGCTGGGCCTCCGAGTTCCTGGAGGCGACCCAAAGCGTGCACGACTTGGAGCGGTCGAGCGCCTCCCGGACGGCCGCAGAGACCACCGAGCGGCCGTAGCCTCTCCGCCTGAATTCCTTCCGCGTCTCCACACCCATGATCACTGCCACCTCCGGATGAAACGCCATGGCGCTCGCAATGGAGGCCAGCTTCCCCTGCTCGAAGACCCCGAAGACCGCGTCCCTCGAGATGCGCTCGCGCGCCCACTCCACCGGCACCGGGGGAGCGTTGAAGCTTGCTCCGAACCCAGCGTACTCCTCTGCGTCCTTCTCCGTCAGCCGGACGGCGGTGCCGGGAGGGCCCACCGTCTCCTCCCCGCGCCGCACCAGCATCAGGTCGCTCGAGTAGACGATGCCGGGCTTCATCCGAGGTCTCGCTGCCTCGAAGGCCGCAGGAGGGACAAGGACCACCGCCCTGTCCGGAATAAGTGTCAGGAGCCTGCCAACTCCCTCGTCATGGCCTCCGAGGGTGACGTAGTCCGCTTCGGGCGCGTGGAATATCCCCAGATGGGCCCTAATCGTCCCCCGATCGCGGGCGACGTAGAACTCGTGATGGTTGCTCTCGAACCTCAGATTCCAGATGTCGATGGCGCACCTGTTGATGTCGGACTCGAGATAGGCGATCACATCCCCGTCGTCTGCGTAGACCCTCTCGAATGCGGCCAGCGCCCGTTTCACCTCCGATGGCCCAGCCCGCGATGCGTATAGGTTTCATTGCGCCTCCGCCGCAGCAGCCCGCCCTCTTCTCGGAAGGGTGGGTCTGCCTGCCCGTCCTACTTCCAGACGGTCTTGTGTCCCGCGTCGCTGAACCCCCAGCTCCATGAGAGCCTGGGCTTGATGCGGATGTACTCCCCTTTGCCGAACTCCCCGGTGTGCGTCACGATGTCGGCCACGCCGTTCACCCTTATCCCGCGGACCTTCCACGGGTCTACCGAGACGAGGTCGTCTATGACCAGCGCGACCTGCGAGTTCCCGTTCTTGATGTTGAGGTACCGGGGAGTGGACCGGAGAATCTTCTGTTTGATGCTCCCGATGTAGAAGTACTCGCCGTCGAACTCGAAACCCACAGGCGCAACGTTCGGCTTGCCCTTGGCAGTGGCCGTGGCTACCCTCGCGAGAAGCTGCGACTTGAGGTACTTGGCCTCTTCCTTGTTGAACATGCATTCAGTCAGGATCGGCTCTCTAAAGATGTCTCCGGTCGACGGTCCGTTTCATCCGCGGTCTGGGCGGTGGTGAGTTGATTGGCTGGGGGAAGATTCGCGTTCTCGAGACGCCTGACTCGCCGGCGGAGAAGTATCAGCATCGCAAGGACCAGGGCCGTGAAGAGAAGGACGCCGGTGTCCCCGCCGAGTTCCCCCAAGATGTCGATTGGGACGAAGACCAGGGACATCCCGAGCAGAAAGTCGATCTTCACGAGGTCATTCCCGGACCGACCCGCGTGCTTCACCAGGTACCAGGCGGTGAAACCCGCCAAGGGAAGGACCAGCACGGTCGCGATGGGCCACGGGAGGAGGCGCTCAACGATCCATCCCGTGTTGAGCGACCCAGAGCTTAGGAAGAACCCGCCCATGAATCCGAGCCCGAGGAGGAGGAAGCTGCGCTCGCGCCGGTCCGGTCGCTCTCCCTTCGCCCCTAGGAACGACCTCGGTGCGAGATAGGCGGCGGCGATGAACGCAGAGGCGTAGGCCGCGAGGAAGACGGTCACGTAGAGAGGCGGGGTGTAGGGGTCGCCTAGGAAGAGTGATAGAAGAAGCACCGTTATCGCGTAAACAGCGATAGTGGTGGCTAGCCCCATGCGGCCCAGCAGCCGGCGGCCTCTTGTCTCCGGGAAGGTCAGTTCCAAGAGGAGGAGCGGGACGGCCATGCTGAACGCAGAATGGAAGACCGTGAGGTCTGCGAGCGGCAGCCAGTTGACCCCCGCCCAGTGACTGTACAGCTGGTTCCCGATGATCGGCGAGATCGGGTCGATCATCGTCTTGGCTGCGAAGCCTTCCTCCCCCACGGCGTAGGCTCCCCCAAGCAGGAGTACAGCCCCCCAGCGCTTCCCCCAGTGGATGGCCGCCTCCCTGATCAAGAGCGCCCCGCCTCCGTAGAGGCCCAGATTGAAGGCGAAACCCAGCGGGTTGACGATAGGCCCGAGAACTGGCGTGGAACCCGTCAGGAACTCTGCGAGACAGGCTGCGATCACGACGAGAGACGCGATGGAATACCACCTGACCCTTCCGGCCGCGATGCCGCGCGCCGACAGATCAGGTCGAAGAAGGGTGTCCGTGGGTAGCTCGGACCCCTCAGTCAGGTCTTCCGAATTAAGCATGTGGCTTTGGTCGGTCGGGTAGAGATTGCCCAGAATGGGGGCGTTCTCTGGACTTGTGATGCCGAAGAATAGGTACGCAGGGCATGGTGACAATCCGCGGCTTCGCCAAGGGAGAAGCGCCGTCCCCAAGGACGCCGAGAGCCGGTCGTGCCGCTTGCGAGGCACTCGTAGAACCCGGGCTGGATGTATGCGCCCCCCGCCGGGACAGTTCATCCGCCCGCTGAGCTGTAGGCGGCATGCATCCCCGCGTTCATCTTCCCCGTCACCCCGACTAACCGGATGCTGCCAGTCAACGATCGCGAAGGGAGAGAATCTTCCCCTTCAACTCTGGGACCCTGCTCAGGAGGTCCTCGATGGCGAACTCCTCATCCGTGAGGGAGACGACGTAGCTGCTGTGGGGCTCCAAGACCAGGAGTGCAATCGGAGAAACGAAGACGGAGAAGACCTTCCCTGTTGGGCTCTTCACTTCCACAACCTCCGTCACCACATGGAACGTCCTGTCCCCCACGACGAAGGAGGCTCTGGACTCCGTCGTCCTGCTCGTTTCCAGCTCTATCACCGCCTCACCTCACCGATCAACCGCCGGAACGGCTTCTTTGTGTATGCGATCAGAAAGGCCACCAGGATCGGAAGCATCCTCACACGAAGCTCTGCGCTGATGGCGCCGTCTAGCCTAGCCCTTTCCAGGTCCGGGCGGAGTGAAAGCGAGAACCGGGGCAGGAGCTCGAGGGCCCAGGCGAAGGACCAGAGATAACCCGCCAGGACCGCTGTATCCGCGGGGTCGCCGATGCCGAAGGCCACGTCTATGGAAAGTTTCCTGAAGCGCACCGCTCTCTGCAATCCTTTGAGGACGCCCACGAGGGAAGGGAGGGCGTCCCGCAACAGCGAGAGCATCAGAAGGACCCTGGACGGGTCGAATCGGTTGGACTTCTTCTTCGCCCGTTCCTTCCTCTTCCCGGGCTTGCTCCGCCAGAGGGTGATACCTAGCCAGCGCAGGACCACCCTGCCCGTAATCTGGGCCTCCGCCTTCGAAGCCTCCACCGTGACGTAGAATGGTATCAGAAGGACGGCGGCGGCCAGACCGAGAAGAATCAGGAGGACGATCGCTAGGATTTCAAGGAGCAAACGCGACCGTCCCTTCCCCGGCTAGGCTTTCGGGGCTTCTTTCTCCTCGTTCTTCGGTCTCTTGGAGCCGATCCTCTCGACAATGATCGAGGCGATGTCGCCGATGGCCTTCCCTATCGGGCCCGGCGGAGACAGCGACTTCACCTCTATGCCCCCTGGGCCGGGAATCGACTTGTGGATGACCACGATCGCCACCGGAGAGACGCCCGCCGCTCCCCCGGCTCCCACCCCGCTTCCTGCGCCGTTCCCGTTCCCCCCGGTTCCCATCCCCCTTCCCTCACCCATTCCCGTGCCGAAGCCGAGGCCGACCTTGGTGATCGTGATTATCACGCTGTCCCCAACTTCGATTGGTTCCGCGATGATGTTCTTCGTGGAGATGGCCTTGAGTAGTTCGTCTACGGTTGTCCTAATCTGTTGGTCTACGTTGCTCATTTTCCTATCGATTTTCGTAGGCGGCTCTACTAGTTAAAGGGAACGCTAGAGAATCAGGTTGGTGACGTTTCGGGATTCTGGCGGCGGCTGCGTTGCGGCTCCCTGGGTGATGTCGCACCCTGTATTGGGTTCATCGCACCCCTGCAGGAGGCATTCATCCATAGGTTGGGAGGTACCGGATTGGAGGCTCTTCTAGCGACGCAGGGAGGTCGCATCCTTCTTCTTCTGGACCACAAAGCCGACGGAATGGGCGCTCGTCTCTATCTTGGGGGCGTAGCCCATCTGCTCGAGCAGCACCCCGATGAACTTCGCCAGGAAGAGGGACCCCTTCGTCCCGAACCTGTGGAAGAGCGTTATGACCTTCCCCTCTGGGGACTCGGAGATCGTGCACTCATAGAGATTCGCGAACTGCGCCAGCATCTGGATGTACTCGACCGTCGACTCGAAGGTGACCTGCCCGTACTTCGATAGGATGATCGACCTGGGCGTGTCGAGGGCCGCGAGCACCGCTGCCTCGGCGATCTTGTCGTCCGGCGCGGACTCAAGCAGCTTCTGCACCGAGGACCCGGTTAGCTTGACGAGGTCCAGCCTGGTGTGGAACCGGTCGAAGTTGGCGAAGACGAGCAGCTGCTGGTTGACGAGCGTGTTGACGCTGATGGACCTCTTCGCTGACTCCTCTTCCAGCGCGGCCATGACCGCCTCGTCAAGCCTGAAGGAGCGGGTCACCGTCTTCCCACGCGCCCCGAGGACGATCGGCGAGTGGCACTCGGGGCATATCACGGTACTGGGCATGGTCGTCTCCTTACGCTCCGCGGTTCATATAGGTTGCAGGTGGTTATCTTTGGCACAGAAAATACGTCTCCCGCAAATATCCTCTCACCTTCCGACACTGACATGAGCAACGTAACAACGGAGACGGGTCGGAAGAACTGGCTCCCACGCGAGCCGAGGATGGCCGCTGACATGGAGGCGGTCGAGCAGGCGCTCCCCTTCGAGGAGTACGCCAAGGACACGGAGAGGCTTAGCGAGCTGGTCGCAAGACTCGAGCACCTCTACGACAAGAGGGAGAAGATAATCAACCACATCATCGAGTTCGGGACCGGCATCGAGACCGAGAAGGCGCTAAGGATGTACTCAATCCCGGTCCTGGAGCAGTGGAAGGCCGCGCTGGAGAGCTTCAGGGCGCAGCAGTCGAAGGATCAGCCCGGAAACGCGGACCTGAGGCCGGACATAGCGATGCTCAGGTCGGAGATCGCCCGATTGAAGGCGGCGCAGGCCAAGGCGACCTCCGAAGAGAGGGTCAAGCTGCAGGCCAGAATCGAAGAGCTCCACAGGAGGCTCCACTCCAAGCTGGCGGGGACCGGGCAGAGGCTGAAGGAACGGGAGGCCACCGCTGCGGCGAGGGCCCGGGGGCTGGAGTCGAAGGCTGCCGCGAAGCGTAGCGAGGCCAGCGAGGCGGTAAAGGTCCGAATCGCCAGCGCCAAGTCGAGGCGGCAGAAGAAGAACGAGGCGAGCCCGGCCCCTGAAGGTGGGCTAGCATGAGCCTGCTCAAGCAGCCGGGGTGGCTCCGGGGCCTCGAGGTCGGCGCGGGCCTCCTGTCCCTGATTCTCGCGGTCTCGGTCATCGTCTTCCCGGGGCTCGGGGTCGCGACCCTCATCGTCCTTCTCGCCGTCGGTCTCGTCTTCGCCGGAGTGAGATCTGCTTCTGTAGCGGGATACGGCCGCCTTTCCAAGAGCGTGCGGGCGCTG
>JBEKFK010000115.1:0-5963 GCA_050013375.1 Nitrososphaerales archaeon | reverse complement strand
TCCTGTCAAATCGGGAAGTGACTCCTCTATCGTCGACTCCCCACCGCCCATGCGGCGCCGACCGGGGCAAGTCTCGGAATCAACCACTCCGACTCTGAGAATCAGCACACCAACAATATCCAGCCAGCCATCATTAACCAACAGTCCTCGAATGGGTCCTCGGCTGAAACCAGCCCTGGGACTAGACCAACCAACTTCGAGATGGCTGGCATTACCAGCCCCAGTCCCAAAATCGGACAAACCATCATCCCCAGGACGAGTGAGCAGATTCATGCGGGGGTTTGAGGCGAGACAAAAATCTAGGGAGCCCACTGATAGTGCCGTGAAACACCCGGCCGTACATCAATCACCCTCATTGCCTACTCCAACTAAGGCAGTAAGTCGGGGAGACCGAAAAACAACATCAAGTCCTCCTCTCTCCCCTGCACCTGACTCAAAAGAAATCCGAGACATGCGACGACGGATTCCGACGCCGCTATCTCCTCCTCCGGTCGACCGAAGTGCAGCTGCTGAGACAGCAGCGGGTGCTGCAACGCCGACGGCGGCACCCTTTGAAGATAAAGGCAGCTCTCGAAAGTCGCTGCCGATCCAAGTCGCAATTCCGTCGCCATCAACAACCTCCATGCCATCCGACACTGCGACGTTCACAGCTCCGGCTCCGATAACCCAAGGTACATCTAGACGGAGGAGCCGGAGACCAGTAAAAACCGGATTGAGCCCATCAGATGCCGATTCGGAAAACAGCGATGGCGGCAGGGGGGTCAAACGACCTAGTTACGTCAAGGTAGTCAAGACTCAGAAACAGACTGATGTGACTGAACATGACCCCCATGGAACTGTCCGGGATGGTACCCGAGCCAGGGCCGAGGCCACCGGCCAGACCGAGGCCATGGAGGTGACCGCGGGAAGAGCCGGAAGGAAGAGACGGCCTGACCCAGGCCCCACTACCACACCACGAAGATCTAGCCGACCCCGGAAAGAGAAGAGAATCTGGTCGCCAAAGGAAGAACCACGACGAACGCGTGGGCCCCCTAGGCCTAACATAAGCGACAGCGACCGAAGCATGGCTTCTGCCAAGGAGGAGCCGCGGCTAGGGCGCGGACGGTCTCGAGCAGCCCTGAGCGATGGTGACAAGAGCATGCCTTCGCCGGCCGCTCGTACCGACTCCTCCACCTCCTAACCACACAAGTGACTCTCCTCCCCTCGACGACAACGGGAGGAGAGCAACATGGCTGAGGGAAGACAGCCTCTCAGTAATGTCAACCTATTCCTGGACTCCGAGATAGCCCAGGAGGTCACACCTTCGGGGGAAGAGAGGTTTCAGTGGCAACAACAGCAACCACTGCAACCACCCCCGCCAGGTGTTACCAACCCTAGCAGGACATCGACACCAGGAAACCCAGGTCCTCCCCCGACACCTACCTGGAGATCCCATGAGTTCCACGATGGATACCAGCCTCCTCGATTCATCTGGAGGGAGCAGGATCCTTCTGAGGTACTCCAAGCCGTCCTTCGACCTCTGAGCATCCACGCTCTTCCTCCGGAGCCCTACCATCAACGGGCCCTAGCCTACACCATCTATGCAGGAGAGAACTACACAGTGCCAGCCTTCCACCTCCGCGACATTCACCCTGGGGTTCACATCTACCTAGGGGAAGGATTCACAGGACACATCATCCAGCACCCTGACTGCGGGACCAAAAGCCCTACCGTCCTGGAATCCTCCTTCTACCGAGTCACCACCGACAGAGGGTTAGTCATTCGGATCCGCAACAAGGACCCCAACCCTTGCGAGGTGAAGAGGAAACATCCGCTAGCCCTTCTCTACGTCCAACGCTGCGCTGCAGTCCGCTTCGTCACTGAGTTCCCCCAAGGGATGGATCCAAATCCCACCTTCCGCCGTCTACCCGGTCTCTACCAAACTGGGACGGGCCACTACCACGGAGGGGCCACTGAGGCTGGTGGAGAAGAATTCAACCCAGTAGGAGGAATGGAGCCCTATGATATCGGACCCCCAATCTCGGTCTTCTACCCTCACCGAGCCACGGAGGAAGTCCCCAACCTTAACCGCATGAGAGCCGTACATCCCCGTCTGTTTGGACCAGCAGCGTCGTGGCCCAGCTGTCAGGTAAACAACAACATCTATGTGCCGCCAGCCCAGATGGCAGCACTGCCGCCACCCTGGCCCCTGCCGGAAGAACCGGGCCAGGTGGATGGGGACAATCGGCATTGGAGACGCTCTCGACGGGACAGCAACAGGAGCGGCCATTGCAGTGCCGCAGGCTGGGACAATGGAAACGCACCAGCGTCACCTGCCAGGCGGCCGCTAAGCATTGACTTTCCACCGCCCTCCTACGATACAGGGCCGTGGGGAGGACAGACGCGCAACCGAGATGCCGACGTCCCGGTGCTCTCACCACCAGCTGTCACTCCGCCGCCGCCAACGCCTGAATCTCCGACCACAGCGCCGCTGATACCGGCCGCTGCCCTGGACGGAAGACGACATCGCCGGCCCTGGCGACAGGCGCCAGCTCCACCAATCAGCAATGACCATGCCGGCAACATCGAGCCCAACAGAGCCAGGCCGTTCTGAAAGCTGGCCGGGAAACGGTCAGGCCTACTAGGTTAAGATAGATTACGAGCCTGCGCAGCATGAAAACGGCGGAGAAGCCGCCGTGCCAGGCCACTAGAGATAAGGCATACCGAGGGGAGACTCGCCAGCGACGCAGAAGAACCGAGTGGACTAAAACGTTTGGACCCCACTCCTTCTGTGGCCGTCGGCTAGGCCAGACTTCCTTCGGGACATTGTACAGTAATCCAATACTTTATACTGGCAGACTCGGGACCTCGTGCCTTCATCCGCGACCCTGAGATGGCCCCCTTCATCATAGCCATCATCATCGCCGAGTGGA
Source organism: Nitrososphaerales archaeon (assembly GCA_050013375.1). Lineage (GTDB taxonomy): Archaea > Thermoproteota > Nitrososphaeria > Nitrososphaerales > Gagatemarchaeaceae > Gagatemarchaeum. Next base: position 3,051 of record JBEKFK010000115.1, on the reverse strand, counting down.
CGCTTCTCACCGTCGGCCTTGCCTACGCCCCCGACCACAACGGGACCCGGGAGAGTTCCGCCAACCCCTACGTCTTTGAGGGCTTCGACTGCAGCACACCACTCGGGATCCAGGACCTGGGCCACGCCATCCATCCATCATGCCTTGACTCCAACAGCAGGGTAAAAGAAAAGAAGGAGGTCACCTACCAACTCCTCCAACAGGTAAAGTTCCACCGCACGGCGGGGTACTCCTGCGAGATGGAAAGAACCCAGGTGGGACACTACTGCGGCACCTACGACCATATGACCACCTACGGGGACCTGAACTACTACAACCGACCCGTCCCTGTGGCCGTAGACGTGTGCCGTGACTGGATCTGGAAGCTGAAGTACGTGGATGCCCTCGGCCAACCTCACGAACTAGGAGCCAACACCACCACCATCATCAAGTACGAGGAAGTTGGCCGCACCTATGCCGAGAATGGAGAAGTCAGCTGCGTGGGCGGAGATCTGCAACACCAACGGCAAATGCTCCACCGCATGGTTCTGGAGGTACAGATCAAGATCACCCTACGCCCCGAGGTGTACAAGAGCAGCAAGACAGTTACCTACGCGCACATCCAGGACCGTCAATTACCCTGTCGACCAGACACAGGGTCTTGCCAGCTCTCCGACATCACCTACTTCTGGGAAATCCCCGACTTAAGCTGCGATCTGGTGGGGGTCAAGTACACCCGCGGAGAGGACATCCTCACCACCAATGGCGACTCCGCATTCGTCTCCACTGACGGAACCCTGGTCCGTTTGGTCAAGGCCGAACCCATCTCGAAATGCGATCGTGTGGTCACCAAAACCGACTACGAGAACCTCTTCCTGTACGAGGTAAAGACAAACAGCCTACCCTTTGATCGCAGCATGGACCCAGCCGAGATGGACGTCGTGATGTTCATCACCAACCGCGACGAGTTTCTCTACCAACATGTTGCTGACGAACTGGACCAGGAGCTCCAGGGCATGCTCCGGAACACCTGTGAGAGGCAAGCCCGACAGGGAAAGCTGGAATTCTGGCTCCAGAACCGAGATCCTGGTCTCACCTCCTGGTTCCTGGGGAACGGAACCTTCGCCACTGCCGCCGGCGAGGTCCTGTACCAGTACCAGTGCTCACCAGTGTTGGTACGTGGGGCATCCCTCGACCGCTGTTACCAGGCCCTCCCTGTCAACCGCCTGGACAGCACCGGCCAAGCGCTTCCCTCGGATCGCCAACTTTTCATGGAGCCCCTCACCCGAAGACTTACCTGGACCGGCATCGAGCTTCCCTGTCAGCAGGAGTTCCTTCCCAAGTATCGCAACCTCCAGAATGGCTGGGTGGTGGCAACTCCCCGACTCCACGTGACGACCGAACCAGTCTTCGAGGCCCCACTGACAAGCCGTAACCGAACACCCAGGAAACGGCTGGACTTCACCAGGGGTGGCCTCTACGACGAACAGCAGGCAAGGGCCTGGCAGCACTCCTTGGACTTCTCCCGGACCATCATCGCAATAGGAGCCACCTTCGCCCAGCAAGTGGACCCCCAGTGGCGGAACTCCCAGGAGTTTCATCTTCGACCTGAGAACGTCTTCCCCGAGTTCAAAGACCCAACTGCCTGGGCCTCACAACTTTGGTCCCAGACCGTGACCTTTCTCCATCTCTGGGGGGAGACAGCGGCCATCATCTTCTCCTTGGTCACCTTCTATCGCATCGGGGCCACAATCTTGGCCTGGGTCTACAGCCTGGTGGTACTACGCGACGTGCACGGGTGTGGACGGGCCCTGTGGTGGATTCCATGTCCCCAGATGTTCCTCCTGCGCCAGTACCGAGTCGTCAACCGAGGGAGGAAACGACCACGGCCGCCAGTTCCACCTATGCGGCTGGGAAATGAGGAGGACAACGACAGCGGGTATGAGGCGACGGCTCCCCACCTGGAGGGAGGAACCCTCTACCCTCCGGCCGCGCCGCGCGATGATCCAAAGGCAACACGGGAGAAGCGACGTCCGGGCCCTCCCTTGTCGGGCGATGCCGACCAGTGAGGGCCTGAACAAGGGAGTGCAGCATCTGTGACGCGTGTAAATCGCATGTTCAGCCCCAGGAGCCAGTGCCATGGCTCCTTGTGAGATCAATCGGGGGCGAGTGACGTGATACCGTGAACCTGTTTGGGCCAGCTAACATCAGTCCGCTCTCCAAGAGTCACGTTGACGGCGGCAGCCTTGATCTACCGGAGCTGCCGCCACAGCTGCTGCTACTCCCCTGTCCAGTCGCCGGCCTGCGAGCCTGCCACCTTAGCACGAGAAATATAGTACACGGGGCTTGTTGCCCGATATCCGTAGCAGAGTGAACACCGTTATTTTCCTGACGCGTAGTTAATTCTCTTAGGAGGCAACCACACCCAGGAGCGTTTGCTCAACCTAAAGTGTATCTCAACTCCGCATCGGAGATAACGCAGCCACGCTACCAGTGCCGCGTGTCCGTACGAGCGAACCTACTGGTGCTCAGCTGTAGGTTGGGTAGCAAAACCCATCCTGCAGATTACACCACCCCTGCTCCTTGCCGGAGCCCGGGTGCACAGCAAAGTGGTCGCAGCAGGGTGAGATCCTTTCAGGTAAGAGCCTACTGCTCCGGAAAAAAAGAGCCCGGTGTCAGAAGTGGTGCAACTGGAATGTTGACCCTTCTGCCGCCGTGAATAGCCCAAAATTCTGCGCTTAAGCTAGGAAGCTACCGTTGCCTGAGAGGAACGGTGCACTTGGGACTGGTCAGTACACGACGAGTGGAAATGACAGTCAAGTGCTAAGGCAGAAAGGGAACAAGGGGATTGATCTCCGTTCCGCCCTTGCAAAGAACTAGTTGCTGCAAACGGGAACTGGCTGAACATGCTCTGAGAAGAGAGTAGCTCAAGGAGCAAAAACTGTGGAAACATAATTTTTTTTTAACTAGTCGTCTGGAGGCCCAAGCAGCGTTTCTAGCACGATTCCTGATATTTCCCATAACCGGAAAAAGGCTCAAGACAAAAAGGTGCCGAAATCAAAATCGAAGAGC
>JBEKFK010000114.1:0-6033 GCA_050013375.1 Nitrososphaerales archaeon | reverse complement strand
ATTGCGGCACTGAGAGCCAAAGAGCGCAAGCTGCTCGATCTCTACTACGCCGACAAAATTGACCCAGACGGCTTCGCTGAGGAGTCCAGACGACTCACGACGCGTCGCCTCACGCTCGAGGGCGAAATCGTGGAACTGGAACGGGCACAGCGCTCTCGCGAATGGGCAAGTCTCAAGTTCGAGCAGGTTGCGCACATTCTCGCTGAGTTGAACGTCGATGCACTTTGGGACGAGGCAAGCGTCGCTGAACGTCGGATCCTGATTGAAGATCTTGTTGACTCAGTCAACATTTTCCCAGATCAATTGACGGTTCAGATCGTCGGCGCGCCTCCGATTCTCGTGACCTTTCAAGAGGTCGGGTTGAACCAGGGTTGCAAACCTGTGGTGTCGGAGGGGGGACTGGAAACAATACCCTGCGCGCTTTTGATGCCTCCCCGGCCTGGGGGTCATCCCATGTAGGAGCGAGAAACGATGGCAATCCAGCACACGAGGTGGGAACCACCGAGCTTCTTCTACCGGCTGCGTAACGCGAGTGCGCAGGCGTACACCACGGACAAGAATCAGCACTGTTCGCGAACAGATGAGCAGGCGGGACATTGAAACCGATAATTCTCGACCCCAGGCCGGCTGTTCGGGGGCAGCTCGAATCAGGCGTTCCCCTGGGTCCGACTGGCTAGCCAAGCGGCGTTGAACTCATTCTGCTCCGCAACAGTGCCGACCGAGTCGAGGGGGGCGGCGTCCAATGTGCCAACGCTCAGTGGTCGTCCCGTTTCTCCCATTTCGCAGAGGTAGACCACTTTTCCTTCACCCATGTCGGCCTGCATTCCCGATGCCCAGGAGTTAGGTCGAGCGCCGTTCAATCCGATCAGGACACCGGCTCTGTCAAGGTCGGCACGCAGCGTCCGCAGCGCCTGAAATGCGTTTGGCCCAGAGGCCGTCCATGACTGTTCGTCGCCGGTCAGGGCCATCTCCCAACCACCACCCGGCCGAGAAATATTCATGACCCACTCGCGCACGCCGTCTGGGGTCATCACTTGAACGGGAACATAGTCAGCCACAGGGCCATTCTCGCACCGGGCGAGCCGTCCCACCCTCCTCGCGACGTGGGGCGCCCCGGGGTCGAGAGGTGCAGCGGCCCTACTTCACGAACTCAGAGTCGATAATTGCCCCCGACATCGGATCGAGGGTGACCCTGTACGAAGGCGCCTTGGCGATCAGTTTGTCCCCTTGCCATTCCACCGCCAAGTAGCACTTCCACGCCGTCTCCTGTGGCAATAGTGCGCAACGCCACAGCACTTCGCCTCCGGAACTGAGGCGCATGACGTTCGGGAACGGGTGCCAGGCTTCAACTCCCACCGGCCTGTCCTCTGGATCGAGCAGGACGATGACCTCCTCGGAGCCAGGCACTGGAAGCTCGGTGATTACCGTGCCCTCATCACTCGCCACGTCTCGACCGTAGACCAGGAGAGGGCCGCCGGTCTCCCCCGCCTACCCGAATGGGGACACCATGGCTTTGGATCGTTTCAAAACGGTTGCAGTTGCTGCTGCAGCGCTTCGACAAGAGGCGGACGACGGCCGATGAACTGAAATCCAGGAAATCCACCCCAAGTCATCGAGACCCGCAGGTACTCGACCAAGGTGATCCCACTGCGGCCTTCGACACCAAGGAGGACAGGATCAAGGTTCTCGTCAGGAAGCAGAAGATCGTGAGTAGCACCGCTTATACCGGCCTTATGAAGCTCATCGGGAGCGAAGTCAAGACGCCAGGGTCGTTTCGGTTCTGACCAGTCGTTGGAGTCCCACTCCTGTAGTTCGGTGTCCACCCATGCACCACTCGGCAGGACGAGAGGGTCCGTCATCATCGGGTACCCGCTCAGGTCCTCAAAAGCGAACATCGGTGGATCGGAATCGCTGAAAGTACCGCAAAGCCACACCTCTCCGACGATTGCGAGACACGATCGCAGGGCTGAGGGTATAGCGCCAACGCGTGCGTGGAGGTTGTCCAAGGCATGGAGGTCATCGGGTGTGGGTGGGTGGCGCCGTAGGTCGGGATAAGCAAACCGATAGCCGGTCGCGTCCAGGTAATCAACGATGACGTCTACGTTCTCCGAAACTCGCTGCATTGTGGCGTCGCAGACTGCTGCCGCCTCGGTGGGTTCCGCGTCACCATTACGGAGTTCGTCCCAAACGGTCAAGTAGTCGCCAGCTCGGTAGCGGTTGAGAAGATCCATCAGCGGAGACACCCCTGGAAATGCATTCAGCTATCTTGACCCATCGCCTGATGGTGAACGAGGTTGCTCCAATGCCTGCACCAAATCGTGGTGGTCAGCCATGTAGCGGGCCCGGCGCCTTGGGGCAACCAGTCATTTGGACTGTTCCCGCCGACGCATGACCTCGTCGTCGTGCTCTGGGCGCCAATCGTGGCCCGTGGCATCCAGGGCGTCCGTGATATCCGTTGAATGACATCCCCAGCCGCTGAGGGTCGCCATCGCCTCTGTTGGCGTTTCGACGGCGGCAGTACGACTCTCACGGGCATCAGGAGGGCTGACAGTCAGGTGATAGCGGCCCTCTTCGTGTCGAATCTCAAGCACCATTCGGCAAGTCTTACCCGATCGGTGCACTAGCCCGAAAGTGCCGTTCCAGTTGGGGGCTCGCAGTTAGCACCCGGCCCGAATCCGGCCTTCGAGCGCTTCCGCGAGGTTACGAACCACACCCCCCGATCGTGTTGCTGCAACCCAAGTCAGGATCTGACTGGCAGCTGGAGCACGTTAACTCCGGGAGGGAAGTTCGGCGATGCCACGAGCTTGTAATCGTCTGTCAGGAGCTCCCCGCCGATCTCTTCGGACAGCGCCACATAGAGGGCATCTGCCGCGGTCATGTTGTGACGATATTTCCAGGCAACCGGAACTAGCGGAGCTACCGAGGCTCGGTGGAGGTGCCACAATCCGAGTCGGCGTACCGCGGCTGTGGCCTGAGATTCCGTGATGGTCCGCTCGATGAGAAATCGTCGTCTGAGCACCCCGAGGACTTCCGCATAGAAGTGTTCGGGAACCCAACCCTCAGAATCGGCCGACAGCAACCGGCCCAGGGCCCGTCCCCGGCGAGTATCACCAACTATTTCAACTCCTGCGGACGCGTCTATGACGACAGCTGTCACGCCTCAGCGTCGACGCGCAACTCCCGTAGCGCCTCGGCCGCGCCAAGACTCTCGAGTTCGGGCTCCGGGCCGGCCAGAAGGTCATCGAGAAAGGCATGGAAGGCCGCTGGCGAACAGTCCTCGTCGGGGTTTGTGACCACCACCGTTGAACCAGGTGGCAGATCATTGGGTCGGTTCGCCATGCCCCTATCGTACCGTCCGCTACTGCCGCTGCACTCCCCCGCTGTTCGCTTGGCTGTTGACTCTGGGCTCCCGGCGCCACGGCAGTCGAAACCACCGTTGACTCCTTCGGCGACGCCCATATTTCCTCTAATGCCACACGTGTGGAGCAATCTGATGGATGGATCGCAGTGAAGGGATTGGTCCAGTTGGGACGGTGGGGCGAGGTCGATGGGCTAGTAGCTGAGTTGGTGGCGGCGCGTGAATCAGGGGGTGGAAGTTGGTGCTGGTCCATTTGATGACACGTCCGCTGAACTGCTGTTGCCTCCGATCGGGGCGAACGGCGCCCATGCGTCGTTCGATGCCCGCCCTTCCTGCCGCAGCGAAGCGGGGTCAAGTTCCGGCGAGGGGAGCCCTTGGGCCGAGCAAGAAGTTCTGGCGGGTTCGCCCGCAGGGCGAACTTCAACGATCACGAAACCGCCAGAAGTTGTTGTGAGCCGAGCCGGCGACTTGACGCCGTGGAGCTCCGGTGGACTCCGTGCTGCCGGGCCCAGGGACTGACCAGCCCGGTTCGGGGCGTTGGAGAAACGGGCAAGGGGCCACTTGTGGCCCCTTGCCACCCTTAGTGAGTGAGGGAGCCAACAACTTCGGCGGGAGGATGGACATTGCCCACCAAGAGGATTCGTCTCAACGCAGGGAATCATCCGCATCACGATCACTGCGTCCTACCGTCAGCGACCTCGGGCACAGGGCAGGGGTATCCTCCGAAAGCAGGCTCCGGCTCATGAGGTCGGACCCGATGATCGACGAGGGGGAGATTTCCTTTGAAGCCATTGCCGCACCGGTCGTGACGACCGACTTGGCCATCGCCCTGGCGCAGCTGGTCCGGGCCACACTCGCTCGGCGGGCCGAACAAGCCAAGCGAGTCGCATGAGCGAGGCAAGGTTGCTCATTCCGCTCACCGCGTATGCCCGGACGTCCACCGACGACCAGCAGAACTCGGAGGAAAGTCTGCGCTGGCAGCTTTCCCGGGCCAACGCCCTGATAGTCGGGCGAGCCGAGATCGTCTCGGTTGTCCACGATACCGACGTCTCCCGTTCGGTCCCCTGGTCCCGACGTCCTGAGGCGGCCCGCCTCATCTCCCAACTCCCCGACCCGAATCGCGGGTGGACCGGCATCGTTGTCGGCGAACCACAACGTGCCTTCGGTTCCGCCGGACAAGTGCAGAACATCCTCCCCCAGCTCGCCCACTGGGGCGTGCAGCTCTGGGTGCCCGAAGTCGGTGGCCCGGTCGATCCAGATTCCGAAGCGCACGATCTCCTCATGTCTATGTTCGGCGGTCTCAGCAGGGCCGAGCGCAATCGCCTGCGGGTTCGAGTTCGGACGTCGATGAAGGCGATGGCGCCGGAGGGTCGCTACCTCGGTGGGCGACCGCCCTATGGGTACCGCCTGGAGCGCACCGGCGTGCCGCATCCCAATCCGGAGAAGGCCCGCCAGGGCGTCCAACTCACCAATCTGGCCGTTGACCCGGAGACCTCAAAGATCGTCAAGCAGATTTTCGCCTGGCGGGTGCAGGGGGTCGGTTTCCGCACCATCGCCACACGTCTCACCGATCAAGGGTTCCCATGTCCTTCTGCCGCCGACCGGGAACGCAATCCTCACCGCCACGGTCGTGCATGGTCGGTCGGTGCCGTGCGAACCATCGTCATGAACCCGAAGTACAAGGGGCAGAGCGTCTACGGGCGCTACCGCAAGGTGGAGCGCCTCTTCGACGTCAACGACCCTGCCGCCGGCAATGTGACTCGGATGTCGCCCGCTCCGGCTTCAGAGGTCATTGAGACCGATGGCATTGTGGCGCAAATCGTCAGTGAGACGGTCTGGCGCCAGGCGCAAACAGATCGCGCGCCGGCTACCTCTGGACCTCGACCAGATCGGCCTCAGCCTTCTCCCTACGCCCTCCGGGGGCTCATCGTTTGTGCTCGGTGTGGCAAGAGGATGCAGGGCCACACGGTCAAGCGAAGGAGCGGCGCCAAGCGTGTCGGATACCAATGCGTCTACCGGACCGAGTACCCCGGCGACGAGACTCACCCCAAGACACTCTTCCTCGCTGAGGACCGGGTTTTACCCGCGGTCGATGAGTGGCTTGCGGATCTGACCTCTCCGGACCGACTGGACAGCACCGTGATGGCCATTCTCGCCGCCGATGCTCACGAAACCACCGATTCACCTGAACTACGCCGGGCCAGGCTCCAGGCCAGCGAGGCACGCAAGAAGCTCAGCCAGTACCTCGACGCCCTGGAGGCCGGAATGGACCCGGCTCTCGTCACCGAGCGCACCCGTGTCGCGCAAGGGGAGCTGGCCTCATCGAATGCGGTGATCAATGCCTGCGACTCATCTGGCACGTGTGAGCTATCGGAGCAACAGCTGCGTGAATTGCTGGAAGGAGTCGGTGGCCTGACTGCGCTCTTGGCCAACTCGAACAGCGCAGAACGTCAACAGGTTTACCGCGCTGCAGGCGTGCATCTTCGCTATCAACGAAGTGAAGAAGGCGAACGGATTACGGCATCCCTGCGCGTGGGGTTGTTTCGTGTCGGAGGGCTGACCCACACATTCTCCGATTGGCGGTTGAGCGACTGGCGGCGGGAATTCAGTGACTTTTGAGCCCAACATCTATCGTGATCGCGTGGACTCAGTGAATCGTTCGCGTCGGTATCGGG
>JBEKFK010000113.1:0-6034 GCA_050013375.1 Nitrososphaerales archaeon | reverse complement strand
CCTCCGCGACCTCGTCGCGATCGGCTTCGCCCAGGGCCTTGCCGCATTCCCCGGGGTGAGCCGCTCGGGCGTGACGGTCTCCTCGATGCTCCTACTGGGGACCGACGGGAAGACCGCGTTCAGGCTCTCCTTCCTCGCCCTCATCCCTGCGTCGCTCGGCGCGACCGCTGTCACTCTGCTGTTCTCGCGGCACGAGATTGAGGGCAGCTTGAACCTCCTCTCACCCGCGACGGTGGTCGTCGCGATAGCGGTCACGGCGGTCGTGGGCCTCGCGACCATCCGCTGGCTCCTCCGTCTTGCTTCGACCGAGCGGATCACGACCCTGGTGTTCGCCCTGGGCATCTTGGCGATTGTAAGCGGGTTGGTCGGCATCCTCTTCGGCGCCTCTGCTGGCGCCGCCGGGTCCTGACCTTCACCAATCCAGGGGTCAGAGGGGACAGCAGGTGACGGCAATTGTTAAATCGGCTCTCGGGAGGCTTTGTGCAGGGGCCGGTCGTCTAGCCTGGTTTGGACGTCAGAGCAATCCGTCAAGCTCTCACACGGCGAAGGTCGAGTGTTCAAATCACTCCCGGCCCACTTTTCTCCTCCACTCAGTTCCTCTTATCAACTTGAAAGATTAGTGCTCGTATGCTCTCAATCTCGTCGACATATGATAGTATGCCGTGGCCGCACTTGGAGGCTACGCGGAGCGTAAGATACTTTCGAGACCCCCCCACAAGTGTAGAAGATGCCTTTCAACTACTTCCCTTCGGCTTGCTGATGACGCCGCTCTCGTGCGGCAGGGGATTCGCGCCGACCTCCTCCTCGACGCGGCCCAAGGGGGATAGCGACATGACCGCGAGGTAGAGGAAGTACGCAGCGGCGGGTACGAAGAGATCGGAGATCAGGCTCCCTAGATCCTGCACCGTAAGACTGAACGGAGCGAATGGAATCCAGACCGTAAAGAAGAGGACCATGCAGACGATGGCCAGACCCAGCATCCTGACAAACCTCCTCATGGACCTATCCGGGGTTCTCCTCGCCCCGACGACCAGGGCGGCCGCCGAGTAGCTAAGAAACCCGCCCCCAGCCCCGAAGAACAGGAGAATTCCCGCGAGAAAGAGAATGCTGGTCGAGGGTTCGAGAAGAAGGGCCGATCCGCCGCCGAGCAACGATCCTACCAAGATGACATACGAAGGTTTCCTGGCTCGCTGCCAGCCGAGCGGGCTCCTGTGGAAGAAGTCCGCCTCCTGAGTGACCTTGATGCTGCTATCCACGAAGGCGAAAAGAATCACGAAGATCAACACGAACGAAACGCCGCCCAACGGGTCAGAGGCGGGGAGATTGCTCGCTGTAGTGAAGAGGATGAGGGCTATGGTCGTCCCGCCGGTCCAGAGGGCACGACTCCTGTATGCCCCCCTGACGAGGACCCTCCCTATGGTGAATGCCCTGTACGACGCGAAGAGGAAGATACCTATGCTCAGAAGATAGACCGGTATCCATGCTGCATTGAGGATGTCGGTGTCACTTAACATGCGGCAGGACCTCCATTCCTGTGCTGGAGACTGAAAAACGGAAGTATCCGTGAAGAGGGGGAAGCCCGAGCATCTTCCTGACTCGAAAGAGGGGCGTGATTGCGAGCCCCTCCTCGTAGAGCCTCATCTCGATTACCCCGTCGAAGAGCTGCTCCATGGTCGTTAGGACGTTCGGAGGGTGCATCCCATCCTCAGCGAGGGCAAAGACGACCGAGTCGCGCTGCTTCAGGTCCGTTAGAAGCTGCGACCAGTAGTTGTACATGGACTCGAGCGGATTGAGGACGAGCAACGGGGAGAGCACGTCAGTCGCGACCCTCGCGAGCCTGCCAGGATTCCGCTGGACCGCCTGCTTCACATTGTACGATATCGCCGAGTAGTCCCGCAGATCGCACCTGACTGGCGACCCCGAGTTGGCGATCCACTCTGGAACGCGCTCGGTCCCGACCCCCATGCCCTTCATGTCCCTGAGGACGTCGGACACGGGTCGGTGCGTAACATAGAGACAGTAGTCCCCGTGCAGCAGCCCGGAGCGAGTGAACCAATACCCGAGGGCCTCCTTTCCGATCCCTGGGGGCCCTATCACCAGAATTGATGACCTATCCGGGTAGCCCTCGGCCCCGAGAAGCTGGTCGACCGAAGGCACCCCCGTGGAGACCAACAGCGTTGTCCCTCGTGTTTATGAGATAAATCTATGCAATCATGTCAGGAACGAAGCCACTGAGCGCCGACAGACAAGTTCCGTTGACTTCCCCTGTGGGGAATCTGAACCTTGATTCCAAGTTGCGTCCAGAGCGCTCGTAGATCCTGCGGACTCCTCCTCGATGCTCGACTCGGGGAGACGGAAGCCATCGACATCTGACAGGTTGGTGCCTGGGCCGCCCTGGTCAGCCCCGCTGTCAATCCCCGACCTTCGTACGGTAGTGTTCACTATGCTCGCGAGGTTCTGCTGACCTGACGACAGTTGCACGGCATCAGTGGATCAACTCAGCAAGTCGACCCAGTAGAACGCCGAAGATGGCAAGCAGAACCGCGACGAGCCTCTCGACGGACCCTGGTTCGTAGGGCCACTCGGAGATGTTCGACGCTTCGATATTGAGAAGCTGGAGCCTCTGAATCTCGAGCAGCTCTTGTATCCTCGAGAGAGACGGCTCGCCTCCTCTCTCGTCAGACATGGACTCTCTCGGGAACTCAGCGCCCTTCAGGCTCAGCCTTGTCTGCTCCTCGTGTTTCACGCGGACCATCATCGAGTGTATGCCCCTCAAGGGAAGGAACAACATCGCGACCCCGAGCGCGACTATGCCGAGGTTGATCGCTATGGAATCGGCTGCCCCTACCACAAATTCGCCTCCCAGGGTCACCGTGATGGCCACCGAGAAGATGAGTGCGAAAGTGGTTACGACGTGGCCCAGTGGCCGAAGGCCCAGCAACCTGTCTTCGTAGAAGGGTCTAAGAATCAGGCGTTCACGGCCGAACCTGTAGACGCCCCAGAGCCCGCTCAGATACGTCCAGAAGGCGGTCGCGTAGACGAGAGTGGCGATGAAGGTCACCACGAACATTCCTAGGAGCGATGCCGTGTCGGGTGCGACCTGCGCCCTCGGTGGGAAATACACAATGAAGAATACGAGCCCGAAGAAAGCTATCCCGGCCGTGCTGCCCATCACTCTGAAGGCCCGGGCGTAGGCGGCCGCTCCATCAGCAGCGAGCGCCGAGAGCTTCGGTTGCGCCGAGTGTATTCTGCGCCGAAGATATCGAACGAGGTAGAGGTCAAGGAAGAGCGAGAAGGTGATCAGAATCGACGACACGACCGCCACCCAGGTCGGAACCTGGGGGACGCTGGACAAGCCCGTGTTGAAGGACGTCGAAGCCGTCTTGCTCCAGGCCTCGGTCAAGCTGTGAGTCCCGAGATAGAAGACCACGAATGATCCTGGCGCTCCCCCTACGAGCGCGAAGGCTAGGCAGCCTACAGGGAAGGGGAGGTGCACCGCCGCGATCGCTCTCTCTAGTATGGTCAGCCGTTCGGGGCCGGGGGGAGTTTCTGTCTTCGTCTTGGCGTCCGTAGAGGGTCCGACTGTGTATAAAGTTTCGAAGGAAGAGCGCCCGTCTGCTGCATCGGATGGGTGCCTGTACCCAAGGCCTTGTGGATGCCGCTAAATACGGGTGCCACGTGACATCTATCCCTAGGCTTGAAAGACGAACTTCTTCTGGGGATCACGATCCTAAGTGCTGGAGGGACGACGACCGTCCCGCCGAAGGTGAAGGAGGCCCTGAAGCTGAGACCCGCACCGAGCCGCCGGGAGAAGATCCTTTGGACTCTGCAGGGGGCGGAGGCCACTGTCACGAAAGGGACTCCCCAGTCCAGCTACAAGAAGACGATGCTCAGGACGGGTGACCGGACTGCCGTTCCAAGGCACGCGAGGGAGGCTATGAGGCTGAACTCCACCTCCGAGAACGAGGAAAGGTTGCTCTGGATTAAGAGAGGGGATGAGGTCGTCGTCAGGAAGGGGACTCCACAGTCGATTCCTACCGATTAGTGCCTTGCCCGTGCCCGTCACGCTGAGGCCGCGGAGCGGTCCAGTTTCCCTATAGGACGACGAGCTTGACCGACTTTATCCCTTCTTCCTTCTGAAAGTCCTTCGCCATGGTGGCCACTTCGCGCGAACTCCCCTCTAGCAGGAACATCTCGACGCAGTTGTTCTTGGTGATCTTGTTGTGTATGTGGGTCCTCACGATGTCGTCGTACCTGTGCTTTATGCGGGTCACCGGCTCCTCGTTCTCCTCGGTGTGGGTGAGTACGATGACCGCGCTGCCCTTCCCGGTCAGCGACTCCTTCTCCTTCACGTCCTGGAGCATGAGCCGGATGCTCGCCCTGACCAGCTCGGACCTCCCCGTGAACCCTAGAGCCTTCTGGAGATCGTCCATCTCCTTCATCATCGACTCCGGGAACGAGAGGCTGACTATTGGCATGCAAGCACTGCCTTACTAGGAGTGATATAAGATGTCATGCAATTCTTAACAGCTCTCCTCAGGGTTCGCCCGCCTCTCTCCGCCCGACCCATGGCGAGGCAGAGGGCAGCCCTGTTGACACCGCCTGCTCGACGGCAGCCCTGGAGGGCTGCTTCTCCCTGCGCGCCCCGGACCTTGAGCCACAACGCTTAATCTGCCGGGAGCCCGTTCGTGCACCATGCTCGGTTTCGCTGAGACCCTCGGCGGCACCATCGCGTCGTTCATCATCCCCGCGGCTGCAGGACTCGCGATCGTCTCGGTCGCTGCTCGCTTCCTGAGAGCGAAGTACTTGGCGGCCTTCGCCATAGGCCTATACTTCTGGTTCTTCTCGGACACCATAGGGGACGCGAACCTGCTGGGAGCGAACGAGGGCTTCTCGGGCGGGATCTTCCACGCCGCGCTCTGGATCTGTTTCGGGGTCGGCCTCGTGCTCATGCTGGCCCTGGACAAGGAGATGTTCTCCCCGGGGCCCGAAGGCCTGAAGTTCGGCTTTGCGATCCCGGTCCTCGTGGCCATTGCGGTCGGCATCCACGGATTCGGGGAAGGCGCGGCGCTGAGCGCCACGGCTGTCACAACCCCGAGCACCAGCCTGGTCGACGCGTTCGGGGGCGTGACCGCGGGGGCGGCGTTCGTCCTGCACAAGGCGCTCGAGCCCATGATGGTCGGAGCGGCCTACTGGATCTACGCCAAGGACCACGCGAAGGACCTCGGGGGGAGGGTCAAGGACCTGGCCGTGCTCACGCTCGCGTTCACCCTCCCCGGGATCGTCGGCGGCGCGAGCGCGTACTACATCGTCCAGGCCTACCCGAGCGTCGACTTCACCTACGTCTTCGCGCTCGGACTCGGCACCTCGATCTATGCCGCGTTCAGGCTCGCCAGGGGGATGTTCGAGGGGCCGCGCACTTCGTCCGCGGACTCGACCAGGATGGCGGTGATGGTCCTGTTGGGCTTCACGTGCCTTTATCTCGCCGCGCTCCTCCACTCCTAGGGCGGGCGGGTGGCTAGGGTGAAGGCGAACACCAGAATAATCCTCGTGATAGCGGTTGTCGTGATCGCGGCGGTGGCTTTGACCTCCCTGTTCTACGTCCTCAGCCTCAGCAGGGGGTCTGCGTCCTCGGGGCTCCCACCCGGCTGCACCAAGCCTTCGGACGGCTTCCTCATCGTAGCCAGCAACCTGGGATACAACGACAGCGAGCTCCACTTTGGCGAGGGGTCCTGGCCGGTACTCAACGTCACCCAGGGGAGCACGGTGAACATCACTGTCTGCAACACCGCCAACTACGCCCACGGCTTCCAGATCTCGACGTACTACCAGGGCTCCCTGGTGACCATCTCTCCCGGTGAGGTCCTGCACATCCCTGCCTTCGTCGCCGACAAGCCCGGCAATTTCCTGATCTACTGCTCAATCCCCTGCCCCATCCACATCTACATGCAGTACGGAGAGCTGAGCGTCTCTCCCTAGGGCGGTCGCCCGGCGCGCCCCGACGGCGCTGTGGCTCAAACGGCGAACGCCCGAG
>JBEKFK010000112.1:0-6131 GCA_050013375.1 Nitrososphaerales archaeon | reverse complement strand
CCCGGATCAGGGGCCGCAGACGCGACCTGGCCTCCGTCGAGGAGGGGGCGCAGAGGATAATCGCGCGGGTCAGGAGCGGGGGCGATGCCGCGCTTCGGGAGCTCACGCTCGAGCTAGACCACGCCGAGATAGAGGGGAGGATACGACTCGACAGGGAGGAGGTCGACGGCGCGCTCGCGAGGGTCGACGGTGGGCTGCTGGATGCGATGAGGTTCTCCCTGAACCGAATCAAGAAGACCCAGGGACAGCTTCTCCGTCGTCTCTCGTATTCCTACGTCTCGGACGGCTTCGTCGTGCGGACCGCCGCGAGAGGCCTACCCTCGGTCGGATGCTACATACCGGGAGGGCGCGCGGCCTACGCGAGCACGGTCCTCATGACCGCTGGAGTCGCCAAGTTGGCCGGCGTAAAGAGGGTCGTGGTGTGCACGCCGCCTAACCGCGACGGGGCCATCAACGACGCCATCCTCGCTGCCGCCAGTCTGTGCGGAGTCGATGAAGTGTATAGAATCGGAGGCGCCCAGTCGATAGCGGCCCTCGCCTACGGGACCGAGTCAGTGCCGAAGGTCTCGAAGATCGTCGGGCCGGGCGGGCTCTACGCCTCGGTCGCGAAGCGACTGGTCTCGAGGGACGTGCAGATTGACTTCTTCGCCGGGCCGACGGAGATCGTGGTCGTCGGAGACCAGACGACGGACGCGAGGGTCGCGGCGTGGGACCTGGTTGGACAGGCGGAGCACGGACAGGACAGTCTCTGCGGGCTGATCACCTGGGATCCGGAGCTCGCGGAGAGCGTCAGGGGGGAGGTCATCAGGATATCATCCGGCGTCGAGCGGGGTGAGTTCGTCAAGGGTGCTCTGACCAGAGGTTTCACCGTCGTCTGCCGCGACAGGGATGCCGCGGCCGAGATTGTCAACGCCCTCGCGCCCGAGCACCTGGAGCTCATGATGGAGGACCCCGGGGCATTCTCCGAGAAGGTGGAGAACGCCGGGCTTGTGCTCACCGGGATGTATGCCCCCTGCGCGGCGAGCGACTACTGCGTTGGCACAGACCACGTGATCCCTACGGAAGGCTATGCCGCCATCAGGTCCAACCTCTCGGTGCTGGACTTCGTTAAGCTAAATTGGACCGTCGAGGGTACGAAAGCGGGTTTGAAGGCCGTCCTGCCTTCACTGAAAGTGCTCGCCGAGGCAGAGGGCCTCCCCAACCACTACAGGTCCGCGGAGTCTAGATTCACAAAATGAGGGAGACCAGCTACGAGGTCGTGGATCCCGGCGGGGCGCCCGCGATGATCCGCCCTGGATCGAGAGACCTCCTCAGGTCGGTCGACGCCGTGGTGTTCGATTGCGACGGGACGCTGATCGACGTGCGCGGATCCTATGACGCGACAATACTGAAGACTGTCGAGGCGATGGTCGAGGGATTCTCAGGCGTGTCCCTGCCGATGGAGGAGGTCGGGGGGAAGATGATCCTGAAGATTAGGAGCACGGGAGGGTTCAACGGTGACTGGGATACCACCTACGCATTGTCGCTCTTCTCCGAGGCTGCCATCGAGCGGAGCGGCAAGCAGAGAGGCGGTAGTGGAGGGCACGTGAAGCGCATCTTCGCGACGCTCTGGGAGCTGGTCGACGACTTTGCTTCGAGGAACAGGCTTGCGGGTGACAGATCTGTCGACGGCTACCTCCGCCGCGGCGGTCTTGAATCCGACTCGCTGAGGGAGTTCCGCCGCTTCCTCGGCTTCCCGGGGAACCCCAGAACCAGCAGGATGACGGGGACGTTCGACCAGATATACTACGGCGGAGAGCTCTACAGGAAGGTCTACGGCGTCAGGCCGGCCCAGTGGTACGACGAAGGACTGATAGACAGGGAGACCCTGCTGATAGGCCGCGAGGATCTTGCCCGCTTCAAGAAGATCATCGGAGGGAAGAGGATGGCCATAGCGACGGGCAGACCCTTCGTCGCAGTGAAGCACACCATGAGGCGCCTGCTTGGGTACTTCGAGAGGGACGCCTCGGTCTACATCGGCGACGGGGACATCGACCCGGCGGTCGGCGTGGAAATGGCCAAGTACAGGAAGCCGAGCGGCGCGAGCCTTGTTCGCGCGAAGGAAGTGCTCTCGGCGAAGGCCATGCTCTATGTCGGGGATTCCGCGGAGGACAGGCTGATGGTGGACGACGCCCGAAAGCGCTACCGGAGCATCTACTTCGCGGGGATCTGCGGCAGCTCCTTCGACGAGAGAGCGCAGATCTCGTACTTCACTCGGACCGACTCTGACCTGTTGGTCAACTCCGTCAGCCAGGTGCCCGACGTGCTCGAGATGATCAGAAAATGAGAAGGGCGAAACTCCAGAAGAAGACGAAGGAGACGCAAATCGAACTGACCGTCGACATCGACGGGACGGGAAGGTCGGACTGCAGGACGGGGGTGAAGTTCCTCGACCACATGCTGGACTCCTTCGCCACCCACAGCCTGGTCGACCTCAGGGTGAGGGCGAAGGGCGACCTGCAGCACCACCTCGTGGAGGACGTGGCGCTCGCGCTGGGGCAGGGACTCAGCAGCGCGCTCTCCGACCGGGCAGGGATAACCCGTTTCGGACACGCGATTGTGCCGATGGACGACGCGCTCGCGCTTGTGAGCATCGACCTCGTAAAGAGGCCCTACGCTTCGATCCAGCTCGGGCTCGAGCGCGTCATGGTGGAGGACGCCCCGAGAGAGGACCTCGAGCACTTCTTCGTCTCCCTTGCGACAAGCCTGGGCTCGACCGTGCATGTGAAGATGCTCGACGGGAAGAACGACCACCACAAGTTCGAGGCCGCGGTGAAGGGAGTCGCCCTCTCGTTCCGCCGGGCCGCGACTCCCGACCCAAGACGCTCCACGGAGCCGCCTTCATCCAAGGGCGCGATGTGACCTTGAGGTTCAAGGTCTTCAACTACGGAGCCGGGAACCTCTACAGTATCCAGGCCGCGCTGAAAAGAGAGGGGGTGAACCTGAGCGTGACCAGGACGGGGGCGGGGATCGAGGAAGCAGACGCGATCATACTCCCGGGTGTGGGGAGCTTCGACCAGGCCGCGAGGACGCTTCCGATGGAGAGGACCCGGGAGGTCATAGGCTCGGGCAAGCTTGTGCTGGGCATCTGCCTGGGGCTCCAGCTCTTCTACTCGTCGAGCGAGGAGGGGTCTTCCCAGGGGCTATCACTGCTCCCGGGAAGGGTGAGGCGGTTCCCACCCACGGTCAAGGTGCCGCAGATAGGGTGGAACACGCTCAGCGTGAAGAAAGAGACCGATTTCACGGAAGGCGTGCCGGACGGTTCGTGGGTGTACTACGTCAACTCGTTCGCCCCAGACGCGAAGGGAGGGTCGGTGGTAGCCACGACGAGCTACGGCGTCGAGTATCCGGCCCTCGTCGCCCAGAAGAACATCTTCGGGACGCAGTTCCATCCGGAGAAGTCGGGGGCCGTCGGCCGGAGGGTCCTCCAGAACTTCATCCGGGCGGTCAGGAGGTAGCGGCGTGGAGCTCTGGGCGGCTATCGACCTGATGGGAGGTTCGGCTGTGACGCTGGTCCAGGGGAGGGCGAGCGAGAAGACCGTCTGGGACGAGAGCCCGCTCCGGTTCGCCGAGAGATGGCAGGAGGAAGGTGCTTTCGGGTTGCACGTGGTCGACCTCGACGCGGCGTTCGGCACCGGGACCAACGCCGACGTGGCGCGCAAGATCATCAGGGGCTCGAGGGTGCCCGTGCAGGTGGGAGGCGGGATCAGGAGCGCGGAGGCGGCCGATGGTTGGCTGAGGGACGGCGCTTCGCGAGTAGTCCTGGGGACCGTGGCGTTCAGCGACCCGGCAGCGGCGCGGTCGATCGTCGGTGCCCACGGACCTGAGAAGGTCATCGTCGCCGCAGACTACAGGGACGGGATGATCGTGACCAGGGGATGGAAGGAGAGCCAGGGGATACCCATCGTCGCCGCGGCCAAGAGGCTCGAGGCGCAAGGCTTCAGGAACCTGCTCACGACCGCCGTGGGGAGAGACGGGATGAAGTCTGGGCCCGACGTCGCGACGGTCATGGAGCTCTCGCTCGAGACGCGGATGAGGATAACGGCATCCGGGGGAATCCGCGACGTCAGCGACCTTCTGGAACTCAAACGGGCCGGCGCGGCGGCTGCGATAGTAGGGAGGGGACTCTACGAGGAGACGGTAAGGCTGGGGGACGCGAAGGGGAGGGTCGCCTGATGCCGCTCGCCAAGAGGATAGTCCCCTGCCTGGACGTCAAGGGCGGGAGGGTGGTCAAGGGGGTGAAGTTCGAGGGGCTCAGGGACGCCGGCGACCCGGTCGAGCTGGCGGAGAGGTACAGGGACGAGGGCGCGGACGAGATCGTCTTCCTCGACATCACCGCGAGCCTGGAGAAGCGGGCTACCCTCCGGTCGCTCGTCAGGAAGGTGGCTGCGAACCTCGACATCCCGTTCACGGTGGGCGGAGGAATCAGGACCATGAGCGACGCGAGGCTAGCTCTCTGCAGCGGCGCCGACAAGGTCGCCGTGAACACCGCGGCCATCCTCAGGCCGGGGCTGATCACGAAGCTAGCCGAGGTCTTCGGCTCCCAGTGCGTGGTGCTCGCGATCGACGTGAGGAGCACGGACAGGGGCTACGAGGTCTTCAGCCACTCTGCGACGAGGCCCACCGGCCTCATGGCGGGGGAGTGGGCGAAGCGCGCCGAGGGACTCGGGGTCGGCGAGCTGCTCGTCACGTCGATAGACAGGGACGGGACCAAGCGCGGGTACGATATCGGCCTGCTCAGGGAGATCACGTCGAGGGTCAACGTCCCGGTCGTCGCGAGCGGGGGTGCGGGGAGGCTCGAGCACTTCCTGGAGGCGTTCCGCGACGGCGGATGCGACGCGGCCCTGGCTGCGTCCCTCTTCCACTATCGGGAGCTGACGGTTGGGCAGGTGAAAGATTATCTTGGGGCTAGAGATATCGTGGT
This sequence comes from Nitrososphaerales archaeon, assembly GCA_050013375.1. GTDB lineage: Archaea > Thermoproteota > Nitrososphaeria > Nitrososphaerales > Gagatemarchaeaceae > Gagatemarchaeum. The sequence continues at coordinate 1,168 of JBEKFK010000112.1, read as the reverse complement.
AAGACCTTGAATCAGGCCGCAATGACGGAGATAGACTTCGCAAAGGGGGACGGACTGGTCCCGGTAGTCACCCAGGAGGCCGCCTCTGGGAAGGTGCTGATGGTGGCCTATGCCAACGAACAGGCCGTGAGACTCACCCTGGAGACGCACCTGGCCCACTACTGGAGCCGGAGCAGGAACAAGCTCTGGAAGAAGGGCGAGGAGTCAGGGAACGTCCAGAAGGTTCACGACGTGTTGATCGACTGCGACGGGGACACCCTGCTCTACGTCGTCGACCAGTCCGGGCCGGCGTGCCACACCGGGAACGAGACCTGTTTCTTTAGGAAGCTCTAGCAGCGACAGCTTCCAGCGGCGGGGCGGCTAAATAGCAACCCAAGATATCACTTGGATGACCGACGAGGCTTCCCGGCTGAACGTTCCGAAGCACATAGGTCAGGGCAAGCCCGGGAGAAGAAGCTCGGGAAGAATGGGTCCCCTTGATCTTAGATTGTTGATTTATGAGGAGGCTCTGAAACTTAGACAGGCGGGTTGTAGTTACAAGAAAGTGATTTCCAGTATTGAAAATCAGTATGGAGTAAGGCTTGCAAAGTCGACTTTGTCGACTTGGGTGAACGGGACTCACACTCCCTTTGGCGGGGTGAATCTCTTTCTTCCAATAGCAACTCCGGAGCTTGCATACGCAATTGGAGTACTTACCGGGGACGCGTCGCTCAACCTAAAGCAGAATCACTATGAGTACAGAATAAGGTTACAGGCAATAGATCGCGAGTTTGTTGAAGCTTTTGACGAAGCCGTTTCCAAGGTCCTTCGCTGTCCTACGCACCGTCTCTGGAAGGGGCAGGCAAGAGAGATACATGTCGAAATTGGCAGTTATCTCTTACACAAATTCCTCCAAAAACCTCTCCGCGAACTGATGCCTTTCATAGAGCATGATTCAGAATGCTCTTCGGCTTTTCTTAGAGGATTCTTTGATTCAGAAGGGAGTGTGAGCCTGAATGGAGCATTGACCGCCTTCAACACAGATCTTGAGCTACTGCGGTATGTTCAGATGCTGCTTGCAAGACGCTTTGGCATCGAATCGACCGGACCCCACTTGGGTTCGAGAAAGGGGAGCATCCTCCACAAACGAGGAAGAAGTTATTTCCGAAACTCTGATTGCTACAGGATA
>JBEKFK010000111.1:0-6505 GCA_050013375.1 Nitrososphaerales archaeon | reverse complement strand
CCGGCCCTACACCCTACACATTCGCCTGGCCCTCGACGAGAACTGGAACCTCACTTGGAAGGCGTAAAGCAATTCCTCGAGGCTCGAAAGATCAAGGCAGGACTAGTTAGGAAGAAGGAGAGCTACAATACTTGGCACGTGGTCGTCTCCAACAAGCAAGGAGTAGTCGAGATGGCCAGGAAACTGACTAGGTACTGCACTAAGAAACGGCCTGAGCTAGAAGCCGTCATAGACTACTACTCCAATCGGATAACAGGAGACGAGTTCGTAGGGATGATGAACTCGTTCGTGGCTAGCGGTGAAAGGACAGGGAAGATTAGAGAGGGCGGTCCTCCCTTTACGCTCCTGGAGGGCAGGGAGTTGGCATTGATAGCGGCAGGATTCAGAAGAGTCGCAGAATCAGATTTTGAGGTCGAGGTCGGAACTGAGTTCTTCAGGGACGGCTGACTCGACGTTGGGCTCCCTCCGGTCACCCTTGTGGTTATGACGACCTTGGGCGATGAGTCCGGAGAGACATTATTTAGCCCAGACGACCACAGTCAAGTCACTTGCCGTCAGGAAAAGGAAAGCTGGAGGGGAGGGTCGCCATAGTGACGGGGGCCTCAAGAGGAATCGGGCGCGCGATTGCCAGGAAGCTGGCCGAGGAGGGAGCGAAGGTCGTCATCAACTACAACTCGTCAGCGAAGGAGGCGGAAGAACTTCAGCGCCAGATATCGGAGGAGGGCGGGGAGTCCATCACCTACAGGGCCGACGTCTCGAACTCCAAGGACGTGGGAGGACTGGTCGAGGCGACCATGAACAAGTTCGGGCGGGTCGACATCCTCGTCAACAACGCCGGGATCGTCTTCCGAAAGAGGATCCTCGAGGCCACGGAGGAGGATTGGGACAGGACCATGGCCGTGAACCTGAAGAGCGTCTTCCTGTGCAGCAGGGCGGTCGCCCCGATCATGATCGGGCAGAAGCGCGGCAAAATCGTCAATGTATCCTCCATCTCGGGCGTCAACGGGCCGCCCTCGGCCGTCGAGATACCGGATTACACGGCGTCCAAGGCGGGGGTAATCGGGCTGACCAGGGCCCTCGCGGTGGACCTAGCGCCATTGGTGAACGTCAACGTGGTCTGTCCGGGCGCGGTCGAGACCGACATGCTGGCGACCATGACCGATCAGGCAAGGACGGCCAGGATAGCGGAGACGCCGCTCAGGAGGTTCGGTAGGCCAGAGGAGATCGCCGCGGCGGTGCTGTTCCTCGCCTCCGACGACTCGGACTTCGTGACCGGGGAGACGCTCGTCGTCTCCGGCGGAAGACCGGTCATGTGACCGGACCCCCTCAACAGTCTTATTACAATCACGAACGAGAGGCGCCCCGATGGGCCGGTAGTTCAGCGGTACGAACGCCCGCCTTGCACGCGGGAGAAGGCTTCCGGACCTCCGGACGCTTCCACAAGCCGGGGGTTCAATTCCCCCCCGGTCCATCTCATCTCTCTTTTGATTCTGCAATGTCCCGGCGTCTGCCGGGGCCCTCGCCATTCGGACGGCCGAAGAGTCAAAGCGCGCCGCGAACCCCAGAGTGACCTAGGGAAGCTCCTCAGTTGGCCCAGTCAGACTATCGGGCGAATGCCTGGAAGGGATAAGGTGGGAGCCATAGGGCGCAGCGATGACGGACAACACCAAGGCGGTCGTGCTCTGATTGCACAATCCTGCTGATGACAGGTTCGAGGGGATACAAATCGTCACTACACTCTGGTACGCGTAGTTAGTTGGGGCTGAACCAGGGCCGTAACACACAACCTGGTACGACGTATCGCCCGGGGGGACGTTGTTGAACTCTTGCCCCGCGAGGCGACACCTGTAGATGCTCTCGTTGTCGTACCCGCCCAAGCGGGCAGGGAGATTGTATCCTTCGGTGTTCGCGCCCTCGCCGATGCCGCAGCCCTGGCACCCGAGGTTCAGCGAGACGATCGTCCCGTTGGTTTGGGAGGTGTTGATGAGTTCGAAGCTCAGAGACAACATCGGGAAGTTCCCGCAGTGGCTCACGTAGCAGATTGAGACCAGGTTGACATCGCTTATTGTTAAGGGACCGCTCGATAGGACGATTTGGGCCGAGCTCGTGCTGGCACTAGCGCACGGAGAGGTTACCACCCCACCTTGGTTCGACTGGGAGCCCGGGGGGTTGCCGCAACCGGTCGACGCGATGCTCTGGCTTCCCGTCTGCTGGCTGGTTGGGTTGCCTGCGATGGCGATGAAGTAGGCTACGCCCGCCGATGCTACAAGGAGGATTGCTGCCAAGGCTACGAAAGCGACGGCAATGCCGAACTTCCTTGGTCCCCTCGGAACATTCACTAGAGTCACACCCCCAGCAAAGAACTATATTGATTCCGGTAGCATGTCCAATCGGGTTTGCGGGACCGGTTGAAGGAGCGCCGGGGGCGCATGCCCCTTCGTCCCCTCGTCCCCTCATCAAGGGATGATTTCGCAGCCGTTGTTGAGCTTCGGGTAAGCAAAGTCCGACCGCTTCACGGAGCCATCCTCGATCAGAGACTTGACCTCGGGGAGGGCATCCTGCAGCTCCTTCACTAGGTGCCTGACAGTGGAGCAGATGTAGGAGAACCCGTTCTCGCGGAGCATCCCCTGGGACCGGTTGACGAAGAGACACCTTCCGCCACAGACCTGGTAGATTTCGCAGGAGAGGCACGGCTCCCCTATCACGGCGATACCGCCGAGCTCGCCCGGCGCGCTCCGGGTTATCGAGCCCACCATGGAGAAGTCGTGGTCGATCGATACGGGGCACGCGGAGATCCTGCCGTCCGGCATCACCGAGAAGAAGTCAATCCCTGACCCGCACCGCAGGCTCGACGGCCTCCCGGAGAGGAGCGAGCCCATCACCCCGATGAACGGGACCATCCCCAGGACGCGGTGCGAGCGCGACATCTCGCCGACCCAGGAGTCGACGAGCGAGGAGATCCCGGAGTTGTAGGCGTCGAGCCACTCGGGAAGGCCCGGGACAGTCTGCGCCCCGGCCTCCCAGAACATGCTGAAGCTGAGCTGCCAGTGGACGTGGTCGAACAGCCCAGTGCCCAGGAGGTGCTGCACGTTCTCGAAGATGTCCGTGCCCTGCTCCACGGTCATCCTCGCCACGAGGTCCCCGCGGAACCCCCTCTCCCGAACAAGCGCCGAATTCCTGGTCGTCCGCTCATAGACCCGCCTCCCCCGCTCCCTGTCCGTCACCGCCTCCGTCCCGTCGATGGAGACCAGGATCGAGTGGAATCTTGAGAGGTACTCTGGCTCGATCCTGTCCAGGAAGATGCCGTTCGTCTGGATCACGAACCTTCCCGGGACCGAGTCCATGATTTCCTTCATCGTCTTGATGCGGAGAAGGGGCTCGCCCCCGTAGAACTCTATGACGGGGTCGCTGTCCTTGGAGAGGAAGTTCCTGAGGTCCTCGACGGAGTACTGGATCTCCCTCGGGGGGGAGTCGCTCCCTCCGCCGCAGTAGCTGCAGAAGAGATTGCACTCCTTGGTCAGAATTATGAAGTAGTGCATCTCTGTTCGTCTACGACGCCGGGCCGGTTTGCGTTAAAAGGAATTCTCGCAGGACCCGCCGTCGGCCGCCCGATACGGCGGGCGTCACCAATCGTGGACGCGCTTCGTTGGTGCGACGGTCGGGTTGCCAAATCTTTAGAAGAATGTGCGGGGGGGCGGGGGTCCATGGAGAGGCTCAAGCACGATCTCGTGATCGTCGGGTCTGGCCTGGCCGGCCTGAGAGCAGCGATCGAGGCCTCGAGGGTCAGCCCCGGCTTGAGCGTCGCGCTCGTCACCAAGGTCCAAGCCATGCGCTCCCACTCGGTCTGCGCGGAGGGAGGCACCGCCGCCGTGCTCTACCCGGAGCTCGGAGACTCCCTCGAGTCGCACTTCTTCGACACGGTAAAGGGTTCGGACTACCTCGCGGACCAGGACGCGGTCGAGAGGTTCGTCGGCGTGATGCCCTCCGAGATCTACCAGCTCGAGCACTGGGGGATGCCCTGGTCGAGGAGGAAGGACGGGAGGATCGCCCAGCGGGACTTCGGGGGGTACAGCTATCCGAGGGCGACATTCGCCGAGGATAAGGTCGGGTTCTATGAGATGCAGACGCTCTACGACACGTGCACCAAGTTCCCAAACATCACTTTCTACCAGGAGTGGTTCGCCACCTCCATCCTCGCGGAGCAGGGAGAGTTCAGGGGTATCACTGCGATAGAGATGAAGAGCGGCGAGTTCGCCACCATCGCCGCCAAGGCGGGGATAGTCTCGACCGGAGGCGCGGGCAGGCTCTTCAGCTTCGCGACCTACGGGCACAGCTCGACTCCCGACGGGATGTCGATGGCGCTCAGAGCGGGGATCGCGCTGAAGGACATGGAGTTCTTCCAGTTCCATCCCTCCGGGCTGATCCCCTCGGGCATCCTGATCACCGAGGGGGCGCGGGCGGAGGGCGGAATCCTCCTGAACAAGGACGGCGAGCGGTTCATGAAGCGCTATGCGCCGGCGAAGCTCGAGCTCGCGTCCAGAGACGTCGTCTCCAGGGCCATCATAACGGAGATCGAGGAGGGGAGGGGTTTCAGGGACGGGGACGGCCTGGAGTACGTGAACCTCGATCTCACCCAGATCGGCGCAGAGAGGGTCAAGGAGCGGCTGAACGGCATCAGGGAGATAGCCATGAAGTTCAACAACACCGACCCGGTCGAGAGGCCTCTGCCGGTTAGGCCCGTCTGCCACTACACCATGGGCGGGATAGACGTCGACATTGACGGCGCCACGCGAGTCAGGGGGCTCTGGGCCGCAGGGGAGGCGGCGTGCGTGAGCATCAACGGCGCGAACCGCCTAGGGGCCAACTCCACCTCGGAGTGCCTCGTCTGGGGGAAGATCACCGGAGCGGCAGCGGCGGAGTACGCCTCGAGGAGGTCCGATGCCCCGCCATCCGACGTTCAGGTGCTGAAGGAGGAGAAGCGCATCTTCGACGAGATATTCCACGGGAAGGGCGGGACGAATCCCTACGAGGTGAGGGACGAACTCCAGCGGGCGATGGACAAGGGAGCCTACGTCTTCAGGACCGGAGAGGGGCTGGCCGAGGCGATGAAGGTCGTCAGCAGGCTGAAGGCGGAGGACTACCTGCACTGCGACGACACCAGCAGGCGGTACAACACCAACCTCACAAACGTCCTCGAAGTCGAGAGCCTGCTCCTCGCGGCCGAGGCGTTCCTCGCGGGGGCCTTGGCGAGGACTGAGTCGAGGGGGGCCCACTCCCGCCGCGACTATCCCAGGCGGGACGACGTCAACTGGCTCAAGCACACGCTCGCCTACCAGACGGCCCAAGGAGTGCGGCTCGACTACTCCCCAGTCAAAATCACGCGGTTCCAGCCAGCGGAGAGGCACTACTGATGGGAATCGTTAAGCGCCCCTCCCGGCCCTCATTGCTCGGAGGGGTTGCCTAGTGGCCGATGAGAAGGAGGTCCTCAACAAGCGCGGGGTGGCGGGATGGATCAACCCGTACCACTACAACCTCGAGAGGTGGGCTTACACTTTCCAGAGGATCACCGGGGTCTCGATCCTCCTCTATGTCCTCGGGCACATAGGTGACACCAGCTTCTTCGTCGGGGGGCCTTTCGGCTCGGGACCAAGCGTGGCCAGCTGGTCCTCAGACATGGCAGCCACGGAGAACTTCCTCGGGAATGTCATCCTGACGATGGTCGTGCTCGTCGTCGTCTTCCACGGGATAAACGGGATAAGGCTGATACTCTCCGAGTACGGACTGATCTTCCAGAAACCCTCGAGGCCCGACTACCCCTACAGGGCGAAGTCGCTCAGGGCGCTGCAGAGGCACCTGATTCTGGTGGCCATCGTCGCGGCCATCGTGGCAGCACTGTGCTGCTCGAGGTACTCCTCGTGGTCGTAGTGGTCCACGGGTTCAACGGCCTGCGAACCATCCTCCTGGAGTGGAGGCAGAGCGTGCCCTGGACCAAGGGAGTCAACTGGGCATCCTTGCTCATGACGGCCGGGGTCGTCATCTACGGCACGAGGACAGTCGTCCTCGCCGTGACGGGGGTCGTCTCCTAGATGGGAGAGGTAAGGCTGCGGATCCAGAGGTTCGACCCCTCGCAGGACAAGAAGCCCGAGTTCCGCGAGTATACAGTGCCGGCGGGCGGGGCAACGACCGTCCTCGAGGCCCTCCTCTACACGAAGGCGTACGTCGACCACTCGATAGCGGTGAGGTTCTCGTGCAGGATGTCGGCGTGCGGGTCGTGCGGGATGAAGATCGATGGGAAGCCGAAGCTCGCCTGCGAGACGAATCTCTCGGGACTGGGGTCAGAGATCACCGTCCAGCCGATGGACAACTTCCCGATAGTGAGGGACCTGGTCGTCGACCTCGAGGGCTTCTTCGCCCACCACAGGGAGATGATGCCGCACCTCGAGAGGAGCGACGTCGGCGAGCAGGAGCACCCGACCCGGGAGTATCTGATGAATCTGGAGGAGCT
>JBEKFK010000110.1:0-6233 GCA_050013375.1 Nitrososphaerales archaeon | reverse complement strand
CGTCGGCGACAACGTGGGGGACTGCGCGGGTATGGGAGCGGACATCTACGAGTCCTTCGTGGTCACCTCGATCGCGGCCCTGATTCTCGCCGCCCTGATAACGGCGAAGGCATCCACCTTCGGCTCCCTGACCTCGCTCATCTCGTCGAACCAGCTCCTCGTGTTCCCGCTGCTCCTTGGCGCCTCCGGTATCATAGGCTCCATCCTGGGCGGCCTCTACATCCGCAAGTCGATCAAGAAGGACCCCATGGGGTCGCTGAACATCGCCCTCATCATCTCGGCGGTCATCGCGATAGTCATCGACGCCGCCATCTCGTACTCGGTCTTCTCGGGCAGCGAGCTCGGCTGGGGTCTGCTGGCGAGCGCGATAGTAGGCGTGATAGTGGTCATTGCAATCGAGAGGGTCGCGGACTACTTCACCTCGTACAGGTACAGGCCCGTGAAGTTCATAGCGGAGGCCAGCCAGACGGGCCCTGCCACCAACTTCCTCGCCGGGTTCTCGTCCGGCCTCCAGAGCACGGCCCCGTCGGCGGTCGTGCTCGTCCTGGCGATAGCGTTCTCCTACTTCATCGGATACTACGCCTCGGGGGACAACGTCCTCTTCGGTGTCTACAGCACGGCGATCGCCACCATGGCCGAACTCTCGCTCACGGGCGTGATCATGTCCATCGACTCCTTCGGGCCGATCACGGACAACGCGAACGGGATCGTGGAGATGGCCGGGCTCGAGAGCGGCGTCCGCGAAGTGACCGACGAACTCGACGCCGTCGGCAACACGACCAAGGCCACGACCAAGGCGTTCGCAGTGACCTCGGCGGCCCTCGCCGCAGTGGCCATCTTCTTCGCCTTCCAGAGCGAGGTGAACAACCAGATCGCGGGGAGCGCCAGCCTCATGGCAAAGTACGGGCTGCTGAACGGGCAGACCCTCGAGTTCGCGCTCTCGGACCCACGGGTGATAATCGGGCTCTTCATAGGCAGCCTGCTGCCTTTCTTCTTCTGCAGCTTCCTGATCCAGGCCGTCGGAAGGGCCGCGATCCAGATGGTCAACGAGGTCAGGAGGCAGTTCAGGGAGATTCCGGGCATTATGGACAGGACGGGCAAGCCCGACTACGCAAAGTGCGTAGACATCAGCACGACGGCCGCGCTGAGGGAGCTGGGGAAGCCCGCGGCCCTCGCCGTCCTTACGCCTCTCCTGGTCGGCTTCATCCTCGGGCCCGTCGCCCTCGGTGGCCTCCTCATAGGATCCGTCGTGACGGGGGTCTACCTGGCTTTCATGATGACGAACGGCGGGGCGGCCTGGGACAACGCGAAGAAGTACATAGAGCTTGGTAACCTTGGAGGGAAGAACACGCCGGTCCACGCCGCCGCGGTCATGGGGGACACGGTAGGCGACCCGTTCAAAGACACCGCCGGCCCTGCCATCAACTCGCTGATCAAGGTCTTGAACACCATCTCCATAGTCTTCATCTCGGCGATGGTGCTCTACGCGCTCTTCGTCTAGGCCTCAGGGCCTCAGCCTGAGCTCGTCGAGGCCGCAGGAAGGGCAACGGACCAGGACCTTCGCGCCCCTGTCCTCGGCCATCATCGCCGTCCCGCAGCAGGGACAGACCGGCTTCTCCAAACCGCCCAGCCCGTCCTCTGGTCGGGCTCCGCCTAGAGCGAGGCGATGCAGTCGATTTCTATGAGTATGCCGTCCTTGACGAATCCTGCGACGACGGTCGTCCTCGTGGGCTTGTGATCCCCGAAGAACGAGGAGTAGACGTCGTTCATCGCCTTAAAGTCTCCACCGTCCTTGAGGAAGACCGAGACCTTCAGAACCTTTCCCAGTCCGCTCCCCCCTGCCTCTAGGATGGACTTTATGTTCTGGAGTGTCTGAGTGGCCTGCTCCTTGATTCCACCGGGAATCATCGCGTTGGTCGCCGGGTCCATCCCGACGGTCCCGGATACGAATACCATCCCATTCGCGACGATGCCCTGACAGTACGGGCCTAGTGGCTTGACCGACTTCGGTGTCTCGATGTACTTCATGGGTCCCCCATTTGCTGAGCTGAATTATTATCCTTGTCGCGCACGCGGTTCCCTCGCGCCCAGGCCTGATGCCGGGTGCTCTCCGGCCTCCTGCGGGCCGGCAGTCCGGGTTCACAAGCTTTAAGATGAATTCCGGCGGGGAGCCGACATTTGCGAGCCCTCCCCCGTTCCCTGGTGATCGTCCTGGCCATCGTGTTGGTCGGCCTGATCGCCCTGACGCTCTACTCCAGCTTCTCGACCCCCTCTTCGAGCGGGCCATGGCACAAGACCTACTCCTACCCTCTGCAGACGGGAGGGGTCCCCGGCGTCGTGGGCCAGTCCTGCGTCGAGTCCGCGGGTTACGTCTATTGTATCGGCGGCCAGGACGCGAACAGCGTCCCCACTAGTGCGGTCTACTACGCGCCAGCCTCGACGGTCGGTGTCGGCAACTGGACCCTCTCGGCGAACCCCTACCCCCAGCCCATCGTCTTCGAGTCCTGTTCCTCGGCCTCTGGGTATGTGTACTGCGTGGGCGGGACCCACGACGCTAACGGGGACGACACGGCCGACAGCTACTATGCCACCCTGTCTCCCTCCGGGGTCGGGGCCTGGACCCAGACGACCCAGTTCCCGATAGCGATTGACGCCCCATCCTGCTCCTCCGCGGTCGGGAACCTCTACTGCGTCGGGGGAGAGAACGAGACTTCGGGGACGAACTCGACGACCACTAACTCGCGGTCCGTCTGGTACGCGCCGATCTCACCCTCGGGGATAGGGACCTGGAGCCCGACCGCGGTCTATCCTGCGGGGCTCTACTTCCCGAGCTGCTCCAGCCTCGGGAGCTACGTCTACTGCGTCGGAGGGGAGAATGCCCAGGAGAGCCCTCAGAACGCGACCTACTATGCCTACGTCACCCCTTCCGGGATGGGGGCATGGGCCTCGGCCCCGGATTACCCGATCCAGGCCATCGCCGAATCGTGCGTGACCTCAGACTCCTCGCTCTTCTGCATAGGGGGATTGCAGAGCGGCGGTGCCTCGACCGGATCGGTCTACTATGCGGGTATCTCCTCGTCGGGGCTCGGCCCGTGGCAGTCCGCCTCCAGCGATCCTGCGGGAGCGGCCACCGACTGCGTTGCCGACGCGGGATTCCTCTACTGCGTGGGCGGGTTCAACTCCAACTCCGGCGTGACTGGGGACAGCTACTACGCCCTGCTCAACGCGACCGCCAGCTCATCTGCGACGGCCTGACAATGAGGGTCCGGACGGCTACTTCGGCTCGGTCGGCGCCTTGGATTCTATCTTCGAGACGAGCTCGGCGAGGGCGGCGGTCGCCTCCTCCCTCTCCTTGGCGAGCTGCGACCTCTCCTGCATCTCGACCTCGAGCTCCTTCAGCCTCACGGCGATCGCGTCGAGCCTGATCCACTGCTGCTCGTAGAGGCCCGACGGCTTGCCCCCGTCTCTCTCGATCGAGGCGCGGACGCTCTGCAGGTTCAGCGCCTCGTCCTCCAGGGATGCCGATCCCTTCTCGAGCTCCTTGATCTTCAGCTCTACTGGCTCGGTCGGAGGGCCCGACCTCCCCACCAGCTTCGAGAAGAAGGAGGCGGACTTGCGCTTCGCCCTGATCTCCTCGAGTTCGGCCTTCTGGGCCTCGATCTCCTTCCCCTTCCCGTCCTTCTCGACCTTGAGAGTCACCAGCCTCGCCGTTATCCGCTCCCTCTCCCGGTCGAACGTCGACTTGATCTCCGCCTCCTCCTTCCTGATCAGCTCGGCCTCCGATTGGACCTTCGAGGTGTCGACCCCTGCAGAGAACCGCGCGGTGACCTCGGCCCGCTTCTCCGCATATCCGGCCGGCAGCTCCTCGGGTTTGACCTTCGACTCGAGGTCGTCGAGCAGGAGGGTCAGGCTCTTCAGCCAGTGCTTGAGGTCGTAGCCCCCGGGCCCGGTCGTGAACTTTTGTTTCCCAAGGTGGTCGAGGCCTTCGAGCGCCCTGGCCTTCGCCGCGCCGAGATCGACCTCCTTCTCCTCCTTTGCGGCCTTGGTCTTGGTCGTGCGAAACTCGCGCTTCTGCTTCTTTGCCTTCTTGGCGGGGGCCGCCTTCCCGCCGGAACGGGCGCCTCTCGGTGCGCTGCTGAAACTCAATTCGTTTCTGACCATGGCCCCCGCACGGACTCGATTTAAGCTTGGGTGATTGGCAACGGCGGAATAAAAGTCAAGGGAGCGTATTCTGCGGCCGCCGGTCAGTGGCACCCATACGCGGCCCCTGCGTGAGCCTTCGTGAGGCACGGGACCGAGAGGCCGCAGCGCGACCTCGCGACAAGAACTCAACTCTTCGAAGCCGTGTTGAGGCACCGCGCGGCGGGCGAGCCCTATAACCAGATCATCCGGTCCGTCGAGGGTGAGTTCCACGTGAAGCTGAGCAAGTCGCACGTCGGCAACTGGGTGCGCGGCGACCATGTCCCCGACGGTAGCGTCAGGAAGTTCGTGCCGACACCGACGCCGGAGTTGGGCTACGTCATCGGTGTGATGCTCGGGGACGGCTCGATGAGCGTCTGCGGGGACCACAACTATCGACTGAAGCTGAGGGTCACCGACAGGGACTTCCCAAGCTTTCGCCGGGGCAATCGCGACCGTCCTGAACCGGCCCGTCCCGCCGGTGAGGTACCACGCAAAGACCGACTCCTGGCACGTCGACGTATCGAGTCTGCTGCCCAAGCGGTTCTTGAAGAAGCCAGTCAAGGAGCTCGGGTCATTCATCGAACACAGCGAGCAGTGCATTCGCGGTTTCCTTCGTGGGTTCTTCGACTCCGAAGGCGGTGTATCTGGCGGAGCGCTCAACGCTTCAAACACCGACACGACCCTGATCTTGTTGGTCTTGTCCCTACTCCAGGCGATTGGGATTCAGACACCGGGCCCGTATCTGGGTTCAAAGGGAAACAGATTCGTAACAATCAAGGGGCAGGTTCACCGCGCGAACGCAGATTGTCTCGTAGTTCGAGTTCGGAACTGCTCGAGACAAGTTTTTCTCGAAAGGGTGGGGTTCAACATAAAGCGAAAGAGAGATAGATTGATCCTCGCACTCGGCACTAAAAAGACCTAAATAGTGACGCATTCAAGATGATAGGCAAGAAATCAACTCTGAATGGCAAATGGAGGATTTGGAGGTGGGAGAGGGACTTGAACCCTCGTAAACACGCTCTGCAGGCGTGCGCGTAGCCGCTCCGCCATCCCACCGCGAGCGCGCGTCCAGCAGATGGCTAATTATGCCTTAGCAGGCGCGCCAGCAGAAGCGGCGGCGTGGGCCCGCGCGCCGACCTGTAAAGTCCCGAGGGCTCAAATCATGTAGCTATCACATACTTGATAATCTTTATATCGAAACATTGCGTCGCCTTCAGCGTCGAATGTTATTTCTGCAGATCGACGTGCAGGCCCCTACGAGTGCAATCTGGTGGTCTCTCTTCCGCTACTACATGTTCCTCGGCTTCGCGGCCGGCACGGTCGTTACCGCTTACATCGTCTACTGGGTCGTGAAGTACAGGCAGAAGGACGTCAAGGAAGCCCCGAAGTTCCACGAGGAGAGCGGCTGGGGCAACTGGAAGAACGTCGTCATGACGCTGGTCGTGACCGGGTCGGTCCTCGGATTCGTCGAGTACCAGACCTTCGCCTCCACGAACCTAATCAACCCGCCCGTCAACGCCGACCCGCCCCTTTACATCAGCGTGACCGGGCAACAGTTCGTCTGGAGCTTTACCTATCCCGACGGGTACACGGCGTTCCACAACCTCGTCGTCCCCGTCAACACGATCATCGTCCTGAACATCACGTCCGTCGACGTGGACCATTCGTTCACGATCCCAAGCCTCAGCGTGGCCAAGGACGCGATCCCCGGCCAGTACAACGTCCTGTGGTTCAACGCGACCAACCTCGGCACGGTCGTGGACGGGATCCGCTGCAAGGAGCTCTGCGGGGTCGGACACGCTCTCATGATAGGCAACCTCACGGTCCTCTCGCAGTCCGCCTACTCCGCGTGGTACGCTGGGACCCCCGGCAGCGGTGCCTCGAGCACGACCGCCTCGGTTTCGAGCAACGGCCTTACCGCTTCTGTCACGATCCCGCTCGGCGCAGGCAATGGGGCCAACTTCGCCCCGGTGAGTCAGACCGTCACCTCGGGGACGACGATAACTTTCACCAGCCAGGACAATGCGGTCCACAACATCGACTTCGTCTCG
>JBEKFK010000109.1:0-6298 GCA_050013375.1 Nitrososphaerales archaeon | reverse complement strand
CACCGGTCAACAGTTGGCCGGACAACGTCAGCCTGGACAAAGCGCGTCGCCTGCTCTGGCCGATCAAACAGAAGTATGGCCGGAAGATTTCCTGGGCCGACCTGATGATCCTTGCCGGGAACGTCGCCTTGGAAACGATGGGATTCAAGACGTTCGGTTTCGGAGGCGGTCGCGAGGACGTCTGGGAGCCGGATCAGGACGTCTATTGGGGCGCCGAGACGGTCTGGCTGGAGGACAAACGCTACTCCGGCGATCGACAGCTCGATAATCCGCTCGCGGCGGTGCAGATGGGGCTGATTTACGTCAACCCGGAAGGCCCAAACGGCAAACCGGATCCGATCGCTGCGGCACGGGATATTCGCGAGACCTTCGCCCGCATGGCAATGAACGATGAGGAAACTGTGGCGCTTATTGCCGGCGGCCACACCCTGGGCAAAACCCACGGCGCCGGCCCGGCATCCCATGTGGGGCCTGAACCCGAAGCCGCCGGCCTTGAGGAGCAAGGTCTCGGCTGGAAGAGCAGCTTTGGCACCGGCAAAGGCGGTGACACGATCACCAGCGGATTGGAAGTTATCTGGACACAGACGCCGATCCAATGGAGCAACTACTTCTTCGAGAACCTGTTCAAGTACGAGTGGGAGCTCACGAAGAGTCCGGCCGGTGCGAATCAGTGGGTCGCCAAGGGCGCCAAGGCAACGATACCGGATGCGCACGATTCGTCGAAGAAGCGTCTGCCGACCATGTTGACCACGGATTTGTCGCTACGTTTCGATCCTGCATACGAAAAAATCTCCCGGCGCTTCATGGAACACCCGGATCAGTTCGCTGACGCGTTCGCCCGGGCGTGGTTCAAGCTAACGCATCGCGACATGGGCCCGCGCGCCCGTTACCTCGGCCCGGAAGTTCCCAGGGAGGAACTCATCTGGCAGGACCCAATTCCCGCAGTGAATCACACGCTGATCGATGCGAAGGACATCGCCTCTCTCAAGGCGAACATCCTGGCGTCGGGTCTGTCCGTCTCGCAATTGGTTTTGACCGCTTGGGCGTCGGCGTCCACCTTCCGTGGCTCCGACAAACGCGGCGGTGCGAATGGCGCCCGCATTCGTCTGGCACCGCAGAAGGATTGGGAAGTCAACCAGCCCGAGCAGTTGGCGAAAGTGCTAACGACACTCGGGGGTATCCAGCGTGCGTTCAATGGGACGGCAAAAGGCGGCAAGAAGGTATCACTGGCTGACCTGATCGTTCTGGCCGGTTGCGCCGGCGTCGAGCGCGCCGCGAAGAGCGCGGGGCACGAGATCACGGTTCCCTTCACGCCGGGACGCATGGACGCCTCGCAGGAACAAACCGATGCGGTCTCCTTCGCGGTGCTCGAGCCGATCGCGGACGGGTTCCGCAATTACCTCAAGAGCAAACTCCCGGTGTCCGCCGAAGAACTCCTGGTCGACCGGGCGCAATTGCTGACGCTGACGGCGCCTGAGATGACGGTTCTCATTGGGGGCCTGCGGGTCCTGAACACCAACTTCAGACAGTCTCAGCACGGCGTCTTCACCAATCGTCCCGGGACGCTGACGAACGACTTCTTCGTGAACCTGCTCGACATGAGCACGGCTTGGAAAGTCAGCTCGGAGGACAAAGACCTGTTCGAGTGTCGCGATCGCGCAACGGGAGAACTCAAATGGACCGGCACCCGTGTCGACCTCATCTTCGGTTCGAACGCCCAACTCCGGGCCCTGGCGGAGGTCTACGCGTCCGAGGACTCCGATAAGAAGTTCGTAGACGACTTCGTAGCGGTGTGGAACAAGGTGATGAACCTTGACCGGTTCGACCTCGCCACACGGAAAGACTCATGAAAGAATTCAAGATGAGGCGGGCCCGGTGGGATTTGAACTCGTGGACGCTGATGCGTCTCCCACGACATGCTGGTATCTCCCAAGAGCTAGCTAAGAGCCAGCCGCTCTAACCTGGCTGAGCCACGGGCCCGTCGTTCCAACGCCCCTAACAGGTGGAATATTTACTTTCCACTCACGCGATTGATTATTAACGGGCCTCGAATCTCACAGGCGAAACGAAATTGGGAAGACTAACCTTCGTCGGCCTCGGGCTCGGGGACCAGGGCGCGAGCATAGCCGGACTGAACGCAATCAGGGAATCTGACGTATCATACCTCGAGTACTACACCACGCCGCACGCACCTAGGCTCCTGAAGGAGCTCGAGACAGCGTCAGGCAGGACGCTGGTCGTGGTCGACAGGAACTTCGTCGAGGACGGGAAGCGCATCCTGCAGGAGGCGAGGGAGGGGAGCGTGGTGCTCGCGGTCCAGGGCGACCCCATGATCGCGACCACCCACAGCGACCTCAGGGTCAGGGCCGCGTCGGGGGGCATCGAGACCTCCGTCATCCACGGGACGACTATAACGTCGGCGGCCGCGAGCGCGAGCGGGCTCCACTATTACAAGTTCGGCGCGACGGTGACCTTCACCAAGGACAGCGTGAACTATCATCAGCAGGTCTACGGGCGAGTCCACCAGAACCTGCTCGAAGGGTCCCACACGCTTCTCCTCCTCGAGTTCGACACGGAGAAGGGAGTTGGCGCGAGTCCTGGCTCCCTGATGGAGGGGCTCCTCGCCGCCGAGAGGAACTTCAAGCGGGAGGTCATCGGCGAGAAGACCTTCGTAGTGGTGCTCAGCCGGGTCGGCACGGAGGGGGAGCAGATCCGCGCCGGGACCATTGAAGAGTTGAGGTCGCTCGACTATGGGGAGTCCCCCCACGTCGCGATCATCCCGGGGAGGATGCACTTCAGCGAGGTCGAGTCGCTGGCCTCGGTCTGCGGGCTGGAAGCCGGGAAGATAGGGGACAACTCGGCGTCGGTGAAGCGGACCGCGCAGGTGCTCGTCCCGAGGTACGTTGAAAAGGCTAAGAAGGCCCTCGGGACGGCGAGGGGGAGTTTGACGCAGGGCTACGACGAACTCTTCGAAAACAGCGAGCTCTACATCAAAGACGCGGAGAGCTTCCTCGCCAACGGCCAGGACGAACTGGCCATGCTGAGCATCGGCTATGCGGAGGGCCTCATAGACGCGCTTACGTTCACGGGAAAGATAGACCTAGACTGGTAGGATCATGAAAGAGAACGAGCTCCTTCGGGCGGTCTACTCGACCAGGTTGCGCGGTGGGACCGCCACGGCCCAGTCTCTCGCCCAGGCCCTTCGCTGGACCAGTGAGGAGGTGGCACGGGGCCTGGATGAGGTTTCGCGGGACGGGCTTGTGGAGATCGCGGGAGAAGACGTCAGCCTCACGGCCACTGGAAGGGGCAGGCTCACCGTCGTGATGATAGGGGGCGCCTTCGAGATAATCCACCCCGGGCACATCCACACGATCGAGGGGGCCAAGAAGCTCGGCGACACCCTCGTCGTCGTGCTGGCCGCGGACCCCACGGTCACCAAGAACAAGGGACGAGAACCCGTCACCCCCCAGGAGTGGAGGGTCAGACTCGTCTCGGCGCTGAGGGATGTCGACGTCGCTCTCCCCGGGGGAAAGGGTAGTATCTATGACACGATGGAGAGAATCAGACCGGACGTGGTGGCGCTCGGCTACGACCAGAAGCACAACCCGCAGGACATAGAGGGTGAGGCCAAGAGAAGAGGCCTGGAGCTAAGGGTCGTGCGGCTCGACTCGCCGATCCCCGGGGTAAAGACCTCGAAGATAGTAAGCTCTCTCTGAGGCTACGACGAGACCGTGACAGTGACCTCGTCGCCTTCATCGATACCGAGGTCCTTCCGGAAGTTCACCGGCGAGATGATCTCCATAACGCTGTCGTCGTAGTGGGTCCGGTCGATCACGAGGATAGCGGCCGGATGCTTGCCGTTGACCAGGGCACGGTAACACCTCGCACCTCCGTACGTCCTTGTGCCGTTCTCGAATCCCTGTATCCGCAGACCCTCGCGGGAGCGGAGCTCGCGCTTCTGCTCCATCTGGATCGGGGACTCGAGCTTCACGTTGAAGGTTCCGGGGTAGGGGTCGAAGCCGAGGATCTTGACGAACTGCTGCATGTATCCCTCGAGCCCGATGTAGTAGGCACCCTCCCCGAGGCCCCTGAAGACCCTGCCCCTGAAGACAATGTCCCTACCCTTCTCCTCGACCGCGGCCTTCAGTTGTGAGTAGTGCGAGCGGACCAGGTCATAGCCCTTGGGGGTGAGCCTTATCGCGAATCTTAGCCCGGCCCTCTTCCTTTCGATGAGCCCGAGCTTCTCGAGCTTCTGGAGGTGCTGGGACGCAGCCTGCTGGCTCTGCCCCATCTTCGATGCCAGGTCCTCGGAAGAGACGTTGACGAACTTCTGGTGGGCCTTGAGCTTGACGAGCTCGAACAGCTCCGACATAAGTATTGGGCTCAGCTTCTCCATGTCTCAAATCAACTCGCGGATGTGCAGGAACCTGCCTTCGGCCGGGCGTATATGACCGTATTTACACATCGCTCGATGGCCAGATTGGACGACCGGGACCCGGGCGACGGCTCATCGCTGGGCATCCTTGCGCCTCCTGATGTCCTTCTGCAGGCTCTTTATCGAGTCGAGCAGGGCCTCTCTCCTCGTCTCCTCGGCAATGATCCCGCGGGTGTCCTCTGTGATCATCCTCGCGACGTCGATCTTCCTCCGGACCCCATTGACGACGTTGTCGAAGACCGCGAACGGGGAGAGGTGCGCATAGAGCTCCTCGATCGCAGCGAAGTACTCCTTGGTCCTGCCCGCGTCTCCCTCCGTGATCGTGACCAGCAGGAGCCGCTTGAGCTCGCCCACCGTGTCGAGGAGACCGAGGAGGTAGGCCTCGTCGGAGACGCCGAGGGCGCGTGCGTCCTTGATCGCCTTGCCCAGCACTATCGACTCGACGGTAGAGGCCTCCACGTACTCCGTCTCCGGGGAGATCAGATACCGCGAGAGGTTGCCGAGGCCATCCTTCCTGAGCGTCCCGAGCACCTGCTTGGCTCTGGCAATCTCGCTCCGAGCCTCCTTGGTCTTCCCCGAATGAAGGTAGACGATGGCCCTGGAGCACGAGAGAATCACGTCCCTGCTCTCCTTGAGAATCCGTTCCCTGCGGTCGAGTGTCAGCTGCAGGTTGGCCTGTATCCCTTCGAGGGAGGCTTGCACGCTCGCTAGATCCATTGCTGTTCACTCTCGGTTACCAACTGCCACGACATAAGCTTACCCGGCGAGCGAGAACCTATCTATCAATCAGGAGGCCACCCAAGGGCGCGGGTTTGGTTAGAAGGCAAGGTTACGTGGAGGTTTTATGCGCCACCTTGTGGTGCCCCTCTGGGAAGCCGCTGGTGTGCAATAGAGGAAGTCTCGCCGGTCTTGGGGGGCCGATGCGGATTGGCTAACAAGCTCTACAACAGGGGCCGAGCAAAGGAGTACAGGTGCATGGAGATCCTGAGGGGCGAAGGATGGGTGGTGGGCCGGAGCGCGGCTTCGCACAGCCCGGTCGATCTCTTCGCCGCAAAGGACGGGAAGGTCCTGCTGGTCCAAGTCAAGAGCGGAAAGGCCCGAGTAAAGAGTGATGAGCTGAGGGAATTAGTTAAATGGGCAGAGGCGTTCAACGCCGACGCTGAAGTTTGGCATTTCAAGGAGAGAGGGAATCTCCAGAAGCGGCGTGTCTCGAGGACCAGAGGTTGAGAATGTGGAAGTAAGGTGCTATCTCTGTGACGAAGAGCTGGACGCGGACGCCAGACCGTTCAAGGTAGGGATGAAGGAAGAGCTCGTCTGCAGCGAGTGCTATCAGAAGACGGTCAACAGGCGCAAGGCGCTCGACGGGTCAAAGTAGGCCACCACCCGGACGCTCTGGGAATCTGAGCGACCGGTCACGAGGCCGCGTAGGTGTGCTTCAGCTCTTCGATGATCTGCAGGCACTTCTGGACTGATTCCTCGTCATCTCCCTGCTCGTGGCAGGTCAATGCCCTCTCGTACTGCTCCAGTGCCATGAGGGCGTTGATCAGCTCCGACCCGGTCTCCGATAGGGAGAGGAGCCCGGCCATCTCGTACCACTCGGCCGCCTGCTCGTAGTCGTTGAGGTTCTCGAAGCAGCTCGCTATCCACTCGCAGAGCTGGACCTTGTGCTCGGACGACTGCAGCCTCTGGAACTCCTGTTTCAGGACGCTCACGGCGGTGGCGCGCTCGCCGCTCCTGGCCAGGTCGAAGACCTCGGATACGCTCACCATCGCCCCATCAACCTGCACACTGGTTAATAGAGGAATGCTCTACATTTGTTGAGTTGGGTATCAAACTCCCAGATTCCGTATTTCGGCCCTCTCC
>JBEKFK010000108.1:0-6321 GCA_050013375.1 Nitrososphaerales archaeon | reverse complement strand
CCGCACCGAGACCGGCAAGCCGTTCGCACGGGCAAAATTGACCGCGGTCATTACATCACGTGCGCCGAGGGCCCTCACAATCACCGCAGGGCGTCGGTCTATCATCCCGTTCCAGACCATCCTCAACTTGTCAAAGGACTCATCTCCTCGAGAAACCACCATCCCCCTCACATCGCTCCTCAAATCGCGGATTGCCGAATCCGGAATCGGCCGAGGGAGCTGCTCGCGTTCGGTCACTTGAATCACAGGGGTGAGACCGCCCATCATATTTAGGCACGACCCCTCCAGGGAGATCGGTAGGGTCGACGAAGGCGAGCCTTCTGTCTCCAGTCTGAATCAGTTTCGTCTCAGCAAGAGTCCTGGCGCTCAGAGCCTAGGGCCGGGAGGGCTCCAGGTGGCGGTTCACCCGAACGGAAGACGAATCCCGAGGAGGTGGGCAGACGTCCGGCATGGACGGAGATTTCAGAAAAAACATCGGAGGAGACCTCCCCGAAGGGAGGTTCCACATCGATCCGAGGATCTAGGCCCAGGGGTTCTCAGACGCAGCGTTCGAGCCGGAGATGCGACCGAAGGCAATGATCTGGGCGTTGTTCGCTCCGAGCGAGAGCATCCCGTCGGTCGAGCCGTTCTCGCCTGCAGCGTACAGACGTGGGATCGGGTTGTTGTCTGCGTCGCAGATCTGGCCCTTCTCGTTGCGGACCGGGCCTCCGAAGGCGCTTGGGCCTCCTGGCCAGAGCGGCATCGCGTAGAAGGGTGGAGTCACAATCGGGATCAGCGCGGACTTTGGCCTGCCGAACTGGGAATCGACGCCGGCAGTGCAGAAGGCGTTGTAGTTGGTGAGAGTCGTCTGAAGGGTGGCGGGGTTGATGTTGACCGTGGTATTGGCCGCAGGGCTGTAGTTGTTTGTGCCCGGGGTCATCCCGACGTAAGGTGTGCTGTTTATGGCCGCGACAAGCGTGGGGATATCCTTGCCCGACTGTATCCAGCCCCTTGCAATCTCTGCGCTGTTGTCGGAACTCCATGCGGGTCTTGGATCGAGATACGCAGGGAGTTGGCCGTTGGAGCCGCTGGTGATAGCGGCGGCTTTCCTGCAGGTCTCGTCGAAGATGATGAAGCTTGGGATGCGGGTGTACTGCGGCACCGTGAGATCGAAGTCCGAGAGCTTGATCCACCAGTTGTGCGAGTATGTCGAGATCTCAGTCTCGTCGGCGTACCGGTTGCCGTTCTTGTCCACGTAGATCCACCCGTGCTGGGATGGGGCGCAGGTGCCGAAGGCGTTCGCGTACTGCGGGAACCATGGGACCATCCTAGCAGACATGGAACCCATATGCCACATGGCCGCGCCGACCTTCGACGCCATCGTGACACTGTCCCCAGTGCAGAATTGCCAGCCGTAGAAGTGGGCCGGGTAGACCCTCATGTTGTCTGACTTCATGGTCTCATTGAACTCGATGCTACCGGTGGTCAGGACCACTGCCTTCATTGCCTGTATGTTGAGAATCTCGCTGTTGTTGGCCATTGCTTGGACTCCCAGTATCTCTCCGGTCGTCGGGTCCTGGAACAGGTCCGTGGCCGGCGTGTTGAAGAGGATCGGTATGTTCCTCTTCTGGACGAGGGCGTCGAGCTGCTGGAAGAAGACGTTACCGCTCGCCAGGGACATTCCTCCGAAGCCGAGCGCTCCGCCCGGCAGGTTAGGGAACTCGCCGGTGGTAGAGCTCAGGGTGTACTTGATGCCCATCTGGGTTAGCCAAGCCGGATTCTCGACCTCCATCCATGCGAGAGATTCGCAGACCGGCATGGGGGTGTTTCCCCATGACTGCTGGTAGATGTAGTTCGCTCCGTTGAGGGGGTCCTTCACGTAGGTTGCGTTGCCTGCGTTCATCGAAGTGTTGCCGCCACCACCCGTGATGGCGGGGTTGGTCACTCCGAGCGAGGCATAGCTGGGCGTCTTCTCGAGCACGAGAACGTTGGCTCCGGCGTCATATGCCGTGATAGCGGTGACGGCGCCCGCACCTCCGTAGCCTACAATGACCACATCTGCTGTCTTGGACCAGTTGTCGGGCACTGGAAGAGGAGCCGCTCTGCTGATGACCCTGCTGACCTTTCCATTGGCTTTGACCTCTGCGATCCCTTTGGCGGACTGTGCGCCGAGTGCGGCCGAAGCGAAGTTGGGCTTGAGCGTCGAGGCCGCAAGTGCTGTCCCTCCGATCGCCGCTGCACCAATGGCAGCGGTTCCCAAGAAGTTCCTTCTCGAGACTCTGAAGTCTTTGAAGTTACCCTTATCCTGAGTCATGAACTGAAAGTCAGAAGAGATGTTATTAAGGCGGGGATACGTTTCTCAGAATTGAGAATTCCAGCACGAGGTTGGGACCATCGCTGGAAGCACGGAGAAGCAGGCATCGCGCCGTGGATTCACTGCCGCCGAGGGGCCCTCAGAAGAGCGCCCGGCCCTCGACCGACGTGCCACCAGACTAAACGACCCAACACATCACGATTCGCATTCACAAGGGAAGTGTCCAGACTGACTGTGCTGCGAGGTTATCACCAGCGACGATTCCCACGTGGGACGAGCGAATCCAGAGTGAGCAAGCCCACAAGATTCGCTCCAAACCCGGACGTACAGCGCTAGGGTCCCCGTAGCTTTCGCCGGTCTGCACACGCAGGCATCTGATTGCCGATAAGGGCAGGTCCGGATTCGGCCTCTGGACACGGCTCACCAGTCGACGTGGACGTGGTTGGCGTCGAGGCTCCCTAGCGGGACGATCTTTCCAGGGGAGGCCTCGCAGACGGGGTGGAAGCCGGCTCTAACGCATGCTTGATAGACGGCCTTCAGAGCGTCGGCGCTGAACGGATCGGGAGCGAGGTCGAGGGCTCGTCCCCGGACGTGGGGGTTGCCGGGATGGGAGTCGCCGCTCGACTTGTTCCTCTGGGGAGACCTGAAGCCTGAAATTACGCGGAGAGCGACAGGCGGCCCCTTTCTGAGCTCGATGTCGATCCTGTCGAAGGCTGCCTGCATCCCGCCATCGACGAGAAACCCGTAGTTTCCAGCGTTGAAAGACTTGTCGACCGGATGGGTGACGCAGTCACCTCTTGACGGGACGATTCCCTCTCCGTGGTCGATGTATTCCTGCCTAAGCAAATCGATGTCGTCCTGGAAGAAGATGAAGTGCTGTTCGATGCCCTCGAACGCCGCCGAGACGTCATACTGAAGCGGTCTGTTGCGGACGTTCGATCCGTCGGTCGGGCGCGCCCCGGGGTCGGGTTTGAATGTGAAGGTCATGCTGCCAGGCATCTGGTCCGGGACACCGCTCCCGCTGAACGGGCCCATCCCCTTAACTCGCCACGAGGTCAGGCTCGCCCAGCCGGAGCCCGGCACCGTCACTCCAGGGATAGCCAAGCGGAGGCTGATAGTGTCGGTGGAGACGAACGAGTGGCTGCCGTCGGCTCCGCGGTCATCCCGTTCGATGTTGAATTGCGGGATGAGCGCGAAGGTCCATGTTGTAGTGCGGGTCCCCAGTCCAGCCTCGTCCTCGAACGTCTGGGTTATCGTCTGCGGCTCGGTCTCCTTGAGGTCCAACGTCAGATGCTGGAACTCATTCAGGCCGGTCTGCGGGAGGCTGTGGACAACGGCGAGGTCGACCTCACGTTCAGAGGGTATGACTGCCGCCACCGGAGGGGCCAGAACATTGAGCAAGGTGGAAGGGTCGTCAGGGCTCGGAGCAGGCCAACCCCAGTTGAATGCCGCCGAGAAGGGCGCGGCCACCGGCTTGGTGCCCGGTGATACTTCTCTCAAGGACGTCTGCAGGCCCTTCGCCTCCGCCCCTGAACTGCGGATCGCGATGCTCACTGACTCGGTCGCCGGATCGTAGGTCCCCCCCAGGGTCCACCCGGCGTTCCCTTCCCCGGTCATGTGCATGGTCGGGGTAGAGACCTCGACCTCGAAGGTCCCCACCATCCTTCCTGCTACAGAGTTCGCCGGGATGACGGATGCTACAGCCTCACCGTCTGAGTCTTGCCTGAGAAACAGGGTGAATGTCAGGCTCCCCTCAAAGTTTACGGAGACAGAATTCGCGCCGCTGACAGAACTTGTTGCAATCGCTTTGGCAGCCCAGGGGCTTAGGATTTCCAAGATGGTGAGTCTCTGTTCAGGGGGTGATTTTTCGATATTTAAGAAAGGGGTCTCATCGCGCCGTTGAAGCATCTGGAAGTGCTACCGGCCCATCCAGCAAATCTGAGCGAGTCCGCGGCGGATGACAGTCAAACTTCGAGAGTTCTAGGGTGGGAATGTCGAATTCTTTCCTGAGAGGACAGACCGCCCCGTGCCGGTGGAGATTGCAAGAAAGAAAAGAGAGAGGAAGCTCCGACCTTGGGAGCTTCCCACCCGCTGGATTTAGGAGGTCCAGGGGGCTTCGGCTGCTGCGTTAGTGCCAGAGATGCGCCCGAAGGCGATCAGCTCGCAGATGTCGCCTCCACCTGTTGGGTAGAGGAACCCGTAGACGGATCCGTTCTCGCCGTTGCCGTAGAGGCGGGGAATGGGGTTGTTGTATGGGTCGGTGATCTGCGACTGCGCGTTGCGCTGTAGTCCGCCCTGGGTGTTAGGTCCTCCTACCCAGAGTGGGAGGGCATAGTACGGAGGTGTCTGCAGCGGGGCCATCGTCAGAGCTGTTCTCTGGAAGACGGTGTCGCCCTTGCCTGCCGCACAATCTGCGTTGTACTGATTCACCGCGGCCGTGAGGTTGGCTGAGGAGAAGTTGGGTGCGCTGGTTCCATCTGGGATGGTGACTGTGTCCATGCTCTCGGCGGCGTTCCAGCTGGGTGGGACTGCCATTCCCTGGTTCGAGCCGATCACGTTCCACTTTGCAATGTTCGCGGCCAGTGTTGGGATGTCCGGGCCCGACATGATCCATCCGGCTGCTATCTCAGTGGCGTTGTTCGCGCTCCAGGGTGTTCCGGCCAACGAGCCGGCTCCGAGGACGCCTCCAAGCTGCACGGGTACGGAGGTCGGACCTCCGGATGCGGCAGGACCCTTCTGGCAGAATGTGTTGTCGAAGATAACGAACGAAGGAAGGTTCGTGTACTCGCCGACGGTCAGGTTGAAGCCGTTCATGGCGCACCATCCGCTGTGGGATGGGTAGCCGCTCTCGTTGAGGAAGCGCTGGCCGTACCTGTTCACCCAGATGTAGTTGTTCGTCGGGTTGTTGTAGGCCCATCCTTGGTTGAGCCTGGGGACCCAGGGCTCGGGGCGTCCGGACACCGCGTTCATGT
Organism: Nitrososphaerales archaeon; assembly: GCA_050013375.1. Lineage (GTDB taxonomy): Archaea > Thermoproteota > Nitrososphaeria > Nitrososphaerales > Gagatemarchaeaceae > Gagatemarchaeum. The sequence continues at coordinate 1,056 of JBEKFK010000108.1, read as the reverse complement.
GCCAAAGAGCAGCTCCGACCTTCTGGCCCATCTTGATCCCGTCGCCGGTGTTGTACTGCCATCCGTAGAAGTGGTCTGGGTAGGCCTTCAGGAATCTCACCTTCATGACATCGTCATACTCGAATCCGCCCGTGCACATGATGACTCCCCTCTTCGCCTGGATGTTCATCACCTGACTCCCGTTCTGCGTTGCCTGAACGCCCAAGATCTCGCCCGTCGTCGGGTTCTGGATCAGACCCGTCGCGCGGGTGTTGAAGAGCACGGGTATGTTCCTATTCGCGACGAAGCCGTCGAGGAACTTGAAGAGCTGCTGACCCTGTCCGTTGACGTTATAGTTGCTGATCGAGGAGAAGCCCGGAACGTTCGGGAACTCTCCGCTGAGCGGGTTCAGAGTGCAAGGGATTCCCATGCTGTCGAGCCACGCCTTGTTCTGGTTCGCCATGGTGCCCCACGCCTGGCAGACGTCCATCGGGGTCGCGCCGAAAGAGAGGTTGTACAGGTGCTCCGCCCCGCCGATCGGGTCGGTCGGATAGACCACGAGTCCACCGGAGATGTGCGTGTTGCCTCCACCGCCGGAGATCTGGATCGAGGGCACGGACCCGTTGGTGATACCCAGGCTCGCGAGGCTGGGCGTCTTCTCGATCACGAGCACGTTGGCGCCGGCGTCGAACGCGGTGATCGCGCTGACCGCTCCGGCTCCTCCGTAGCCGATGACGAGGACGTCGCAGGACATGCCCCAGCTGGTGGGCACCGGGATCGGTGCACCCCTCTTCGCTGTGCTGGCCCTGCTAGCGCCCAGTGCGGAGGCCGCGGTGGGCACCGCGGCTACGCTTGGGACGAGAGCCGAGGCTCCCGCCACGGCGCCCAGCGCTGCGGCGCCAACGGCTGCAGTCCCCACGAACTGCCGCCGCGATAGTTTGGTATCCGTAATTTTTTCTGCTGCCAATTCCTTTCGCTTGGCGTTCCGTCTTTCAAGCGGTAGTTAAGCGGGACGTAACGTTTGCAAGCAGAGTGCAATCATTTGCACACACTCGGTCTGACGATGTGAAATCCGTC
>JBEKFK010000107.1:0-6322 GCA_050013375.1 Nitrososphaerales archaeon | reverse complement strand
CTTGGCTGGCGACCGACGTCTAGGATTCGTTGGTTAAAAACAGGAATCGGATCCTCGCCGGTGCCTCTGCGCAGGTTCCTGGGTCGTGCTCGCGAAAGTCGCGGTACGCTCGACCCTGCAGTCTCGGCGGAACCCTCACTCCCGATTCAATATCGTTAAATGAGCAAGCAAGATGGGGCGCGGACGACCCGAGATGGGGTTTAGGAGCTGGATAGTCCCGGAGGACAAGGTGTTCTTCGACCTGCTCGAGGAGGAGTCGAGCAATGTCGCGAAGGGGGCCAAGGTGCTGGAGGAGATGATAACACAGTTTGACAGGCTCGAGGAGAGGAGGGCCGAGCTCAAGGAGATTGAGCACAGGGGAGACGAGATCGTCCACCAGATCTACGAGAAGGTGAACGGGACTTTCGTGACACCGATCGACCAGGACGACATCACCAAGCTCGCGTCGCTCTACGACGATGTGCTGGACTTCATGGATGCGGCCGCGAATCGGATCGTTCTCTACGAGATCAAGGAGTCGACCGAGGCGATGAAGCAGTTCGCCAGCATTGTCGCCCGCTCCGTGGCCGAGATCCACGCCGCCTTCGTCGCTATGAGGCACAGGGAGGGGAGAGAGATTGACCTCAGGTGCATTGATGTCGACACCCTGGAGAACGAGGCCGATGTCATCCTCAACGACAGCGTCGCCAAGCTGTTCAAGGAGACCGACGTAATCAAGATCATGAAGCTGAAGGAGATCTACGAGGAGCTGGAGATCGTGACGGACAGGTGCGAAGACGTCAGCCAGGAACTCCGGGATATCGTAAGGCGCTACACCTAGGAAGCCGATCCCGAGTTGTTCACGACCCTCGTCATCGGGATAATCGTGGTCGCCTTCTCTTTCGACTTCGTCAACGGTTTCCATGACGCGGCGAACTCGATATCGACGGTGGTCTCCACGAGGGCTCTCTCGCCTCCGGCCGCCGTCGGCCTCGCGGCGACCTTCAACTTCGTTGCCTTCCTGATCTTCGGCTTCGCGGTCGCGAGCACCATAGGCTCGGGAATCATCTCGCCCTCGGCGATAAACTCGTACGTCATACTGGGGGCACTCCTCGGTGCCATCTCGTGGGACCTAATCACCTGGTTCTTCGGTCTGCCGACCAGCTCCTCTCACGCGCTGATCGGGGGCCTGATCGGGGCCGGGGTCACCGAGGCCGGTCCCAGGGTCCTCGTCATCGCGAGCCTCAGCAAGACCCTGCTCTTCCTTGTAACTTCACCGCTGATTGGGCTCGCCCTCGCCTTCGTGCTCATGACTTTGCTCCTCAGGGCGTTCCGCCACTACTCTGCGAGGCTCGTCAACGCCTACTTCAAGAGGCTCCAGATACTCTCGTCAAGCCTCGTAAGCCTCGCCCACGGCAGCAACGACGCCCAGAAGACCATGGGGGTCGTAACCGCTCTTCTGGTCTCGACCGGAAACCTCTCGAAGTTCAGCGTACCTCTCTGGGTAGCAATCATGGCCAACTCCGCGATCGCCCTCGGAACCCTGTTCGGGGGCTGGAGGATCGTCAACACGATGGGCTTCAAGATCACAAAGCTCGACCCGGTCCACGGGTTCGCCGCCGAGACGACAGCGGCAGGAGTAATCATGACGTCCTCTCTCCTCGGGATCCCCGTAAGTACGACCCACTGTGTGAGCGGGTCCATCATGGGAGTCGGCGCCACGAGGCGGCTCACAGCGGTGAGGTGGGGCGTCGCGCGGAGGATCGTGTGGGCGTGGCTGATCACCATCCCGGCGTGCGCGGCGATCTCGTGCGTGGCCTACCTGGCAATCATCCACATCGTCTGAGCCGAACGACCCGAACTCTGTCGGCATCGATGAACGGCATCGTTTGCTACATGTCCAGATCTACGAAGATGAAGTCAGGGTCTGTCCTTTCACCGTCCTCACTGGTCCTTAGATCACTTTGGACTGTCCGGTTCTTCTCGGTCTTCGCTCGCGACATATGAGGAAAGGAATCGGGACGGCCATATGATTGATGCAACATTCGACTAGAACCCTCGTACACGGGTTCAGCCGGCAGAAAGCCAAAAAGTCAAAGCCCTTATGCGAGGCCCGGCTGAACCAGGCTCGTGAGGGTCGCGTTGTTCGGCGCTACCGGCTCGATCGGCAGCCTGGTCCTTGACCAACTGTTGGAGCAGGGTCATGGAGTCAAGGTGCTCGTCGGCGACCCAGCAAAGGTCCACAGCGGGAACGAGCGGCTGAACGTGATCAAGGGCGACTCGGGAGACCCCGGAGCCGTCGGCCAGGTCATCGAGGGGCGCGACGCCGTGATTGACACCCTCGGAGTCCGGGCGAATTCCTCTGCCGAGGTCGAGCGGCTCCTCGCCGTAACCGAGCTGATCCTCACCACCATGAAGAAGAGTGGGACGAGGAGGTTCATCGGAGTGGCGGGGGCAGGGATTGACGTTCCCGGGGATGCGAAGGGGGTCGGGTATGGGCTGGCGGCGTGGTTCTCAAAGCTTACCTTCCGCCGCGCTGCGGAGGAGAAACAGAAGGAGTTCGAGCTGGTCAGCAAGAGCGGGCTCGAATGGACGATCGTAAGGGTGCCGTACATCACCGACGGGCCGCTGACCAGGAGCTACAGGACCGATTTGAAGAGGCCGCCGTCCAGCAGGATATCTCGGGCCGACATAGCCTACGCCATCGTCAGCCAGTTGAAGGACAGCAGGTACATCAGGGCTGCGCCCTTCGTGGGAAGCTAGAAGGAAGTCGGGCGACGGGCGTCGCGAGGCCCGTCGCTTGGTCACCGCTAGACTAGTGGTCCAGGGCTCTGGAGGTACTTCTTGATTCCTTCAACCCCTACGTACGAGGTGGGGCCTATCGCGTGGGTCCCGGCTGTCACGCTGCTGCCGTGGGTGTTCGTGATTTCTCCTCCAGCGAAGAGGTTGGGCACAGTCCAAGACTGCTGGTACATGTTGAAGACAGAAGTTGCCGAGTTGCTTCCGATTCTGCATCCACCCCTCGTATGTGCCTGCCAATTGTCCATGTGAGTGGTGCCAGCAGGTGTTCCCTTGTTGAGGGTGATGTTGGCGGCCCCGAGTTTTGTCAGAATCGGTTCCATTAGAGGGGCCAGGTAGCTCGCCCCGTTCACCGCGTTGCTTGCCCAGTCCATGGTAATCCTCTCCAACGGGTCTCCATACATGTCGTTGTGGTGCGGATCAAGATCCAGATGCCACCTCGTATCGGCGAGTTCAGCGGGAGCGGGACCCAGCGCAACTGTGAGCTTGGTCGGTAGGTAGTGATTCTTGAGAGACGCCTTGTAGGCACTTCCCATGCTGTTGATTGTCGCCGCACCTGCTATACCCGAGAAGTTGGCCGGGCCACCACCCTGATACCCTCCGACCGAGACCACTCCGCCTCCGATGAAATTCAGACCGGTGTGGTCAAAGTTGTCGTCCGCAAAGTCGTAGATTGACACTCCGCCAGCGCTCGCGTTTCCTGCACTGTAGGAGTTACCTCCGATAGCGAGAGTTCCGCTTGCACTTGCGCCACCTACCGTGCTTGTAGGCGTGACTCCCCGTCCTATAGTTCCCGTCCCAGACGCAGGATTGTATGTTGGACCTGTTCCCGACAGTTGCATCAATCGGGGTATGTTGAACCCCCAGAGTCCGTTCCAGAAGACAGTGCCAGGCTGGATGTGGACATTCCCCGATGCATCGTAGTACCTGGCATCGGTCACATTCCCCGAAGAGTTGGTGTCGAGCCTGAAGACATAGCTGTTGGTCTTCATGGTGAAGTTGCCTGTTTGAATGGCGGCGGGTATGACTCTGAACGCTGAATTCGCTTTGGCGCCTGTTTCGCAGACGTAATTGCACGCGGCCCCGCACCAGCCATCATAGACGCAACCATTGATTGACACCCCATATTGGTTGACGTACGCCTGCGATGCGAGGGACGTGGGCGTTGGGTATGGCGTGTATCCAAGACTCTCCGCTGTATTCTCCCATAACGTCCCTTGGCTTGTCTGGGGGTGAGGGGGTAACGGGAAGTTCTTGCTCATCGGGACCAGCGACCCCATATTGGTGCCCGCGAGGCCCCAGGCCTGCTCCCATTCGACGTAGTAGGGCTCGTACTCGCTGTAAGTCATCGGCCAGTCTTGGACATCATTCGTCGGATCGATTGTATTGAGGAAGTTAGGGCCGTACCGACTCGCTGTCATCGATGCCATCTGGTAGTTCCAAGGACCGTACCTACCCATCGCGCCCGCGTAGTGCTGTGACATACCTCCGACTCCGTGTCCCTGCACGATAATCTGCAGCGATGTGTTTCTTCGGGCGGGTAGAGCATACTGGTTGTCATTGTTCCTGATCGTATAGGTGGACATCGGGAGCGGGTGATCGAACTTTCTGTGGAACCCGATCCCCCACTCGTCGTACTTGACGGGAGCGAAGTCAGTGCTGTAGTTCCAATACGGACCCTTCTCAATCCCGACCACCTTGTATCCAGCTTTGGCGAGTTCAGTCGCTACTATGCCCCCTGTCACGCCGAGGCCGAGTACAACGACATCTGCTGCCGGCTCCTGAATCACGTTGGTTGAAGACATCTCTATGCACTCCCCTTCTGGAACTGCGCAAGGCTCGCTGGTTTCAATGGGATTGGAGTCGTTGAAACCATGAGTTGTTTGGGTGTGTATCCCTCTCCGTAGAAGTTGCCATTGTTGAGGCCGTTGAACCCCACGTATTGCCACCCAACCATGTTCTGGTTGCCACCATACAGCGGATCCATAAGGAACCCGCACCAGACGAGCATGGTCAGCTCGTATGCGAAGTCCACAGGGTTGATATTCGCGAACGTGGTGGGCTTATTGTTCCACAGGTCCTGCAGGGCCGCAAGCTGATTAGCGGCAGAGAGTGTCTCGAAGTTCCCGCCGTACGCGGTGTTCGAGTAGGTCTCGAACGCGGCGAGACCGTATCTGAAGAACTCGCGGATGTTCATTTGGTACTGGTATCTGGTACCGGCTGTGACGCGCTGGACGGGGGACCCGTTAGGATAGACTACGCCTCCTACTGTGATGGGACCGGCTTGTCCCGACATGATGAAGGGACCTTGCATGTAGACGTTGCCATTCTTTCCGTAGTCGCCGGCCAACACTCTGTCCATGAAGTAGATCGCCCCCGCTTCCTTTGCGCCGGGTCCGTTGCTGTCAGAAGGAATGATTGTCTCGGCGATAGCTGCGAGCATTGATTGTTCGGTTGTCGACAAGGTAAGGAAGCCGGTGGTCGTGTCGATTTGAATCTGAAGCGCGGTCGCGCTAGCACTTGCGCTTGTTACTGCCGAATTAAGCGAGCTCACCTGACCATTGAGCGTCGTGATCTGACCGTTCGCGCTCGTGAGCGCCTGCTGGGTCGCCGCTAGCTGCGAATTTACTCCGCTCAGCTGAGAGTTCGCGCTGCTCAGCTGGGCCTGGGTCGAACTCAGCTGGTTGTTCAGCGAGGAGACCTGCCCCTGAGCCGAGCTGAGCTGGGACGCCGTGGCGTTCAGCTGTTCCTGTGTAGACGAGAGCTGGTCCTGGGTCGAAGAAAGTTCGTTCTGCAGCGATGCGACGGTGGTGCTCGAGTTGTTGTTGTTTCCGCCTACGACGCTGTTGTAGTATGGTACTTCTACAACAGTGGCTATTGCGGCACCAGCAACGACGCCAGCGCCGATCTTTAGGAACGTCCTGCGGTCAGCTGGTTTGGGCTGTGCCGCGGACTGGCTATTGTCGGCCAACCTCAATACATATGTTATATTCCTATAAAAATTATTTGGACTCCAGGTTGAGAAGAGTACCGACGAACCTATTACTCGGAGCATTCACCACTGTCGATTCGTCCAACTCGTTCCCTCGGACCAGGTAGTAATGTCGGGGGAGAAGAGCTCTTGTCGTAGGCCCCCTGTCTGGGGGAGTCGGGCCATCCGTGGGCAATCTATGGCTGAAAGATGCGCGCCATCACGCTACAAGACGCTTCTAACTGTCCCAGATAAGTCGCCCTCTTCGGCCCTCATGCTCTTTCCCCCGACGCCCTCCCCAAGTGGAGAGGAGGACCCTCGATTCATAATCGAGCGCAAGGAGCCGATGATGTCTGGGACGCGACCGTCGGTTCTTGGCCGTCACCAGGCGACCACCTGGCTAGTGCCTGGTTCCGCCTTCGGCGAGGTGGTGCTGGCCGCTCATGATTGCGATTGAGATGAGTTCGACCCGGTCGAGCCAGCCGAGGCCAATGTCCAGCTCGCTCTTCAACCTCAATGGTACTATTGGGATCTTCTTGCCGACGATGTATGAGTAGTCCGGCTCGAAGTCCA